>NZ_JASBOI010000002.1:0-324105 GCF_039907245.1 Corynebacterium sp. c24Ua_83 | reverse complement strand
CGGGTGGTACAACACCGAACGCATCCAGCAACGACTCAAGGGCCTGACCCCGATGCAATATCGGAATCAGACCCTTGAAGCCCTAACCGCCTAGAGTTAAACCAGTCCAACTTTCGGGGGCTAGTTCAGTTCGGCGATAACCTCGCGATCGCCGACGAATGCGCTACCGGCGTGGACACCGCCCTATAGACAAAGAGGAGAAAACGTGACAGAAGATTCCCCTGCTCCATCAATCAGTGCGCGACAATGGATTGGGCTGTGTGCACTGGCCGGAGGATATTTCATTGCTCTCCTCGACCTGACGATCATCAATCTTGCCGTGCCTTCGCTGACACAGGACTTGGGTGCCACCACGGCCCAAGTGTTCTGGGCGGTCAACAGCTATGGCCTGATTCTTGCGCTGGCAATCATTCCGTCAGGCCGCCTGGGTGACCGATTCGGGCACCGACGCCTGTTCCTCCTGGGCACCGTCATCCTGGCAGCAGCCAGCCTCGTCTGCGGTATCGCGAACTCCCCGTTCCTCCTGATCGCCGGCCGCTTCGTTCAGGGACTCGGCGCCGGAATGCTGGTGCCACAGACCCTCACGCTCATCGGAATCACCTTCCCCGAAGCGGCCCGAGGCCGCGCAGTCGGCATCTGGGGATCGATTTCCGGAACCGCCTCCATCATCGGCCCCCTCGTCGGCGGCGTGCTGATCGATGGCCTCAGCTGGCGGTGGGTCTTCTTCATCAACCTCCCGATAGCAGTCCTCGTCGTGATCCTAGGCCTGCGAAGTCTTCCAACCGGGGTCACCCAGGCCTCAAAGTTCGACCTCGTAGGCACCCTCCTTGCAGGCGTTGGCCTCGTAGCGCTCCTCTACGGTTGCTTGCAAGGCCCCCATGCGGGCTGGGACCCGGTGACCATCGCCTGCCTCCCGTTCGCTGTGCTCTGCCTGATCGCGCTTCTCTGGTACGAACGGCGGGTTGATCCAGCGCGCGCGGTCTTTCCAGAGTCTCTCCGTCGAAATTCGCGGTTCATTACTGCCGCGTTGTTTGGTCTTGCCGCAGCCCTGGGTGTGTTCGCCCTGACCTTCCTTGTCTCCAACTACGTCCAATCAGTCGCAGGCCAACCAGCGTTCTGGGCGGGCGCGGTCCTCGCGCCGGCCTCGATCGCGTCCGTCGTCACCGCACCGACCGCTGGCCGCTGGGTGGATGACGGCAAAGCCCGCCTCGTCCTGCAAATCGGGTTCGGCGCTTCCGCGATCGGAACCGCCCTGAGCATACTGATCGCGGCCACGGGGGTTTCATGGCTGTGGCTCTTGGGCGCGACCACCGTATTCGGTATCGGCAACGGGTTCGTGATCGCGCCACTGACGACGGTGGGCATGTCTGCACTCAGGAGCGAGGAGTTCAGTGCAGCGTCATCTCTCCTCAACGTTCTTCGTCAAACCGGTCCGGTGCTAGGCGGGGCTGTCATCGGTCTATTGATCCAGGCCCTTGCTGTCATGCCTACAGCATCAGACCCACTTGGACTCTCTGGTTCGACGGTCGCCTGGGCACTCGGTGTGCCTCTATTGCTGTTTGCCCTTGGCCTCGTCCTCTATTCCTTTGCCCCCAGCCTGCTGTTGACAGTAGAGAAACGAACCGGCGGTTCGGCAGAGCGTTAGCCCGCACGTAAAGAGCGCGCGACCAACCTAGTGGTGCCGAGCGTCTGTGATCTTATCCGACGGGCATGTACGTACGTCGCTGGACGCCCGTCAACGGGTCCTACCGCCGATGCCAGGGCGCTCTCGTTGGGAGAGTACTGTGAACTCCAGATTGGACGAATCGCTTTTCCCAGACAACGCCGATTCGGTTGATATTGCGTTCACACAGGTCTCAAGAGCCTCCAAGGAACCAACGCGAGTCGAGGTCAAGCTTCCAACCCTCTCCAGTCGCGTTGCAGCACCAGGATACGTTAATCAACGGTCGCGATCACCCGTGTGCTTCAGCGACTTATTTTGGCCTGATCATAATCTGCAGTCGCCCAAAGCGAATTATTGAGATGGCATCACTGCCGGTTAATCCATCGTTGCCAGAGAGGAATCGATCGGCCCGATCGAGCACTCGTTTCAACGCGGCATCTTCATCCTCAGCGACAACTTTCGCTTTTTGCGCGTCACGCAGAGCCTTTCGAGCATCTCGAACTGCTTCTATATTGACTCGATGCCAAAGCCGGGCGCGATTACCGCGCGCTACGCAGTATGTCAAAGTTGGCAGCGCCCCCACAAAAACGAAGATCGCCACGGCAAGGGCTGAACGCCACCAGGCTGCTGACCGAAGATCGGTAAAACCAAATCCGTACCAGAGCGCACCAAGGAGCAGTATGACGAACCCAAGAAGCGGCTACACGAATCGCAGGGGAAACTCCGCCAGGGCGGCCATGTAAACGGAGGACGAAGCTCGAGTCGATCGCAGGAGGCCTGTCGTTGCGGCAGCTTTATCGAGAACCCCAAGAACTCGCTTTGCATCGGACTTTCTCGATATGTTCAGCGAGTGACCAGGTAAATCGCGCTCCCACTGACTCAATCGCTTTTCCAGGAATTCCGGCGACAATGTTGCCCGCCTAGCATCTTCCGAGTATTCCTCGGCTGCAGCCCGTATGGTAAACGGATCATTCGCCAACTCAGATGGATCGCCAACTCCTTTGATTGCCGACCTGAGTGTCACAACCAACGCGAACCCGGCGGCGAAGAAGGAAGCAACTCCAGCGTACCGATACCAAAATGGCTCGCTCAATCTCAAACCTTCATAGAAGAACGACGCCGAAATGCTGACGAGTAAACCTGAGACGAGTGCCCCCAGTGCAGGGGCGAAGATGGTCTGGTTCTGGTTCGCAGCAAGTCGGATATACGTAAAGGTCCTATGCTCGGGTGGACGGATAGTGCGGATCGTCGCAAGCTCCAAGATTCCGGCAAGAAGATTGACGATAACGAGCAGCCCGCCCGTGCCAATGAGTGCAGTTACAAAGCTCTCCATTGCCCCCCTTTCTTACGCGCGTATTAGATGAAGCCCTGCGTTCCGATCTGAGAGTAACGCTATTCTGCGTCCTCGACTTGGAAGATTCACAGACGCTGCAAGGTTCGCTCTACTTGAGCGAACGTCATCTCGGCCGTAGAGCGCAACTCACCGACAGTCGCGCCATCCCGGCCTCGCTGAGCCATGCCCTGCAACACGGTTCCTACGAAGCTGGCTACAGCCGCAGGATCAACGGTTTCGGAAATTCGTTCTGCCTCGAGATCGGCTCGTAGGACGGCTTCAATTCGCTTGATGTTTGAATGACGGTACGCCTCAAGCTTCTCTTCAACATCGCGATTTGCATCCGTTACGCAGGTTGCAGCGCTGACGATCAGACACCCTCCCGGCCCACTCCTATCGGCATATTCATTCGATGCCTCAAAAAGCAGTCGATGAATCAGAGATAGAGAGTCTTTCTCCTCCTCAAGGGCAAGCGAAGTGAATCGTCCCTTGGTGTTCAAGTAGCGCTCTACGACTTGGTCAAAGAGCTGACGCTTGCCGTCAAAGGCCGCATAAAGACTCGATGCCGTAATCCCGATTGCTCGCGTCAAATCGGCAATAGAGGTGCCTTCATATCCATGTCGCCAGAAGACTTCCATCGCATTATCTAGCGCCGCCTGGGTGTCGAACCGTCTACCTTGGCCGCGCACACCGGCCATAAGGGACCGCCTCCCATCGCATGTCATCGGGCGACACAATCATACGCCGCTTCCTTGGAGACGTATGTGATGCTCGCCTCGGGGTCATCATCCTCACACTCGTGTAGCGATCATTCCACGAATGATGCTAGCCTCGTACGGGGGAAGTTCCTGTGCCGACCGGACGCCCCGCCCCCCTGAGCAGACAACCGTCGGCGTCGTTGTGCCACGGCGCCTGAGCACCTCCATGCCCCTGGCACGCGGCTTAGCTCGAACACCAACAGACTTGGAGACCCAGATGGCAGAACGTCACACCCAGAAGGAAGGACTGTCGCGAGCGACCACTCGAGACGGCGTCGACCGCTGGACCGTGCGAGCAGTCCACGAGGTCACGTACGACGTAGTCGCTGCGCAAGCGCTCTTCGACGTCACGAACCCCACGCTGGCCACGGCAGGTGCGATCCCCGCCGCGGACGAGCGTTCGCGACGGCTCATCGTCATCGACGAAACCGTCGAACAGCTCTACGGGAACCAGGTCCGCGGATACTTCACCCGCCACGGCGTGCAGGCCACGTACCACGTCCTCGAGGCCCACGAGATGGTCAAGAACTGGGACTCCGTCGACTCGGTGATCCGCACGATGGCCGCGGCTGGGATCGACCGCCGCAGCGAGCCCGTCATCGCAATCGGCGGAGGGGTGCTGCTCGACATCGTGGGCTTCGCCGCCAGCATCTACCGCCGGAGCACGCCCTACATCCGCATTCCGACCACATTGATCGGCCTCGTGGACGCCGGCGTCGGTGTGAAAACGGGAGTGAACTTCGGCACGGGAAAGAACAAGATCGGCAGTTACGCCACCCCGGCCGTGACCTACGTGGATCGTTCCTTCCTGCGCTCACTCAATCGACGGCACCTGTCCAACGGTATGGCAGAGATCCTCAAGATCGCGCTCATCAAGTCCCGCCGCCTGATGTCGCTCCTAGACACCTATGGACGCGCCACCCTCGACGATGGATTCGTCGGCAGCACCCCCGCCCTCGCAAACGCGGCAGACGACATCATCGGAACCTCGATTCACCTGATGCTCGAAGAACTCCAGCCCAACCTGTGGGAAGCAAACTTGGAGCGGTGCGTCGATTATGGCCACACCTTCAGCCCGACCGTGGAGATGAAGGCACTGCCTGAGCTTCTCCACGGGGAAGCCGTCTGCATCGACATGGCACTGTCCAGCGTCCTGTCGTTCCACCGCGGACGCATGACGCACCACGAGCTGGCCCACGTGCTCTCCACGATGCAGGCTCTTGACCTGCCCATCTGGAACAGCTCACTCGAAGAGCCCGGTGTCCTCGACGCCGCCCTGGCCGACACGGTGCGTCACCGCGGCGGACAACAGCGGATCCCGCTGCCCCGTAGGCATCGGCGATCACGAGTTCGCCAACGATGTGTCCGCCGACGAAGTCGCGCACGCTCTGCACACCCTGCGGACGGTCGCCGAGCTGCAGGCAGGAGATATCGCCACAGCGTTAGAGCCCGAATACGACCTGGTCTTGAAGGCATGAGGTGGGACAGCCTCTACATCGGAGGCCTCGGAAGCTACCTGCCCAGCACCGTGGAAACAGCCGCCGACGCTGTCACAGCCGGGCGTCTAACCCAGAATGAACTGGAGAAATCGCGACAAGTCAGCGCCGCCGTGGGACAGCCCGAGGAGTCCGCTCCGGTGATGGCGGTTCGTGCAGGCCGCGTCGCACTGGAAGAGTACGGCGCGGAGCACCCAACAGAAGCGAGCCCTGAGCTCATCGTTCACGCAGTCGCCCTCCACACCGGCCTCGAGGCATGGAACGGGGGCGCCTACATCGGCAATGAGCTCGGCTTCCCCGAGACTCTCGCTATCGAGATCCACAACACGTGCGCCGGCTCCATCGTCGGCATCGACCTGCTCGCGAGGCGCCTCGATAATGAAGGCTACGGCATACTCACCGCATCAGATGTGTGGCGTCTGCCCATGTTTGACCGGTGGGCCACAGACTCGGGCCTGGCATACGGCGATGCTGGTGCTGCCATCGTTCTTACACGATCCGCCGGGCCGTTCCAGGTGCTGTCGACCGCGCTGACACAGAACTCACGCTTCGAACAGATGCATCGCGGTAACGCTCCGCTAGATCTTCCGGAGTACCGAGAACCGCTCCCCTTCAGCATGCGCGCCAGGTCAGCCGACTACGCACGCACCTATGGCCTCGAATCGTTCTGGAAGGCAAACGCCGAAGGAGTCCAACGATCTGTGGACCAGGCCCTCGACGACGCTGGCATCGACCTCGCCGCT
The DNA here is from genome assembly GCF_039907245.1 of Corynebacterium sp. c24Ua_83. NCBI lineage: Bacteria > Bacillati > Actinomycetota > Actinomycetes > Mycobacteriales > Corynebacteriaceae > Corynebacterium > Corynebacterium sp. c24Ua_83. The sequence continues at coordinate 318,112 of NZ_JASBOI010000002.1, read as the reverse complement.
CTTCGTGCATGGTCAGTCCCTCACTTCGGCGAGACGCTGCTACGCCGACAGTGTCTCGAACCCCTCGGCCTCGCACCCACGGACACGACCAGCCGGTTCGGTTCGCAGATCGGACACACCGGTGCAGCCGACCCCCTCCTTGGCCTGCAGCATCTGCGGAGCGAATCCGCACTCACACCCGGCGACCACGTCGCCCTGATCGGAATTGGCGCAGGTTTCACCTGGAGCTGCGCAGTTCTTCGCTACCACGGATAGGAAAACACATGAACTCACATACCAGCGAGTCCACCACGAGCAAGACCCCCGTCAATATCAACCTCGCCATCACCTGGATGCTCCTGGGAGTATTCGGGGTCGGAACCGTCGAATACCTCGTGGCCGGTGTTCTGCCCCAGATCTCCAGCGATGTCGCCGTCACGGAAGCGACCGCCGGACTCCTCGTGACCGTCTACGCCCTCACCGTCGTCATCGGCGGGCCGCTTCTGACGATCATCACCTCCCGCGTCCGACGCATCCCCCTGGTCCTCGTGCTCATGGCATTGTTCATCGTCGGCAACATATTGACCGCCGTCGCACCGAACTTCCCCGTACTGGTCATCGCTCGGGTGATGACCGCGCTGCCGCACGCGACGTTCTTCGCACTCTGTCTCGTTCTCGCAACCACACTCGTAGAACCCGAATTCCAGGGCCGCGTCATCTCCCGCATCACACTCGGGCTCAATCTCGCGACGGTACTGGGCGTCCCCCTGGGAACACTGGTTGGCAACCAGTACGGATGGCGGTCCTCGTTCCTCATCATTGCGGGCATCCAGACCCTCGTCACCGTCGCTCTTGTGCTGACGACGCGACGAGCACCAGAGCGCACCTCGGGCAGCATCTCGGCAGAAGTACGGGTCTTCGGCCAGGGCGAGGTCCTCAACGCTCTTGGCCTAACCATGCTGAGCCAGTCCGGGCTCTTTGTGCTCTTCACCTTCATCGCACCGTACCTCGGGCAGCATGCCGGATTCAGCCCCAATGTCATCACCGTTCTCCTTTTCGTCTTCGGCGTGGGGTCTATCGCTGGCAACATGCTCGGCGGCTACTTCTCAGACCGGAACATGAACGCAACGCTGTACATCGCACTGGGTTCGCTCGCTCTTTCTCTTCTCCTACTTTTCCTCTTCGGCAACCACACCTGGTTCGCCGCACCGTGGATGTTCGTGGTCGGGGCAGCTGGGTTCTCGATCATTCCCCCGCTGACGTCGAAGCTCATCGGCGCGGCAAGCAATGCCCCAAACCTTGCCACCACGGTGAACATCGCAGGATTCCAGCTCGCGAACGCCGCAGGAGCCTGGATTGGCTCCACCGCCCTGTCTTTCGGATTCGGGATTGGCGTCCTCCCAGCCATCGGCGCCGTCCTCGCCCTCGCAGCTGCGGCACTTCTGTGGATCACCAACCGTGCGAGCACCTCTCGCGTACGTGACGGGAGCGCAGAATGAAGGCAGCTCTCCTCACTGGCACGCGAGCCGCCGTACCCCGCGAAATTCCAGACGCTGTGCCGGCGGGCACAGATGAAGCGCTGATACGGATCGCCTACGTGGGGCTCTGCGGTTCCGATCTCGAGCTCTACCACGGGACATCGAAGTACCTCCGCGCCGGGCAGACCACCTACCCGCACCACTTCGGACACGAGTGGGTCGGCACCATCGAAGAGCCTCCCACCGGCCCAAACGCGGACCACCTCAAACGCGGAACGGTCGTCACCGGTAGCACCATGCTCTCCTGCCACACCTGTACCACATGCCGATCCGGCCACAAGAATCTCTGCCTCCGTGTCAGGGAGGTCGGCCTGTACGACCACGCCGGTGCCGCGGCAGAACTCCTGACGATGCCCGCACCCGCACTCACGGTTCTCGACGACACGGACTCCGCCGAACCACGCCCCGGCCACGTCCTCGTCGAACCACTAGTCACTGTCCTCGAGGGGATCGCGAAGCTGTGCCCCTCACCGGGCAACCGCATCCTGGTCATCGGCGGAGGAACCATGGGTAGTCTCGCCGCGCTCGTGCTCGCAAGCTACCCGGTCGAGGTTGTCGTCCTCGATCCGACCTCGCCGGCTCACCTCGCACACCTGGGCATCAAGACCGTCACCGGTCTGCCCAGTACCGGCGGCGAGCTCTACGACGCGGTGTGGGAATGCTCAGGAGCCCAGAGCGCAACAGAAGAGACACTGACATGCCTCAAAGTCGGCGGCTGCGCCGTATTCATCGGCGTCCCGTCCGCAGACACGCGGCTCAACGTCTCCGAACTCGCACTCAACGGACAGAGCATCCTTGGCGTCCGGCACGGTGTCGACCACTATCCCGCGGCAGCCGAGTTCATCCGCCAGCATCCACAGCAGATCGACCAGCTTGTCGACCGCGTCTATCCGCTCACCGAGGTCAGCGCGGCGTTCGAAAGGCTCGAGCAGCCTCGCGAACGGCCGAAGGTGGTGCTGAAGATTGGATGAGCAGCGTACTGCCCTTGTCACAGGAGCAAGCAGCGGAATCGGAAGCGCCATCGCCCGGCGACTCGTCCACGACGGCGCCCGAGTGCTGGTCGGCTACCATTCCGGACGCTCACGGGCGGAGCAGCTCTGCAACACCCTGAATACCAGCAACGTGGGTGAGGCAGTTCCCGTACACATCGACCTGACCGACCCGAGGAACATTCCGAGTCGATTTGACGAGCTCACAGCGGAATTCGGACCCGTTCACCACCTCGTCAATAACGCAGGGGTTAATGACCGATCGCCAGCGCTGGCACTCGACTACGCTCGCCTGGAAGAGGTCATAGCCGTCAACCTCTCCTCGCCCCTCCTGCTGTCCTCGGCAGCAGCATGCTATTTCGTGGCCAACGACGTCACTGGTTCTATCGTCACCGTCACATCGGTACACGACCAGATCCCGATAACGGGAGGAACGCTGTACTGCGCTTCCAAGGGCGGGCTGGCAGTAGCGTCTCGTGCTCTGGCTCTCGAGTTCGCCGAACATGGCATCCGCCTGAACTTGGTGGCGCCCGGAGAAACAGCGACCCCGATGAACGGAACCCCGCAAGATTCGGACGGGGAAATCGTCGAACGTCCGGCAATTCCGATGGGGCGAGTCGGCCAACCGGCCGAGATCGCCAACGCAGTCGCCTGGCTCCTCAGCCCCGAGGCCTCGTACATGACGGGAGCGACACTCTACGTCGACGGGGGCCTCATGCTCACCGCCGCCGAAGAAAACGCCAAGGCCGCATCCACACCGATCACCTCCACGAAAGGACACACTCATGAAAGCAGCAACAATCCACCACACAGGATCCGCCTCGGAGATCCAGATCATTAACATTGCGACACCAGACGTCGGGCCTGGCGACATTCGGGTGAAGGTAGGAGCGGCAGCCGTCAACCCCGTCGACGTGAAGACCCGATCCGGGTTCCTGAACATGGACCTGAGCTTCCCTGTAATTCTCGGCTGGGATGTGGCCGGAACTGTCGATGCCGTCGGCTCCGACGTGTCACGGTTCCGTGAAGGAGACCAGGTCATGGGGATGGTCGCGCAACCAGCGCGGGACCAGGGAACCTACGCCGAGTACGTGAGCGCACCCCAGGAGCTGTTCGCACCCGTCCCCACCGGGGTCAGCATGCAGCAGGCCGCCGCTGCGCCCCTGACCGTACTTACGGCCGCGCAGATGTTGAGCAAGCTTGATCTGCCTGATAAGGCACGCGTTCTCGTCACGGGGGCGGCCGGAGCGGTCGGACGAGTCGCCGTGCAGTGGCTACTGCAGGCCGGACATCGGGTTAACGGACTGGCTCGTCTCAGCGACACCACTGACCTCACAGCCCTCGGCACCGAGGCAGTCTACGACTCCACGAACAGTCTCCCCGACGCGACATTCGACGCGGTCATCGACACCGCCGGAATCGCAGAAGCCATCGCGAGCGTGCGCGATGACGGCCAGTTCATCTCCATCGCCGACAACACCCAGCCCCAGCCCGAGCGCGGAATCACCCCGACGAAGAGCTACGTCCAGGAAAACGGTCGACAGCTCGCCGAGATCGCAGATCAGCTGGCACAGGGCACACTTTCTGTGCCTGTCGGACGGACTTATCCGCTCTCGCAAGCTGCCGCCGCTCATAGCGATTTCGAACGTGGCGGCCTCCGCGGAAAGGTGCTGCTGATCCCATGAGCCAACCGCAACAGATCACGCTGGCCGTCCCCGACGTCGACGCCGCCGCTCGGTGGTTGGCCTCCATTGTCGGAGGGCCGACAGGTAGTGGACCCGTCTTTGCGTTCGATCCGGGCGTGGAAGTCAGGCTCACGGCCTGCCGCGCAGCACGCAGAACGCCACCGTCGATCACCGATCTGGGAACGCTCCACCTGTGCTTCCGTGTCGACGGGATCAACGAGGTCGTGGACCGAATCAATGGCCTCCCCGGCACCGAGGCTCTCGGCGACATCATCGAGACACCAGACGGTCCGATCCAAGGCAATAAGTGGATCTACTTCCGGTCGCCCTGGGGAAGCCTCTTCGAGCTTCAAGAGTGGCCGGACCCGCCCGCCTACACCCGTGAGAACAACGCACGCCTGTACCACGAGCACCCACGACAGAGAGCCGGGGCGCTGCCCGGTATCCGCGGTCTCGACCATGCCGGATACAGCGTCGCGAATCTCGACTCCAGCATCGCCAACCTAACGGAGAAGGCTGGTGCACAGTACGTGCTCGGCACCTCACTGACGGTGGACGAGGCGTTCACCCGCCGTCAGTTCGGCATCGACGTGGCCTGTACGTCGACAATGGCCATGGTCGTCGCAAGCGGCCTCAACATCGAACTCTTCGAACACGGGGTGGGCGAACAAGAGTCACCTCGCGGCATCGATGAGGTCGGTGGACACTCACTCGTGCTCTCCGGCACCCCGTGGGCGTCAGACATCGCAGACGTGAAAGCGAAGTAGCTCCGATGACCCATTTGGAATGCTCCGCGCTACTGTTCGATCTCGACGACACACTTGTCCTCTCCACGCCGTCTATCGAGGCGGCGTGGCACGGGTTCGCAGACCGGCACGGCCTCGACTTCGAAAAGGTCCGCACGCTGTTACCCGGGCGGCGCGGCCGCGACATCCTCGCCGCCATCATGCCGACGATGACCGACGCCCAGATCGCCAACGAACTCGACACCATCCGCCGGAGCGAGATCGCCGCATCCGGGACCATCACGCCGGTACCGGGAGCAGAAGCCCCCACGCGCGCACTTCCCAAGAATCAGTGGGCAGTCGTGACTGCAGCCCCAGAATGGTGATGGAAGCCCGGCTCTGCGGCGCGGGGCTGCCTATCCCCGCGGTCACGATCTGTGTAGAAGATGTGATCGAAGGGAAACCATCACCGGGAGGGTTCCTGGCGGCCACGCGTCGCCTCGCAGTCGACTCTCGACACTGCCTGGGATTCGAAGATTCGACCGCAGGATTCCAGGTGCTGACGGAAGCGGGAATCAACCAGGGCCATTCTCGACATAATGGAACGCGACAAGGAAGACATCGAGTACGTTCGAGACCGGCCAGGGCACGACCGCCGATACGCACTTGAACCACGAAACTGGAGGCAGGACTCAATTGGGCGCCTCGATACACTGAATTCCGCGAAGGACTCCAGCAAACGGTCGAGTGGTACAAGACTCATCGCGAGTGGTGGGAAGAAGTCAAGGACGAAGTCGAACAGGAGTATCACTCGCACGGCCAGTGACTTCCACGGGTGGAAAGCGGAGGAGGTATGGCTCGGCATCCCAAGAAGAAGCGACACCCACCGCGTCGTAGCCCGCTGTGCTCCGAAACCGGCAAGCGTCAGTATGGCGACTACGGCGAGGCCGCGCGCGTGGCGTTGCGTCGATCACGGTATGCTGGACCGTTGCGTATCTATGAATGCCCCTTGTGCGGCTCGTGGCATCTGACGAAACGACGCAGCTGGGACGGAGCGGCGCCCAAGTCCTAGCATGCCTCTGGCTATAGGCCGCGACTCAGGTCTTTCCTGGAAGTGCTGTGGGATGGTCGTACGGGGGAGGGTGCTTCCTTCGCCTGGGCTCTGCGGAGCGCAGCGGAGGCATACCGGTACTCGACAGCTTGCTGGGCCGACGTGATCCTCTTGGCCGCTCCCAGGGGCTTCGGATCAGCGATGCCGTAGCGGTGCCGATACAAGGCGACCGTCGTGGCGTGCCCCATCCACACGGTACGGGACCGTGCGTCATCTCCCGGTGCGCCGAGCCGCTTGATCCACGACTCGCCCTCGCTGATCGCGTAGTGGAGCAGCCGTCCCGCAGCCGATTCGACGAGCTCCTGCCGCTCCGCGAGGGCGGCACGCATGTCTTCGGAGACAGGCTCGGCCGGTGTTGGGATGAGCCCGGCGACGCGGTGCCGGTTCCCGCTGCGGCGAACAGCCTGGTTCAGCGTGACCCGATCGAGCCACGCGGCGAGTTCGGCGGCGGGGTCCGTGTCGTCATCGGCGGGCTGGATCTGCGGGGCGAGCGCGGTCAAGGCCGCGGTGACGTCGTGGCCGGTGGCCTCGTGCCGGGCGAGGGCGGCTTCAAGGTACTCGTAGTACGGGCTGGTGAACACCTCATCGGCGATCTCCCCGGTAGCGAAGGGCGCGACGTCGAGGAGTGCTTCCCACCGGTCGGCCTGGGCTTCGCGGGCGAGGAGGTCGTACTCGTCCAGCAGTGTCGAGAGGGAAGCGTGCTTGTCGGCCTCGAATTTGCGGGTCTCGGTGGCCGAGAGATCGGCGTCGCTGCGAGCGAGCACCCGTGCGAGCTGCTCGACGCGGGTGAGTTCCTCGGGCGGGTCGAGGTGGGGTTCGATCTCGTGCGGGTCCGGCTGGATGATGTAGGCGTGGTTCTCGTGCATGCCGCGGGTCAGTCCGACGTAGAGCAGTTCCCGGGAGGCGGTGTCGGGGTCGACGAGGGTGTGCGCGGTGTCAACGGTCGAGCCCTGAGCGCGATGGACCGTGGACGCGTAGCCGAGCTCGAGATGCTCCCGCACATACTTCGCGGGCAGCACGAGCCGTCGCCCGCGCGGAGTATCACCTTCGCCGAGCCGTCGCACCACCAGCGCCCCGTCCTTCCGGTGAGCGATGACGTGCCAGCGGTCTCCGTTCTTCACCCACGACTTCCCGGTTGCGAGGCGGCGTTCGTTGCGGCGGGTGACGACGAGATCGCCGACTCCGGCCGTGGTGCCGTCGTGCAACGCCGCCCCAGTCTCGTGCACGAGGCCTGCGGCGATGAGGTCGGCGCGGGCACGCTGGTTGAGCTCGGCGACCATCTCCGCGTTCCCGGCGAGCATGAGCGTGGACACCCCCCTGATCGCGGTCGTGCTGCCAGGCGTTGTAGACGGCATCGAGCATCGCCTCGAGATCCCCGTCATGGAGCCGCCTCTCCTCTTCGTACGTGTCGAGCACCGCTCGCTTGCCGTGCCGGAGATCCCGGGAGGCGGCCTTCTCCCAGTCGTGGACGAACCGGCGCACGGTGTGCAGCTCCGGCGCCCGCCGGCGGGCGCGCACGAGCATCCCGAACGCCCCACCCGTTTCCACCGAGGACAGCTGTGCCCAGTCCCCGACCAGCACGATCTTCGCTCCGACCTCGGCAGCATGCGTGGCGAGTCTGTCCAGGGTCAGGGTGCCAGCGAGGGAGGCCTCGTCGACGATCACCAACTGCCCGGCCCGCAGATCCCACCGGCCTTCGTCGTGTTCGTAGAGGAATTTCGGCACGTTCTCCGCCTGTACCCCGAGCGATTCCCCGAGGACTTCAGCCGCGGTCGCTGACGGCGCGAGACCGATCACCGAGTCCCTCCCGTGACGGGCGGTCCAGGCCCGGTGCAGGCCACGCAGCGCCACAGTCTTCCCGGCACCGGCCGGCCCGACGAGCACATCGAGGCCGCGCCCGGACGTCGCGATCGCGGTGATCACCCCCGCCTGATCCGCAGCGGGGCTACGCTCTGGACCTTCCGGGCGACATGCCGTTTCACCAGCCGGTCCGGCAGGCGCGGGCCGTCCTTCGCGCGCCCGTGGGTGAGGAGGCGGGCCTCGGCGTCGAGGATGTCCTGACTGGTCATCATCACCTGATCGACGCCCTGGAACCGGTTCGCCCCATCCGCCTGCACGTACTCCTCCGGTACGGCGCGGTCATAGGCCGGGGTCAGCCGCACCGACGCGGCCTCGGCGTGCTCGACGATCTGGTTGAGCACTCTGGTGCGCTCGGCGGTGGTGGTGAAGCGCAAGGGCATGAGTTGCCGCATCGCTTCGGCGTGCACATGCCAGCGCGTCCACGTCGCCCGCCGGTCGGCAACCTCGCGTATCACCACGTCCGTAATCTCGCCCAGCTGCTTCGGTGTCAGGTCGCTCGCCTGCAACGGGATCTCAGCGAGACCGCGTGCACGCAGCTCGCGCGCCCAGGTTGTTGCATTCTCGCCGAGCAGGGTGGTGGCGCGGTTCCGCCAGTCGGCGGTGAGCTCGGCGAACGAGCGCAACTCCTTCTCCGGGCGGGTCTCCAGGGTTGCCTGCTGGCGCAGTCGCGTGATCGTCGTCTTCGACGGCGCGTGCCCGTGCTTGGCCACGTACTCCTCGATCAGCCGCTTCGTCGCGGCCGCGATCCCTTCCCCGGACCCGCCGATGGTGCGGCGGGAGAACTCCGCGATCAGCCCCGCGGGCACACCGTCGATCTCCCACCCGACATTCCGGTCCTTCCCGCGATCGACCTCCACCCAGTTCACCCCCACCAGGGCCGCCGTGTGGTCGGTAAGGAACGCGTTATACGACGCGGACAGGGCGACCGTGGCCCGGTGCAGGGTCCGCGAGTCCAGCGTCCGCCACCGGCCGTCAACACCCTGGACCTTGTTCGACACGACCAGATGCGTGTGCAGCTGCGGGTCCCCGGCGCGGCTGTCGTAGTGATCGAACGCGGTCGCGATCACTACGGTGATCGGCATGCGCGCGATACCGCCCTTGCCCACCCGGGTTGCAGACACCCTCTGCTCCAGGAGCGCGAGCGTGTCGCGCATCGCCGCGTGATGGGCTTGCACGATCAGTTCCTGTGTCGCTGCGTCTGCAACACCCCACAGGGCGCTGAGCGACTTCATGGGCGAGAACGTGAGATCGAACCCTGCAACAGCAGTCTTCGGCTTGCGCGCAATCTCCTCGGCCCGGATCTCATCGATCGCGTTCTGCCGCCGTGTTGCATCCAGTGCGGGGGTCGAGCTGGTCGATGCGGGCAGCCATCCGTTCGGCCGGCGGCCGCAAGCGCGGGAAGCGGGAGCCGAGCTTCGCGCCGGTCAGCGGGTGCACGCCCTGCCCGAGCAGCCTCTCCAGCTGCTCCTCGGTGACCGTGTCGCCGTCGGCGAGGGCGGGACCGTGGCCGGTGTCGAGGCTGTCCAGGCCGGAGCCGAGCCAGGTGCCCGGTGGGCAGCCGGTCTCGGTGTAGTAGCGGGTCAGCGGCGTACCGGACTCGCGCGCGGTGTCGCCGGTGGCCACGGACTTCATCAGGTACTCGTAGCCGCGCCCCGACGACATCACCCGGATGGTCATGACCATCACGCACCGCCTCTCGAGGCGGTCGCGATGGTGGACCGCCTTGGCGGTCAGGTGCGCGCCAGCGCACCCCAGCACCCGAGGTGCCAACAGTGTGTGGGGTATTAGGAAGTGCGGCGCCCTGGGCATCGGACGGTGCGAGCGCCGACGAGAGGCTGGATCGGGTTGGTCAGTGGATGCGGAAGCGGGCGCGGTATTCGGCCGGGGTGACGTTGAGGGCTCGGCGGAAGGCGCGGGTGGGGGTGTCGACGGTGCCGAATCCGCAGGCGGTTGCGATGCGGGTGAGGGTGGCGTCACTGGTTTCCAGCCGGTACCGCGCGACTTCCAGGCGGGCTGATTCGAGGTAGGCGGCTGGGGTCATGCCCAGCTCGGTCTTGAAGATTCGGGTGAGTTGCCAGTCCTGACGTGGAGCTGTTCGGTGAGCTCGGCGACGGTGGGCGGCTCGGCCAGATGCTCCCGGATGTAGTGGCGCAGTTCGTCCACTCGCCGTGTGGTCGATGCGGATCCCAAGGGCACGCTGAACTGGCTCTGCCCGCTGGGGCGCTTGAGGCAGACGACCAGCTGGCGGACAACCTTCTGTGCGAGTGCTTCACCGAAGTCATCAGCGACCAGCGCCAGGGCGGGATCCAGACAAGAGCTGAAACCGGCACCGGTCCACACGTCCCCGTCACGGATGTGGATCGGGTCGGCGTCGACGATGATCTTGGGATGCTCGTCGTCGAGCTGCTGGGCCGTCGACCAGTGCGTGGTCGCCAGCTTGCCGTCGAGCCGTCCCGTCGCTGCGAGCACGTGGGCACCGACGCACACCGATGTGAACCGACGGGTGCGAGGCGTCGGGTCCGCGACATGCGTGGCAATCTGGGGATCTACCAGCGCGGTGACCGCCAGTCCTCATCGACCTCGACCGCCCCAGGTACGACCAGGGTTCTCCGTGCGAGACCTCCTTCGCCAGAGACGGGGACGGGACGGAGCAGGCCCGCAAGATCGCTCCAAGTGAAGGGAGGGTTGGCATCGGATACGCGCGGAAAGAGCCGGTGAGGTGCTTCACCTAAGTGGCGGTCTTGAGTAGATCCAAGAACTGTCTGATCCGTTCGGGGAGGTCGGTCCATTGGCCGTTCACCGCAGTGGTCAGGCCGGCGAAGGTGGCGAGGACAGTGGCGATGAATCCGTCTGCGGTTGTCCCGTCGGGTAGGCCTGATGGGTTCCGGCCTACCGTTCGGTACAATACCTGGAGTTGGCGCTTGTAGGGATGCGGACGGCGTGGGTCGATGTAATGAGATTCGACGGCGAGCCTGGCTGCGCCTTGGAGGCGTTGATCGGTGGCGTAGTGGTTGGCGGCAAGTAGGAGGAGTTCGCGGACGGCGGAGACGCCAGTCAGTGATCGGCCGCGGATCGTCTTCTCCCATGTCGACCATGCTGTGCGCTCATAGTCCAGGAGCAGGCGAGCCACTGTTTCTTGTCGCCAAATCGGGCGTGCATCTCGTGGGGATCGACCTCTGCTCGCTCGCTGATCTGGTCCAAGGTGGTCGCGTGGAAGCCGTGAGCAGCGTACTCGGCTCCTGCGGCATCGAGGATGCGCTGGCTGGTACACCGGGGATGCGCGAGTTCGGGGAGATACCCCAGGCCGTCCAGTACGGCTTGGGCGAACCACTCGAGATAGTCATCGTCGAGCGCGGGACGCTCGGGCAGCATCACGTGTAGCAGAAGGGGCCCGAGCAGGAGAAGGAATACGGCCTCGGTATCGACTCCCGGAGGTATCTCGCCACGTTCGACTGCGCGCCGTAGCATCAGCGCGATGGAGTCCGACCAGGGGTCGATGAGTGTTCGACCGAAGTCGACTCCAGGCAGACGCCGTTCTACGACGACAAGGGTCAGGCCGGCGGATATCGCGGGGTCGGCGAGACTGTCGCGTAGTTGCCGGAGGGTTGCGGTGAGGTCACCACGAAGACTGCCTGTGTCTGGTCCTTGTCCTCCGGTGAGACGATCGGCGACGACGGCGAGGGCGAGTGCAGCGGTGTTCGGAAAGCGGCGATAGATCGCCGGTTTGCCTACCCCTGTACGCTCCGAGAGGGCGTGCACCGTGAGCTTGTTGCCTTCGGCGAGGATCTCGGCCGCGGCTTGTCGAAGTGCTGGGGTGAAGCTGGGGTCGAGGGGTCTCCCTGAACGGCCAGGCATGTTGGGATGTGCCACCTTGCGTGTCGCGTCACGTATTGCGCAAGAGCCTGCCGACTGCACAGACGCGACTGGATTCGTACTTCGCGCCGACCAGCAACGGGCGCTGCTACTTGACGGCGACCATCGTTGCTCGGAGATGCGTCAGCAGCTGGTGCGGTCAGGCTGAGATCAGATGTGTTCCGGTCCAGCGGTCGCGGATCGCGTCGGCAAGGGCGAGGGCGAAGTCCTCGTAGCTGATGCTGGACTGTAGAAACGTGCGTTCGTCGACGGCGGGCTGCCGTCTCCGGTAGGTGCCGGTGAACTGCCCCCCGGGTTGGTAGCTGGGTGGCGGGATGAGGTAGGCCCATCGGTGTGGCGTCGTTTCGGATTCGAGGTGGTCTCGGAGAGCGGCATGGGCGATTCCGCGCGGGAGCGTCACGGTGGGAAAGGCGGGGTCCTGCCAGAAGCGTCGGCCGTTGCCCGTGTGGAGTGCCCCGGCTCCGCCAACGTGGACAATCAACGGGAGCTTGGACTCGTCTTGAGCGTCGACGATTCGGTCATGGAGATCGATGAGTGCTCTCGCTGGGATTTGCTCCCGTAGTCGGATGGCATTGACGACGATGTCGATACCTGTGAGTGCTTCTCGCATACGGGTGGGGTCATCGAGGTCAATTGTCCGCGAATCGTCGGCGTGCGCAGGTACCGGGAGTGGTTGCGTGCTGTCTCCGGGTCGAACTCCTGCGTGCAGACGTATACCCGCGGGGCGATGGTTCAGTAGGAAACCGCCGGTGCGGCCGGTAGCTCCCAGGAGTAGGACATCAGTCATGACCGGGTTGCCTTTCGGTTGAGCATGGAGACGCAGAGGATGGACACTGCGGCAATAACCAGAAGCGCGACCAGAACGATCGCCAGAGTGCTGAGGTTGGTGATCGCGCCACCTACGATCGGGCCGATGCTGGCTCCGATGAAGAGGATGAATCCATTGATGGCCATCCCGCTGCCCCGACTCGGGGCGGCTGTCTCTCCGTAGAGGTTGATCATGGACGGCACAGCCAGGGCGACGCCCGCGACATAGACGATACTCGCGGCGATCAGGCCGGGCAGGGTGCCGGAGAGGACGACTTCTCCAAGCATGCCCACAGCGGCGAGCGTGAAGCCGGTCTGGGCGACCCGAACGATGCCGAATCGCTTCGCGAGGGCCCCGACGCCGAGGCTGACGAACATCGCCGGCAGGGCGGCCAATCGGATGAGGATGATGTCAGAGGCAGGCACATCGAGGCTTTCCAGGTGTTGTCCGATGCCGGTGTAGAGGGCGACAAAGGACAGCAGAAGCGTCACGTGAGCGATGCTGAGCAGCACGATCGCTGGCGTGACCAGTAGTCGCGCAAGGTTGCCGAACTGTTTGAAGAGCGAAATCGAGGGGGCGTGCTTGGGCGCCTCGGTCACGAGCGTGAGGATCAGCACGAAGGTGATTGCGAGGACGACACCGCAGAGCACGAAGAACCACGACCAGCCCGCTTGCAGCGCCACAGTGGAGGCTACGACCTGGCCGAAGATGCCCGCGACCAGGAACGCGGTCGACATCGCTCCGATCGCTCCAGCGCGTCTGCTGGGAGCGACAGCCTCGGTCAGATAGGCCAGCGCAACGGGGGCGAACCCGGCTGCCGAGAGCCCCTGGAGGGCACGCAGTGCCGCCATCGCCGGCACGGAGGAAGCCGTCGCGCACAGAAGCGTGGCAACCGCGAGCACCCCGATGGCGACGGCCATGACTCGCTTTCGACCGTACCGGTCCGAGATCGGTCCCCAGATGAGGAAGCCCACGGCGTAGGTGAGGCTGAAGCTCGTCGACAGCGCGAAGGTCGCATCAGCCCCCAGGTCGGCAGCGACTGGGTTCAAGAGCGGGATTGCCGCGTAGAGCTGTGTCAGGACGAACAGGGCCGTCACCACCAGGATGACGACAGCGACCCGGCCTGCTGGGAAGTCCGGGCTGGCGCTGCCACGTGAGGGCGGTCTCTCCGGGGCCGTCGCTTCGGGATGTGGGAGGTTCGAGGGCATACACGTCTCCTTCCAACGCAATCGTTGGAATTTACCCTAGTATGCTCGGCCGTGGGGTGCAACCTCAACGTTGGAGATGCAATCTAGGAGTGTGACGCAGACTGTGGCCTGGGACACAGAAGGAACCAAGCGCAAGATCAAGGACGCGGCAACGGTGGAGTTCGCCGACCGCGGGCCGGATGGCACGACGATCGAGCAGATCGCGAAGAAGGCGGGTGTCAACAAGGAGCGGGTGTACAACTACTTCGGAGGCAAGAAGGAGCTCTTCGCTGCGGTGTTGCGTGATGAGTTGGTGCAGGTCGCTCAGTCGGTGCCCGTGGCCTCGTTCGCCAGGGAGGACGTCGGGGACTATGCCGGGCGGGTCTATGACTACCACCGTGAACGGCCCGAGTTGATCCGCCTGTTGCGTTGGGAGGCTCTGGCATTCGATGGCGAAGTGCCCGATGAGGCCCAGCGGAGGGAGTACTACGGCTACAAGTCGGCTGCCGTCGTGGGGGGGCAAGAGGCGGGCACGATCACCCGAGACATTGATGCCGCTCACCTGATTCTGTTCGTGCTCTCGATCGCGGGCTGGTGGTCCACGGTGCCTCAGGTGGCCCGGATGCTGTGTGGTCCGCCCTCAGAGGAGGAACATCGCGTGCGACGCGCGGCCGTTGTCACAGCGGCCCGTCGCCTCGCCTGCGCCGACACGGCGTGAGCGACAGCGGAGGCACCAGCCCGTACAGGCTGCTGCCTCCGCTGTCGTTGGTTCTCGTCGTGCTAGGGGCGGTCGACCTCGGGAACATGCAGGTCGGTGTGGCCGAGCTGGCGCATGAGGTCGGCCAGGTCGAAGTAGGCGGCGCGCTCGACGATGTGGTCGCCTTCGGACCGGTCGATTCCGATGGCGGTGAAGTCGGCCCGGTTGCCGCTGGTCGGCAGGCCACGGAGGAGGTGGGGTATCTGCTGGGCCGGTCGAAAGGCCGCCAGGTCTGGGCCTCGGTCGAGGACTCGATTCTGCTGCTCGGACCACCCCGGTCCGGCAAAGGCCTGCATGTGGTCATCAACGGAGTCTTGGATGCCCCCGGCGCGGTCATCGCCACCAGCACGCGCCCCGACAATCTCACCGCCACGCTGCGGGCACGGCAGCGGCGGGGACCGGTGGCGGTGTTCGACCCCCAGCACCTGGCCGAGGGGCTGCCCGCGGGCTTGCACTGGTCACCGATCCGGGGGTGTTCGGACCCGCTGACGGCGATGATCCGGGCCGCGGGCCTGGCCGCCTCGACCGGGCTCGGCTCGGGTGGGGTCGAGTCCGGTGGGTTCTGGGAGGGCAAGACGAAGACCGCCCTGCAAGCCCTGCTGCATGCTGTCGCGCTGGATCACCGTCCGTCCTCGGAGCTGTTCCGGTGGACGCTCGACCCGACGGCGGCCAGCGATGCGGTCGCGATCCTCACCAACCATCCCGAGGCCGCCGAAGGGTGGGCGGACTCGCTGGAGTCGATGATCGACGCCGACCCGCGCACCCGTGATAGCATCTGGCAGGGCGTGTCCCTGGCCCTGTCGGCCCTGGCCGATCCGCGCGTGCTCGATGCGGTCAGCCCCGGCGAGGGCGAAGAGTTCGACCCGGCGCAGTTCATCCGCGACCAGGGCACCCTCTACCTGTTGGCCACCGGCGCCGGAGCCGGAGCCTCGGCGGCGCTCGTGGCCGCTCTCGTCGAGGATCTCTTCGAGGTCGCCCGCCGCATGGCCGCCCGGTCCCCGGGTGCCCGCCTGGACCCGCCGCTGCTGCTGGCCCGCGACGAGATCGGGAACTTAAGCCCCCTGCCGTCGCTGCCGACGCTGATGGCCGAGGGCGGAGGCACGGACATCACGACGATGCCGGTGCTCCAATCCCTGGCCCAGGCCAGGGACAAGTGGAACGAAGCCCAGGCCGGGGCGATCTGGGATGCCGCGATCGTGAAGATCATCCTCGGCGGTGCCTCCAACTCCAGGGATCTACAGGATCTGTCCACGCTCATCGGTGAGCGCGATGAGCACACCGACTCGGTCACGCTCGGCGATCACGGCTCCCGGTCGAACCAGCGGTCGATCCGCCGGGTCGCGGTGATGCCCCCGGACAGGATTCGGATGTTGCCGTTCCGGACCGGGGTGACGCTGCTGCGTTCGGCTCCGCCGATCCTCACGTATCTGCGGCCGTGGCCTGCCCGCGCCGATGCCGACCAGCTGAAGCAGGACCGGGCCGAGATCGAAGCGCTGCTCGAGGGCCCCGCCTCATGACCCGCGCACGACACGACCGTCCCTCACGGCTCATCTGGTCCCGGGTGGGTGGGGGCAGTGCGCTGCTTCTCGATGTGCGGGGGTGGTGGTGATGGCCCGACGCCGCCGCACGCCGCCTCCCGGTCAGCTCGAGTTCGATCTGTGGGGCCTCGGCGAGACCGAGGCGGATACCGCCCTCGCCGAGGCCGGGCAGGCGCCTATCGAGGCGAGACAGGAGGAGGACGATGAACCAGTACGGGACACGGGCGAGGGACCACTGGATGGTTCACGCCCCGCATCGGGTAGCGGCGATGGAGGACCCGGTCGCGTTCTTCACCCAGCTGGGCGAGAAGATCCAGGCGCAGGTGACACAGCTGGCGACCCGGCTGGAGGCCGACCGGGTCTGGGGCCTGGAGAATCCCGGCCAGAGGGAGGACAATTACCTCCAGGAGGTCTCGCGTGGGATGACGGCGCACCGGATCGCGGAGGAGGTCGTGATGAGCCAACTGGCCTGGATTCACGACCCGAGCCTGCCCCTGGACGAAGCCCGGCAGGAGTGGGAGGAGACGAGAGCCTCCGACGAGAACCTGATCACCTGGGCGGAGCGGACCCTGGACTCCCAGTACCCGCAGTACTCGACGGACGAGCTGGAGCAGAAGGCGATCGACTGGGCGATCCCGATGTGGTTCCTGGAGGGCCTGCTCGCCGCGGAGATCCCGGGCCAGTACGCCAGGGAGCACCAGGAGGTGCTGCGGGAGGCGGCGGACGTGAGGTTCCTGCGCGAGGTGACCGGCACCCCGTAACCGACACCACCCCAGCCCCACGGCCGTTAGTGGAGGTGGGGCGGTTCGTGCCGTCCTCCCGGGAGGATCTGGCCCCGTCCGGGGCGAAGGCACGGTTCGAGGCGAACGTGGCCGCGATCCGGCTCGCACGCACCCTGACCGACCAGGACCGCCCGGCCACGGCCGGTGAGCAGCGAGTGCTTGCCCGCTGGTCCTCCTGGGGTGCCCTGCCCGACGTCTTCGATACCCGAAAGCCTGACTGGGAGGCGGAGCGGGACCAGCTGCGGGCCCTGCTCTCCGGCGAGGAATGGGACGCGGCCGCCCGGACGACGCTGAACGCCCACTACACCGACCCTGCCATCGCCGGGCAGATGTGGCGCGCCCTGGACGCGCTGGGGTTCCGCGGCGGGAGCGTGCTCGAACCCAGCAGCGGTCTGGGAACGTTCATCGGCCTGGCACCACCGGCGGCGGACATGACCGGTATCGAGCTCGACCCCGTGACCGCGCAGATCAGCCGTGCCCTCTACCCGCACGCGCAGGTGCACGCCGAGTCCTTCGCCGACACCCGCCTGCCCGAGGGCAGCTTCGACGCGACGATCGGGAACGTGCCGTTTTCCGACGTGGCGCTGCACGACCGGGTGCACAATCCGAACAAGCACTCCATGCACAACCACTTCATCCTCAAGTCCCTGGCCCTGACCCGGCCGGGTGGACTGGTGGCGGTGCTGACCTCCCGGTACACGATGGATTCCCAGAACCCAGGAGCGCGCCGGGAGATGAACCTGATGGCCGACCTCGTCGGCGCGCTCCGTCTGCCGGCCGGCGCCCACCGGCGCACGGCCGGCACCGATGTGGTCACCGATCTGCTCATCCTGCGCCGCCGCGCCGACGGGGACCCGGTCCGGGACGATCTGTGGGAAACGGTCGCCCCGATCACCGTGGACGGGCAGACCCTGCGGATGAACCGGTACTTCGACCAGCACCCGGAGCACGTTCTCGGACAGATTGGCGTCGAGACCGGCCAGTACGGGCGCACCACGCTCACGGTCACCGGGGACCTCGACCGGCTGGACGCGGATCTCGCCGACGCTCTGGACCAGATCACCTTCACCGCCCGCCGCACCGGCCTGACACTGACCGAAGCTCCAGCCGCCCGGCAGACCCGGCCGGTGGCCGGGGCACCGTCGCCTGCGGACCAGTGGGCCGGGACCATCGTGGAGACCGGCAGCGGGTTCGGCACCGTCACCGAAGACGGCATCGACGAGCTGGCCGTTGCGAAGAACGCGACCGCGGAACTGCGCACCCTGCTGGGACTGCGCGATAAGGCGACCCGCCTGCTCGAGGCCGAGACCGCCACCGCCGATGACACCGAAGAGATCACCGGCGCACGTGAGGATCTGCGCCGGGCCTACCAGAAGTACGTCGGCCGTTACGGCCCGTTGAACCGGTACACGCTGCGCCGGACCGGTAGAACGAACGACGCTGGCCAGGAGACCCACGCCCGGGTCATTCCACGGGCCATCCGACTGCTGCGCTCGGACCCGTTCGGGCCCCTGGTGTTGGCGTTGGAGAACTTCGACGACACCGACCAGACCGCCACGCCGGCCGAGATCCTCTCCCGGCGGGTCGTCGCCCCGCGGGCGGAGATCCAGGGCGTGGAGACCCCGGCCGATGCGGTCGCCGTGTCCCTGGATCGCACCGGTGGCATCGACCTGACGCTGATCGCGGACATGCTCGGCATGGACGAGACCGAGGCCCGGGACGCGCTGAGCGGGCTCGTGTTCACCGACCCGGACACCGACGAGCTCGTTCACGCGCCGGCCTACCTCTCGGGCAATGTGCGTGACAAGCTCGACGCCGCCCACTCCCGTGCCGAGACCGATCCCGCCTTCCAGGCCAATGTCGACGCGCTCACCGCGGTGCTGCCGGACCCACTCGGCGTCGAGGACATCACCGCCCGCCTCGGCGCGGTCTGGATCAGCGCCGAGGTCCATCAGGAGTTCCTCCGGGAGCTGCTGCGGGCACCGGACGTGCGCGTGGAGAACCCCAAGAGCGGGATGTGGGAAGTCCGCGGCGGCAGGCAGGGCCTGCTGGCAACTTCCGAATGGGGCACCGACCGTCGGCCCGCCCCGGACATCGCCCAGGCCCTGATGGAGCAGAAGACGCTCCTGGTCTACGACGAGGTCAAAGATCGAGACGGCCGGAAACGGCAGGTGCTCAATCAGGTCGAAACCGTCGCCGCGCAGGAAAAGGCCGAACAGCTCCAAGAACGCTTCGCCGAGTGGGTGTGGGAAGACCCCGACCGTGCCCAGGCGCTCGTCGAGGAGTACAACCGGCGCTTCAACTCCATCGTGCTGCGCGACTACACCGAAGCCGGAGACTACCTCACCCTTCCCGGGGTCGCCGAGTCCTTCACGCCGCGCCCGCATCAGCGCGCCGCGGTCGCCCGGATGGTCAGCGAACCGGCCGCGGGGCTCTTCCACGAGGTCGGTGCGGGCAAGACCGCCGAGTTCGTCATGGGCACCATGGAGATGCGTCGCATGGGCCTGGTCACCAAGCCGGTGGTCGTGGTGCCCAACCATATGCTCGAACTGGTCTCGCGGGAATCGTTGCAGATCTACCCGAGAGCCCGCATTCTCGCCGCGTCCACCAAAGACCTCACCGCCGAGAAGCGGCGGGAGTTCATCGCCCGGGCCGCGGCCAACGACTGGGATGCGGTCGTGCTCACGCAGGGAGCGTTCGCGAAGATCCCGCTGCGCACCGAAACGCAACAGGCCTACCTCAAGGGGCGCGTCCAGGACGTCAAACGGGTCCTCGACAAGGCCACCGGCGAAGAGGCGATGAGCGTCAAACGCATCGAGCGGCGTCTCCTGGGCTTGGAGAACAAGCTGAAGTCCCGTCTCGACTCCGACCGAGACCAGGGCGTGTGTTTCGAAGATACCGGGATCGATTACGTGGTCATCGATGAGATGCACATGTACAAGAACCTCGCTACAGAACCCAACATCCGCGACGCGGCGATCGAGGGCAGTGGACGCGCCTCCGACCTGCACATGAAGCTCGACTACCTCCGTTCCCAGGGCCGGGGACGGGTGGTGACCGGAGCGACGGCCACACCGATCGCCAACAGCGTCACCGAGGCCTACGTGATGCAGCGGTATATGCGCCCGGACCTGCTCCAAGCGGCCGGAGTGGACTCCTTCGATGCGTGGGCGGCGACGTTCGGGCAGACCGTCACCCAGATGGAGATGTCCCCGACGGGCAATAGCTTCCGCATGAAGACGAGATTCGCGAAGTTCTCCAACGTCCCCGAGATGCTGCGGCTCTTCAGCGTGTTCGCCGACGTCAAGACCGCCGCGGACCTCCAGTTGCCGACGCCGGAGATCACCGAGCGCAACGACGGACAGCGGGCACCGGCGACGATCCCAGTCCCGCCCACGGTCGAACTCGAGGACTTCGTAGCCCAGCTCGGCGACCGGGCGGAGAGCGTCGCCCAACGCAGAGTGAAGCCCCACGAGGACAACATGCTGCTGATCAGCACTGATGGCAGGAAAGCAGCCCTGGACATTCACATGGTGCTGCCATAGGACCCGTCCGGGCCGACGAAGATCGACGTCGCCGCAGAGATGATCTACGACACCTGGCAGAACACCCGCGACCGCGAATATCTCGACCCGACCACAGGAGAGCCCTCCCCGGTGCGCGGTGGTCTGCAACTGGTGTTCTCCGATATCGGCACACCGTCGGACCGGTGGAACGCCTACGACGAGCTCGCCGCCCAGCTGACCCTGCGGGGCATGCCCGCAGATGCGATCCGGTTCATGCACGAAGCCAAGACCGACGTGGAGAAAGCCGAGCTTTTCGCTGCCGCCCGCGCCGGGCACATCGCCGTGCTCATCGGCTCCACCGGGAAGATGGGCGTGGGCACCAACGTGCAGCGCCGCGCGGTCGCCCTGTACCACTTGGACTGTCCGTGGCGGCCAGCCGACATCGCCCAGCGCGAAGGCCGCATCCTGCGCCAGGGCAACCAGAACGAGCAGGTCGCGATCGTCCGGCTGGTCACCGAGCATTCCTTCGACTCCTACATGTGGCAGGGCGTGGAGCGCAAAGCGACGTTCATCGCCCAGATCATGCGCGGCAGCCTCGATGCCCGCGAGATCGAGGAGATCGACTCCTCCGCCCTGTCCGCGGCCGAGGCCAAAGCCATCTCCAGCGGGAACCCGCTGCTGTTGGACCATGCCACGATCCAGACCGAGGTCACCCGGCTGCGGCGCCTCGAACGTGCCCACGAACGCTCCCAAGCGATGCTCGCCCACACCCGGCCCGCGAGGACATCCGGCATGCCGAAAGCGACATCGCGAGCCTGCAGGCGGCACTGCCGCAGGTCACCGACACCTCCGGTGACCGGTTCCGCATGCGCATCGGTGATCGGAGCTACGACTCGCGCGCCGACGCCGCGGCCGCGGTGGCCGAGTGGGCACAGTCCTCGGACCTGCGATGGGCCTCCCGGTACGCCTCGCGCGATCTCGGCGTCCTCGGCACGGTCTCGGGGTTCGACATCACCGTGACCACCCGGCCGACACTCGGTGATGAAACGCATGTCGAAATCTCGCTGGCCGGGGTGCCGCGCACCGCGTTCCTGATGAGCCGGTCGGAGTTCATCGACGCAGGCATCGGCCTCATTCAGCGCATCGAGAACCGGGCCGCGGGCATCCCCACCCTCCTGGAGCACGCCCAGCGTGACCTCGGTGAGGCACGGGAGGCGGCCGCCGAAGCCGAGCAGCGCACCGGCGAACCGTTCCGTCACGCCGCCGCGCTCACCCAGGCCGAGACGGACCTCGAGAAGGTCGAGACCCAGCTGGCGACCATGCGCGATGACGTCACGCACGCCGGGGCCGAGACCGGACTCACCGTCGAGACAGTGCGCGAACTCCGGCCCGCCCTGGGCGTACGCGCTGATGCGCACCGTGCCCCCACCTCGCTCGCCGAGCCCACCGGCCCTCGCGATCACAGACCCGACCCGCCGTCACCCCGCCTCTGACTGTCTCGCCTCTCGGTGCCGAGGGGCGGGTTGTGCACCTTCCTGCCGTCACCCCAGCGGTGGGATCCGCCGGGGTCGTACGGATCAGGAGGACATGATGGACGCACAGGCGCAGATGCAGACCGGCACCTCGGTGCGCGGCTACATCGCCACGGCCCCCAAGCTCACCTACGGCAAGACCGGCGTCGCCCGCTTCTACGCCCGGTTCAAGCAGCTGCATTCCCGACCCGAGGAGGACGGGAGCCGCACCCGGCTGCCGCCGTCGTTCCACAACCTGGTCATCTTCGGTCAGGAAGCCGAGTACGCCTACCAGAACTTCGCCAAGCGCGACCCGTTCCTCGCCTCCGGGTACAAGCACACCCCGGAACCCGGCCCCGACGGGAAGCTGCGGGAAGAGGAGTTCGTCGCCGATGTCATCCGCCATACCTGGCCGAACGCCTCCGGCCCCGGTCAGGGCCTGACCCGGACCCCACCGCAGCACTCCCAGGCACAGACCGCCCCGCAGCGGCAGGCCGGCACGGTCGAGAACCGGGGGCAGGCGTTCGAGCCACCTCCACGCCCGGCGCAGGCACCACCGAGCGCGGTGATCGGACGATGAACACCGAACACGACGACTCTCACGACGAGACCGAGTCCATGGGCCCCTTCGACGGCGAGGAGTTCGGCCAGCCTCGCCCCGAGCAGATGGCCGAGGAGCCACCTGCTCCGGTCAACTGGAACCTCTTGCGGGCGGACGAGGCCGAGTTCGCTTGGCTCGAGCTCAACGCGTGGGTCGACTGGCTTCGCCACACCTACGGGCTCCCAGCCTCGGTGATCCCGCCCATGTGGCATCGCCACCCGGAACTCGTGTGGGAACTTTCGGCCCTGCACACGCACTGGCTGTGCGCCTACGAACCGGAGCAAAACGGCAGCGCCCCGATCGGCTGGCACAGGGATTTCGCCGATGCCCGAATGCGGCTACGCGACTGGGTCGCCGCCTCCGGGACCCGGCTCGACCGCGACCGGCCAACCCGGCAGACGACCTGGCCCGGCGAAGAGCCCGCCCCGCCCATCGAGGAGACCCCTATCACCGATCGGGACCAGGACTTCGTCGCCTTCGTCCTCGACGACGTCGAACGACGCTGCCACGCCGAGGAAGCGGCCTACCATCGCATCGACCCGGACACCGGCGAGATCACCTGACCCACACCCACAATCCCGGGTGGGGCCGGCACCATACTGGTGCTGGTCCCGCCCGCGTATCGAGCGCGGGTGTCAGTCGGTCAGGGAACGGCCCCGCACCGGCTCCCGCGAAGGACGGACGCCGTGCTCGAAGGACGACAGCGCACGCTCGAGCCGCTTGGCCTCAGCGCGCGGAGCGGGCGGGGCATCGAGGGCAGTGGAGGACAGGTCGTACCCGCCCCACGGTGAGCGTCCCGGCACGTGGCGGTGCCCATGGGGTGCCCGCTCGGTGATGATCGGGGCACCGGGTGTCTGCATGTGCGAGGGGTAGCGCTCGGTGATCCAGGCGCGCCCGACCCTGCTCAGACCGGTCTCGGTGCGCGCGAGCACCGTGCCGGGCACCACGGGAAGATCTCGCCAGCCCGGCAGCGTGTGATCATGCCACGCCTCGACCGCGGCGTTCTCATCACCGGCGATAGAGTGCCAGCCGCACGGCTCGCAAATCATCTGATACAGGAGAGCGCCGGGGCCTTCCTCCCCGTGATCGGGTCGCAGTTCCGCGGTGAACATCTCTCCGGCGTGTTCACCCAGCTCGGTGCGCTGATCGTGGGCGATCCCGCGATGCCACATGTGACTGCTGGCATAGGAGCCGAAGTGGCCGTGGAGGAAGCACCAGTGCTCGAACGCCTCGACCAACTGGCTCGGCGGGTAGTAGTCCGTGGTGAAGCGCAGCGGCGCACCCTGCCACTGATCGACCTGCTGACGGGCCTCTTCGCGGGCGAGCTCGTCGAAGTCGAACGCCAACTGCCCATCGGATGAAAACATGCTCCCGGTCACCTCCCACCGGGCAGATGCACCCCCACCGCCGAGCGGGCGACGGGCAGCGCCCTTCCGTTCGGCCAGCGGGCGAGGTAAAATCGGGGACACGGCGGCAGTGAAAATTGCCTGCGCTACCAGCCCGACTGGTAGTTGACGACCCCGAGGAGCCACTCGGGTGAGTCCTTCTATACGTGACGTCGCCGTCCACGTAGGAAGGATCGCGTCATGCTCGCCCTCATCTGGTTCGCTGCTATCGCCGTCGGCGTGTTCATCACCACCCGCTACACCGTGGTCATCAGCCCATGGCTGCCCAGCAACCTCGTCCTCAACGCCATCCGCACCCGCCGCGGCCTCAAATGGGGCCTGCCCGCGATGCTCCTGGCGATCCCGTACTTCGCGCTCGCCTACTGGTGCACGGTTACCATCGACAACGGCGGCCCGGGCTGGCTCCACCTCGTTGTGCTCATCGGCATCTGGTCCGGATTCAAGTTCGTCTGGATCGGCCCCATCAGCCTCGTCCGCCTGGCCGCAGCCCGCGTCAGCGAACACCTGCAGAACCGCCGCGAAGCCCGCACCGCTACCGGCGACGAGCACGAGCCCGCAGCGGAACCCACCCGGATCGGGGCCTGACCTACCGCGATGATTGATCACGAAGGTGATGCTCACAGCCGCGCGCGAGAGTCCTCAGCGCCGGAGGACACCGATCGTCTGCCGCGCACGATCGGCGAGTACGCAGACCGCTATCTTCGTGACCTCCTGGACCGGCTACCCGAGGACGATGCCCGGGTGATCACGCAGACGCTCGCGATGAGCTACATGGGCGGGCCGTTCCCGGACCGAGAGTCCGTGCAGCGGCTCATCGAGCACCACTGCGGCGCCATCACCGACCAGCAGTACCACGCCTGGGTACTCACCTTCGCCTCACGTCACGCCGCCAGCAACGGTGAGGCCATCGGTCACATCCTCGACAGCCTGGCCGCAGGATTCGAGGTCGGCGGCAGCCGGGGCCGGGCGCTGTGGCTGCTGGCAGGCATGGACGACACCCGCCGTCTCCTCGCGCGCGTCCGCGACGCCGTCGACCATGATGTGCTCACTGATGCCGAGGCCCGCGACGTCCTCACCCAGGCGCTGAAGTACCCACCATTGCCCGCCCCGGTGCCGCTCCCTGAGGGCGTGGACCGGCTCCCGCAGGACTGGCCCCCATCGACGCGTCGGACTACGGGGCCGTCGCGATCCCACCGGGAACGCGTGTGTGCGGATTCGCGACCGCCGAGGCCTGGCGCGCCCGGTCCGAGATCCGCCAGCGCGTCGCCGAAGGCGACCTTGACCCCGAGACCGGCGCACGGATGATCGAGGACCTGATCTCCGAGTTCGTCATCGACCCACCACCCGAGCACGACTGAACCGGCCACACGCCAGGCAGACTCCGAACGGGCAACTGTGTCGGTGCTGCCAGGCGGTCATGGCCAGTTGAGCTGGCTGGGGGTCAGTGTGCGGCGTTGTACGCGTCGATCACGGCGTTGGGTACTCGGCCGCGGGAAGGGACGTCGTGGCCGTTCTTCCGCGCCCACTCCCGTATCGCTGCCAACGGGTACCCGGAGCGCTGCGCAGAGGCCACCCGCCGGGCACGTCGCCGAGGCATTCCACTGCGGCCTGCTGGGCGGGCCGCGTCGATATACGGGGTCAATGCGTCACGCAGTTCTGCGGCGTGAGCAGTGGTGAGGTCGATCTCGTAGGCTCGACCATCGAACTGGAACGCCACCGTCTCGCCCTCGCCCGATGCGAGCACCGTGCCGTCTAGGTCGTCCACTATCTGTTCAATGATCTTCTTGCCCATGATGGCGAGTCTATGCGTTCTTCCGCTCATAACCGGGTACGGCAGTAGCACCTGCTTGGTATGACACGCTCCACCAACGACTGCACGACTTCGGCGACGAGTTCGGACTCTCCGGTCGTCGAGGACGGCCACCACACCGTAGCCCCGGGTGAGGAGGGCCGCTGTGGTGATCAGCCGATGCCTGCCGACCCGGATTACCCGCCGGCGTCCGCACTCGAGGGAGTCGTTGCCCCCGCGGCCTACAGGGCTTTCACAGCGGGGTGGTCCGCCGGTGTTCTCCAACGGACCACCCAACCCGCCTCAGCAGAGGTCATCGACGACATCGCGACGATGCTTGGTGCCGTTCACGTCGCGGACACCCTCACTGAACAGGATTGATCTGCAACCGATCCTCAGCGGTTCCCTTGATCGGGAGTACGTCGATGCTCTGGATCAGCCGCCGCAGATACGCCCGCTTCTCCTTGATGTCCCGGCCCTTCCACGTCGCGATCAGCGTCGGCCCATCCTCGAACGGGACCTCGTCGAGCTCCATCGCGTCCAGCCGCCGCTGTAGAGTCTCCACGCGCGTTTGCGCGTCCTCGATCAGTGTCAGCAGCACCGTCACCATCGCAGCCCGGTACTCGCCGGTGCCCTGCTTGGCGACGAGCGTGTCTCGCTCGGCCTTGGCCTCATCGAGTTGAGCAAGCACCTCATTGATCCCCGCATCCGAACGTGCGGCCCGTCGACGTGCTCGCGCTCGTTCCAGGGCATCGTCGGTGATCTGCGAGAAGAACCACCCCAGCACGTAGGCCTCCGCACGTTCCGCGTTGACCGAACAACCCTTCGAGCAATTGCCGGGACCGTGCCTGAGGTTCGCCTGACAGGTGTACTCAAACGCCTTCACCTTCTCTCCCGAGGCTTTCGTCCAGTACTTCTGCTTCCCGTACAGGGAGGCCCCGCACTGGCAGTACAGCAGCCCGGTCAGCAGCCACTCATGTGGGCCCCACGGCCGCCTGGTCTTCGATGTCCTCGCCTGTTCCAGAAGGCGTCGCACCCGCAACCAGGTCGCGCGATCGCACACGGGCTCGTGAGCGATCACCGGTTCCCCGGCGGAGTCGCGGGCGATGTAATCCAGTAGCTCGATCGCCACCCCACGCTGGTGCTCGGGAACCTTCCGCATCCGATAGCCAACCATCTGCGGAGAGACCAGGAACCGACGAATGCTCGCCTCATACACGGGGCGCCCTTCGCGGTCGTGATCCCGTAGTGCTCCTGCCAGTGCCGACCGATCTGGGCGAGGCTCTTCCCGGCCAAGACCATGTCCACAGCGTCCTTCAACGCCGGATGCTCCACCGGATGCGGCTCCAAACGCACCCCGGAGCGACCGAACTCATCGACCACACGCGGACCAGCCTGCCACCCGAACGGCAGTGTGCCACCGTGGATGAACCCGGCCTCGGCCAGATGCCTCTTTGATGCCAGCTGTCGCTCGCTCATCGCGTCGGTCTCGACCTCAGCCAGCAGGGCCTTGATTCCGGTCACCAGCTTCGCCCCCGCCGTTGCGGTGTTCAGCTCGTCGACGCTGTCCTGGTGCGAAACCAGGTAGACGCCGGCCTGCTGGCACTGCGCGATCCATTCGATGGTCTTCGCCGCGATCCGGTTGGTGCGATCCAGCTTCCAGAACGCCAGCGCCGGAACCCTCTCCGCCCTGATGTCGTGGTTGAGCTGGCGCCACCCCTTCCGGGTACGCGCTGCGGACTTGCTGGCCGAATCGTTGTCGATGTACTCGCCCATGACCGTCCAGCCGCCCTCAGCGGCCAGCTTCCGGGTCAGGTCAAGCCGCTGTCGCTCGATCGCGTCTGCCTTGTCCTTGTGGTACTTCGACAGCCGCAAGTACAGGTAGATCGGCTTGGTCCCCGGCAGTGGCTCGTCGGGACCGGTCCGTGTGAACGCCGGGTACACGACAGATCGGCGACTGCGGCCAGGCCGTGCGTTCGGCCCGGGGCGGTGCCTCGTCTCGCTCGTGTTCGTTGCCATGAGTGACCTCCTTGGAGAAGGAGGTGCACTTTCCATTGCACGACGATGCAACCGAAATCACCCCGGCACGGTATCCGACACCCTGGTACCAGGTGAGACGAAGTTCTACCGCATGAACGTCGACTGGGGCCAACGCCCCATCGCGGAAGTTGAGTTCGACAAGAAGCAGACAGATTCCTACCGCTCCGGCCAGATATTCATCGCCTCCCCACGACGCACCCATACGTCTTATTCGCTTTCGGAATCCCTAGACGAAGACGTACCTGTCACCGCACGTGCTGTGGGAACGCCGTACGTTTTCTACCGCAACCGTGAAGGATCCATGTCACAGGGCGAAGCCGCGGATGCCGGTCAGTGGTACGTCATGGTTACCCTTGATGGAGGTCATGAAAATGGCATGCAGGATAAGGACGTCGAGTTCCGCCTGTCCACTGCGGTGGAAGGCAACAAGGTCGATGGACCGGAGTGGCGTCAGCCCCTTAAGCCCGGACCGGCACCCACCCCCGAGCCGCCAGGAACCAGCGACGACGGCAACGGCGACGCGAAGGGCAGCAACTCTAGCGACGACGAGCCCGACGCCCAAGCAAAGGACATCGACAATACTTCCCAGAGCAACACGATCCTGTACATCGGCCTGGGAGTCCTAGTCCTCATTCTGATCGCAGCAGTGGCGGTCTACTTCACCGCCGTCCGCCGCAAGTAGATCCGCCGCAAGTAGACTAGCGGGGGTGAGTACTCAATCCCGCTGGCAAGAACTCGCTGACCAGGTGCGCCACCACCGGCAGCTCTACTACTACGGCGAACCGGAGATCTCGGATGCGGACTTCGACGCCCTGCTGCAGGAGCTCAAAGACCTAGAGCAGGCCCACCCGGAGGTGGTCACCGGCGCGTCCCCCACCGAGGAAGTCGCCCCCGCCCCGCCCACCAGCAGTCCATTCCGCAATGTTGACCACCGCGAGCAGATGCTCAGCCTGGACAACGTCTTTGATACCGAGCAACTCGCCGGCTGGCTGGACCGCACCCCCGCGAAGACATATCTGACGGAGTTGAAGATCGACGGGGCGTCAATAAACCTCCTTTACATCGACGGCCAGCTGGAACTCGCGTTGACCCGAGGCGACGGCACGACGGGCGAGGACATCACCCACAACGCGCGCACCCTCGACGACATCCCGGATACACTCCACGGCACGGACGAATTCCCCGTCCCGGCTCTGGTGGAAATCCGCGGCGAAGTGTTCATCGACGTCGAGGACTTCGCCGCCATGAACGCCCAGCGCCAGGCCGAGGGGCTGAAGATGTTCGCCAACCCTCGCAATGCCGCCGCCGGCGCGATGCGGCAGAAGAATTCCGCGGACACGGCCAAGCGCCCGCTGAAGTTGATCTGCCACGGTATCGGCGCGCGTGAGGGCTTCTCCCCTGCTTCCCAGCACGATGCGTATCGCGCGATTGCCGCGTGGGGGCTGCCGGTTAGCCCGTACACCAAGCAGGTTCACTCCGCCAAGGAGGTCCAGCAGCAAGTCGAGTACTGGGGTAAGCACCGGCACGACGCGACGCACGAGATGGATGGGCTGGTCGTCAAGGTTGATTCCCTGGAAGAGCAGCTGGAGCTGGGCCACACCAGCCGCGCCCCGCGCTGGGCGATCGCGTACAAGTACCCGCCGGAGGAGGCGATGACCACGCTGCACAACATCCGCGTAGGCATCGGCCGCACGGGCCGGGCCACGCCATATGCCGTTATGGAGCCGAAGTACGTCGCAGGCTCCACGGTTTCGATGGCCACGCTGCATAACCCGACGGAGGCGCACCGCAAGGGCGTGATGCTGGGCGATACGATCACCATCCGCAAGGCCGGCGAGGTCATCCCAGAGGTGCTGGGCCCGGTCGAGGACAGGCGCACGGGCGCGGAGCGGCCTTTCCTGTTCTCGACGTTCTGCCCCGAGTGCGGCACCCGTTTGGCTCCTTCAAAGGTTGGTGACGCCGACTGGCGTTGCCCCAACACTCAATACTGTCCTGGCCAGTTGCATACCCGATTGACGTATCTGGCTTCCCGCAAGGCGTTTGATATCGACGCGTTGGGGGAAAAGGGCGCTTATGATCTTATCCATTCCGGTGTGTTGGCCGACGAGGCGGAGCTGTTCGACTTGAGCGCCGAGGATCTGGAAAAGACCAGCTCGTATGCGACGAAGGACGGGAAGCTGAACAAGTCCGGTGAGACACTGCTGGAGAAGCTGCAGACGGCGAAGGAGGCAGACCTGTGGCGAGTGCTGGTCGCGCTGTCCATCCGGCACGTAGGTCCAACTGCGGCGAAGGCTTTGGCGAAGCATTTCGAGTCAGTGGAAGACATCGCCTCTGCCTCGGTCGAGGAGATGGCCGGCATCGACGGTGTGGCCGAGACGATCGCGGAGTCGATTTCGGATTGGTTCACGGTGGATTGGCACCGCCGGATCGTGGACCGCTGGGCGGCGGCTGGCGTGCGGATGCGCCAGGAAGCCGGGGATGCTTCCGGCGAGGCGTCTGGCGTGGACTCTGCGCTGCTGGAGGGCCTGACGATCGTGGTTACCGGTTCGCTGGAGGACTTTGACCGCACGGCTGCGAAGGAGGCCATCGAGGCCCGAGGCGGCAAGGCGGCGGGCAGCGTGTCAAAGAAGACGGACTTCCTGGTGGCGGGTGAGAAGGCCGGCTCCAAGCTGAAGAAGGCCGAGGACCTGGGCGTGCCGGTGCTGGACGAGGCAAGCTTTAGGAAGCTGCTGGAAAACGGCGCAAACCGAACGGCGCAAAACTGAACTGAGTAGAGAGGCAGGAACGAATGACTGAAACCACAGCACTTTCCCTCCCGGAGATCGGGCTCGGCACATACAAGCTGCAGGGCCAGGCGGGCGCGGACTCCGTGGCCGCGGGCATCCGCGCGGGCTACCGCCTGATCGACACGGCCTACAACTACGAAAACGAGGGCGCCGTGGGCGCGGGCATCCGCGCTGCAACCGGCGCCGGCGCGATCCGCCGCGACGAGGTGATCGTCACCTCCAAACTGCCCGGCCGTTATCAGCGGCACGACGACGCTGTCGCTTCCGTCGAGGAATCCCTCTTCCGCCTGGGCCTGGATCGCATCGACCTGCACCTCATCCACTGGCCGAATCCCAAGCAGGGCCACTACGTCGAAGCCTTCGAAACGCTGCTGGAGCTGCGCGAACGCGGGCTGATCCGCCACGTGGGCGTGTGCAACTTCTTGCCCGAGCACCTGGAGGCCGTCCACGCCGCTACCCGCGAGTACCCGGTGGTCAACCAGATCGAGCTGCACCCGCACTTCCCGCAGGCCGAGGCCGTCGCGGCACACCGCGAGCTCGGCATCGTGACGCAGGCCTGGTCGCCGCTGTTGCGCGGCGCGGTTCTGGAGGAGCCGGTCATTGCCGAGATTGCTGACGCCCACTCCGCAACCCCCGGGCAGGTCGTCCTAGCGTGGCACCGCGGTCGCGGGGTGTTGGCGATCCCGAAGGCTGCCTCGGCAGATCGGCAGCGCGAGAACCTGGAGTCGTTGAACGTCACCCTGAGTGATGCAGAAATCGAAGCCATCACGGCGCTGGGCCGCCCGGATGGGCGCCGGAAGAACCAGGATCCGACGGTCTACGAGGAGTTCTAGCGCGACTGGCGTTCAACCAACCGCGCTCAGTCGCGTTCAGCGGTGCACGCCGCACTCAGCGGTGCACGCCGCGCTCAGGCGCGCCGGGTCCGCGCTAGAGCAGCACCAGTTTCACTATCAATTGCGCCAGAGCAGGGCCGCCGCGTGGCGGGCACGAGCCGCCGCCACGGAGGCCTGCGCGGCGGTGCGCTTGCGCTCGGGAACCACGATGTCCACCAGCCCCGGCAGTTCGTCGGCTGGCAGCGTCCACTGCTCCCACTGGCGCAGAACGGCGCGGGCGATGTCGCCCGCGGCGGCCTCCACGTCGGCCCCGCTGAGATCTGCGGCCGGGTCGCCGGCGGCCTCCACGCCGGCTGGCTCCGGATGCCCGACAGCATGCCCTCGACCGCCGACAGTCTCCCCGCCTACCGACGGCGCCGCCTGGGACACCGCCCAGCCAATCCCCTGGCCGCGACCGATCATCCCGCCAACCAGGTCTTTGCCGCTGGTTGCCTGCAACTGATCCGCGGGCACCACGATGCGATGGAAGCCGGGCGCGTGTGAGAGGGCGTCATCGATAGAAGACCCCGTGTCCAGCACCACTGGACGCGCGACCTGCTGCTGGAAGCGCTGCCACACCCCGTAGATGAACTCGCGGTCGACGGCGGGGATGGCATCGAAGCGGGTGGCGCCGGGTAGGCCTCCCATGACCTCGCGGACGCGCGGCTCGTGGAGTGCAATGATGACTTCGCTGCCGAGCGCCGCCGACAGCGCACCGGCGATCTGCTCCACGCCGAAACCCAGGTGCAGGGCGCAATCCTTAAACGCCGGGCGGTCGCGCAGCACGGGGTGGCCGTGGAACTCCACCTCCGCACCGAAGGTCCACGGGCCGGTGACGTGCAGCATCAGCCGCTCGGCCTTGCCCGGCAGCAGCTCCTCGGCGGCATCCGTCGCCTCGCGTACCCAGCCGTCCATGCGCCGGGATTCCAGGCTCGGGTGGGCGGTCAGCTCCCAGCCACGGGGATTAGCGCGAATCGGCAGCTGCGCGAAGCTAGCCGTCAGCGCAGTAAGGTCCCCCGCCCGCCCGCAACGCGGGAACGACAAAACCGGCGGCACGCCTGTGTCCTCGTCCACGTCGCACGTACGGGTCAGTGCGGACTGGATCGCGGCGCGCACCTCCGCGTGATCCGTGACGGTGCTCTCCCACCAGCCCAGGCGCTCAATCGGCTCCGGCTGTGCGGTGTTGTCTGCCATCGCCGCGCTACGCCTCTGCTGGCGTTGCGCGCTCATCCGCGCTGCCAGCGGCCTCGGCGTCGCTCCACGGCGCGGTGGCGCGGATGGTGCCGCTGCCCAGCAGGATGTCGCCTTCGGCGTCCGGCTGGTAGACCACGGCGGCCTGACCGCGCGCCACACCTTGCAGAGGCTCGTGCAGGTCCAGCTCCAGGCGCCACGGGCTCTCGCCCTCCTTCTTAACGCGCCCCGCCGGCGTGGTCCCCTCCGGGTCGTCCACCAGCCGCGCGGTGGCGGGCACTACCCCACCGTGGGCGCGCACCTGCACCTCGCACTCAAACTCGCGTCCGTGCACGGAAGGGTCCAGGCGCTTCAGTCGATCGGCCGTAATCCCACCGACCCGTAGGTCGTCGCGCTGACCGATGGTCACGGTGCCCGTGGCGGCGTCAATATCCGTCACATAGCGCGGCTTGCCGTCCAGCCCCTCGCGCGGAAGTCCCAAGCCCTTGCGTTGGCCGATGGTGAAGCCATACACGCCGTCGTGCTCCGCGACGGTCGAACCGTCCTGGTCCTTCATCAGCCCCGGTCGCAGGCCGATCTGCTTGCCTAGAAACGCCTGCGTCTGGCCGTCGGGAATGAAGCAGATGTCGTGGGAGTCCGGCTTGGAAGCCACGCCGAAACCGTGGTCCTTCGCTTCTTCGCGGATCTCCGGCTTGATCGTGTCTCCAACCGGGAACATGCAGTGTGCCAGCTGCTCGTCTGTCAGCACGCCCAGCACATAAGACTGGTCCTTGTTGGCGTCCACTCCGCGGCGCATCACGCCGTCGTGCAGGCGGGCGTAGTGCCCGGTCACCACTGCGTCGAATCCCAGCGCGATGGAACGGTCCAGCAGCGCCTCGAACTTGATCTTCTCGTTGCACCGCAGGCACGGGTTCGGAGTCTCACCGATGGCGTAGGAATCCACGAAATCGTCGATCACGTCGGCCTTGAAGCGGTCAGAAAAATCCCACACGTAGAAAGGAATCCCCAGCTTGTCGGCCACGCGGCGTGCGTCCGCGGAGTCCTCCAGGGAGCAGCACCCGCGCGAACCCGCCCGCACGGCCTCGGGAGACTGGGATAGCGCCAGGTGTACGCCGATCACTTCGTGCCCGGCCTCGAGCGCTCGGGAGGCCGCCACGGCGGAATCCACACCGCCACTCATTGCTGCTACTACTCGCATGTTTGGCACCCTACTCGGGTACCGGCGGGTTAGGCCATTCCGGCGGCGCGGGCCTGCTCGACCACGCGCGGCAGGATGCCCGCCAGGTACTCGACCTGTTTTTCGGTGATGTCCGCGCCCAGGGTTAACCGCAGCGCTCCCCGGGCAACGTCCACTGGCACGCCCATGGCGGTCAGCACGTGGCTGGCGCGGTTCACCCCAGCGCTGCAAGCAGAGCCTGTCGATGCGTCCACCCCTGCGGCGTCCAAAAGCATGATCAGTGAGTCGCCCTCCGCGCCGGGGAAGCTCATGTGCAGGTGCCCGGGCAGCGCGCCGACCTCGGGAGTCCAAATCCGCACGCCGTCGATGCACTGCGCCGCCGCCCGTAGCCTCTCGCGCGCCACGCGCATTCTGGCGGTTGCTTGTTCTAGTTCCTTGATTGATGACGCCAACGCCGCCGCGCATCCCACCGTACCCTGCACGTTCACGGTGCCGGAGCGGAGCTTTCGCTCCTGGCCGCCTCCGCGCACGGGGCTTAAGATGTCCGCGTCCCGGCGGGCGAGCAGCAGGCCCGTGTTCTTCGGGCCGCCGAACTTGTGGGCGCTGGCGGCCAGCGTGGTGGCGCCGAGGGCGTGGAAGTCGACGGGGATGTGGCCGACAGCTTGCACCGCGTCGGTGTGGAAGGGTACGCCGTTGTCGCGGGCGAAGCTGGCGAGACTCTCCACCGGCTGGATTGCGCCGGTCTCGTTGTTGGCCCACATGCAGGTCAGCAGTGCGAGGTCGCTGGGCGAGCCCTCGCTGCCTTCTAGGCCGGCAATCCAGTCTTCGGCGCGGATGCGGCCGGCGGCGTCCACAGGAAGGACCGCACGGTCAAAGCCCAGATCGAGCGGCCCGGCCGTGAGCCAGTCGACGGACTCGACCACGGCGGGGTGTTCAATGTCGGAGCTGGCGATCACGTGCGCGCCCCGGTGGGCCTTTGATCCAAACGCGAGCCCCTGGATGGCGATGTTGTCGGCCTCCGTGCCGGAGCCGGTGAAGATCACCTCTGCTGCATCCGCGCCGAGGAGTTCGGCGATCTGCTCACGGGCGTCCTCGAGGCTGCGACGGGCATCGCGCCCGGTCTTGTACTGGCCTGCGGGGTTCAGCAGCCCTGCGGCACGCTCCATCGCCTCCTGCGCTTCGGGTCGCAGGGCCTGGGACGCCGCGTTGTCCACGTACAGGCGCCCCCGCGCGCTCGCTGCACTACGTCCCGCGGCACCAGCTCCCGCGCCGCTAGTTCCCGCCCCGTCGGTTTCTGCGCTGTTGGTCTTGTTCACGCCCCTACCCTACTTCTTGGTCACCAAACACCGCTCACGGGACCTTTGCCTCTTGGTACTATTCAGGTACTCAGAGCGGGTATCTACAGAAGCGATAACAATGGGGCTCGCAGGATTTTTGTTTATGGCCCTGATCGCGCTTCTTGTCCTTGCGGTTCCTGGTCTGTTCATCACGATCATCCATTTGCTCCGGACGAACAAGAAGGGTGCAGCTAGATCTAACACTTCTAACAAGCCCACCGAGATCTAACAGATCTAACAAAATCTGCCAGAGTGCCGCTATGCTGTGGGGCATGTCCGATCCCTCACGCCAGCCCGCTGCACCCGGCCCGCGCAACCCCTTCCGCCCCAGCTTCGGCACGTCGCCGTACTACCTGGCGGGCAGGGCCGAGCTACTGCAGGATTTCGAGCTCAGTCTCGCCGAAGGCCCCGGCTCCCCGCACCGCACGATCTTAGCCAGCGGTCTCCGTGGCGTGGGCAAAACGGTGCTGCTTAACGAGATCGAGGACAAAGCCCGCGCCCAGGGTTGGATCGTCCTGCGCGCCTACCCCAATAGCGACATGATCGCGGAGCTGGTTGAAACGACCATCCCCACCGCCATCACTAGCATCGAGCAGCCACCGGAGCGCAAACTTTCCGGGGCCTCCATCACCGGTGTGGGCAGCTTCCGTACTGAAGCCCACTCCCGAGCTGAGGAACTCCGCAGCGTACCGACGCTCATCACCCGCCTACGCGAACTCTCCGACGCAATCACCGGCACTGGCATCCTCATCACCCTCGACGAGCTGCAATCCGCCGACCTCGACCAGCTCCACCGCCTGGCCACAGCGGTCCAGGACCTCATGCGCGACGAGCGCGACATCGCCTTCGTCTGCGCGGGCCTACCCCACGGCGTGGACACCCTGCTACAACACGAGGGCACCACGTTCCTCCGCCGCGCCTTCCGCGTAGACCTCCACGCTGTGCCGACTGAGGAGGTCTCGAAGACTCTCGCCATCACTGCCGCGGATTCTGGCCGCCCTTTTACTGATGACGCCCTAGGCCGCGCCACCGACATTTGCCGCGGATACCCGTACCTCATCCAAGTGGTCGGTGCACTGTCCTGGGCGGCTGCCGGAATCGACGGTTCGGGCACCAT
Source organism: Corynebacterium sp. c24Ua_83 (assembly GCF_039907245.1). Taxonomy (NCBI): domain Bacteria; kingdom Bacillati; phylum Actinomycetota; class Actinomycetes; order Mycobacteriales; family Corynebacteriaceae; genus Corynebacterium; species Corynebacterium sp. c24Ua_83. Next base: position 281,947 of record NZ_JASBOI010000002.1, on the reverse strand, counting down.
CGAGGCCACACACGTGGAGACTGCCTCCCAGCGAGCTATCGACCGCATGACCAGCCACGTCCACCGGCCCGCGCTCAGCCGCCTGCCGGAGGGGGAAATGAACTTCCTCCGCGCGATGGCTGCGATTAGTGTCGACGAGGGGGCGTCCGAACCAGAAGCGGTGAGCGCAGCAGCACCGGCAACGAGAGCTGTCAAAACTGGCGACATCGCCGCTCACCTGGGCGTGGAACCGAGAGGACTGTCCACCTGGCGGAGCCGCCTGATTACCCGCGATCTGATTGAGCCGGCGGGATTCGGTCGCGTGCGATTCACACTGCCGTACATGGAGGACTACATCCGGCAGCAGGACGCAAAGCGCCAAACAGACGCATAGCACCGAGCAGGGCATAAGGAAACCGGCGCCCTCCCGCCTGCGTAAAGCTAAGCGAAAGGGCGCCGGTTAATGGCTGCCGCCCGCGCCAGTAGTGGCGACAGGGCGGCTGTTAAAGCCTAGGGCGAAGATCTACTTGCGGTTCTTCAGCTCCTCGGTAGCCTGCGGAGCAACCTTGAACAGGTCGCCGACAACACCGAAGTCTGCGATCTCGAAGATGGAAGCCTCTTCGTCCTTGTTCACAGCAACGATGGTCTTGGAGGTCTGCATACCAGCCTTGTGCTGGATAGCGCCGGAGATACCCAGTGCGATGTACAGGTTCGGGGAGACCGTAACACCGGTCTGACCGACTTGGAACTTGCCCGGGTAGTAGTCGGCATCCACAGCCGCACGGGATGCACCAACAGCAGCACCCATGACGTCGGCCAGCGGCTCGACAACGTCGGTGAAGCCCTCGGAGCCACCCACGCCACGGCCACCGGAGACCACGATGTTGGCCTCGGTCAGGTCCGGACGGTCGCCAGCCTCAGCCGGAGCGAAGGAGGTGATGGTGACGGCGGTCGGGCCAGCGCCCGGCAGCTCAACCTGCTGGACGTTGCCAGCAGCAGCCTGCGGCTCCGGATCCAGGGAGCCCGGAGCCAGGGTGAAGACCGGGGATGCGCCAGCGGCGGAAGCGGTAACGGTGTAAGCGCCACCGAAGATGCTGATCTCAGCGGACTTCTCGGCGGTGATGCTGCTGGTGTTGTACAGAACACCGGAAGCAACACGGGCGCCTACGCGGCCTGCAACCTCGTTGCCCGTTGCGGTAGCGGAGACGATAACCGGAACCTGCAGCTGTGCTGCCAGGCCGGACAGCGCGTCGACCTCCGGGGTAACCAGCAGGGACTCTGCCTGATCGGACTCTGCGGCGTAGATGGTCTCTGCGCCGGCCTCGGCCAGTGCGCCCTGCAGCTTCTCGGTGGTGCCGGGAGCGCCAACAACAACGGCGCCGACGGTGCCGAACACGCGTGCAGCGGTGATCAGCTCGACGGTGGAGTTCTTCAGCTGACCCTCACCGTGCTCAACCAGTACTAGTACGTTGGTCATGTCCTTAAATCCCTACTTCCCTTAAACCAGCTTTTCCTTGACCAGGAACTCGACCAGCTGCTTGCCGCCCTCGCCCTCGTCGTTGACGATCTCACCAGCCGACTTCGGCGGCTTCGGGGTGGAAGCGGAAACGGAGGTGGTGGCGTTTGCCAGGCCAACGTTTGCAGCGTCCACGCCGATCTCTTCCAGAGACAGCTCTTCGATGGTCTTCTTCTTGGCAGCCATGATGCCCTTGAAGGCAGCGAAGCGCGGGGTGTTGGACTTCTCAGTCACAGACACGATGGCCGGGGTCGGAGCCTCCAGGCCGAACACGCCCTCTTCGGTAACGCGCTTACCGGTGACCTTGCCGCCCTCAACGCTCAGCTCTTCCATGTGAGTCAGAGCCGGGATCTGGCGGTACTCAGCCAGCAGGCCCGGGATGGAGCCAGCGCCACCGTCGGTGGAGGCGTTACCGGCGATAATCAGCTCGATGTCCTCGATCTGGTTCAGGGCGTTGGACAGGGTCCATGCGGTGCCCAGTGCGTCGGAGCCAGCCAGGTTCTCGTCGACAACCAGCTTGGCCTCGTCGCAGCCCAGGGACAGTGCCTTGCGCAGCGCCTCGGTTGCGCGCTCCGGGCCGACGGACAGAACGATGACGTTGCGGGAGCTGTCTGCTTCCTTCAGCTGCAGTGCAGCCTCAACAGCGTTTTCGTTAATTTCGTCCAGGACAGCGTCTGCGCTGTCGCGGTCGAGGGTGAAGTCATCGTCGGTGAGCTTGCGCTCGGAGTAGGTGTCCGGCACCTGCTTAACCAGAACAACGATGTTCGACATTCGTTGACCTTCCTGCTTGGGTATTGTGATTTGGCACCATAGTACCTACCACCAGGTGACCACCGCCACAAATTTCCTATATTGTTTTAGAACTACCCCCGCGAGCTGCGGCGCGCCCGGCAGATAAAGGCCACAGCCTTGGCGGCGCCGCCCTCGCCGATGCGCGTAACCACCACTGAGTACGCGGAATTCGCTGCCTCGGCACTGCTTCCGCCCGCGCCGCCCTTCTTCAGCTTCCACTTCTTCCGCAGCTCGTCGGGGTCCACATCCACGCCGCGCACGAGGATTTCCACGCTCTTGGCACCTAACGTCACCAACGCGGGGCGCGCCTTCTTCAGCGGCACTACTTCAATAACCTCAAAGCCACGCACGCCCGCGGGCAGCTCGTCGCCTGTCAGGTACGCGATGTGCGGATCCAGTTGCCACAGCCCGTGCCGCGCCGCGTACTGGCGCACCAGCCCGGCGCGCACGATGGCACCGTCGGGGTCCACGATGTAGCGCCCTGCCCCGCCCACGCGGTCGGTCTCGGGCTCGTCGCTTGTCACTGTTTCTTTAACTGATGACGCCCCCATCACCACCGCCCGGCGTCCCCGCCCCAGGATCGCGGGTGAATAAAGACACGTCTCCTTTACTCCTCCGTCGACGGAAACGACCTCCACGTGCCCGTCAAACTCGGAGTAGTCGATACCCGGCGCACATTTGACCACCAGATTGTCGTAGCAGTCCATAAGATCCGGCAGTGGCGGCTGCAGGTCTTCCAACCTGGCGATGCGCCCCGAGGAGTTCCGGCGTGCGGGGTCCGCCACCACCACGCCGGATCTCGGCATGCCGGACTTCAGCGTGCCGGATGTCAGATCATCAACGAAGGCGGGGCGCAGCGCATCCATGCGCGCGACCGGAACCTCGGGCACATTGAAGCGAGCCATCCGCAGGCGCTGGTGGTCCAGGTCCCCGCCCAGTGCCCGCAGCCCTGCATTGGCCAGCGCGTGCAGCTCGGTGCCGATGCTGCAGGTGACATCCACGGCAGCCTCCACCCCGGCGGCCTTCAACACCTCCGCGCGCCACGCGGCGACCACCGGCGGGGTGGCCTGCTGGACGGATTCGCTATCCATCAGCCAGCTCTCCGGCAGCTTGCCTGCCCGGCGGGCCTGTACCAGTTCCACCAGGGCACGAGCGTGCTCGCCGTGTGTCTTGCGCAGGTGGGAAAGGTCCTGCACGAGGGATTTCTTGGTCAGCTGGTACGTGGTGGCGTCATTAATAAGGGGCGAGCCAGCGGCGCAATCGGCGAGCAAAAAGTCCAGCTCGGCAGCAGAAAAGGCCATTCTTGCGCGCGTCCTACTGCTCGTAGGAGTCGGGGCGGCTGGCGAAAGGGTTCTCCGGCATCTCGGCGGGGTCTACGACGAACTTCATGCCCGGCGCGAACTGGCGAGCGGGCGCGCCGTACATCTGCTGTTCCATCAGGTAGTACTCGGCCATGTACGGCTCGTCGACGGGCTCCTCGAGCACCGGGTCGACGGAAAGGCTGGAGGAGAAATCCAGAACCTCCTCGACCGTGCGGAAAGTATCCAGCAACTTCAGCTGCGCCCACGTCGGTGGCATCAGGGAGATCTTGCGGGAGCGCCACCCGTCCAGCAGCGTGGAGGGACGGAACCAGCCCGTCGAGGTGGCCTCCGGGGTATCGGCCCTGGTCTCCTGTCCCTCCGGCATGGCGGCCACGAAAAAGGCCGTGTCGTAGCGGATCGGCTGCTCCACCGGGGTGACCCAGTTGGCCCAGGGGCGCAGCAGGTCGGAGCGCAAGACCAGGTTGTTGTTGCTCATGAAGTCGGAGAAGCTCAGCTGGTGGTTTTCCAGCAGCTTGCGTTCTTCCTGGTAGGGAGTGGTGTCCACCACTGGGGAGCCATCGCGGTGGGTGGCCAGCAACGTGCCGCACTCCTCGAAGGTCTCACGCACCGCAGCGCAGACCAGAGCTCGGGCCATGGATTCCGGCTTCTGCAGGCGCTTGGCCCACCACTTGACCTCTGCGCCCTGCCAATTGATGGCCGGCGACATGTGGCCATCGCCGTCGACGTCTCCCGGCATATCTCGGGAATCCACCCCGCCGCCTGGGAAAACCGTCATCTCCGCGCAGAACTTCATGGTCGAGGCACGCTCCTGGACGTACACCTCGATCCCCGACAACGTGTCGCGCAACAGAATCACCGTTGACGCGTGACGTGGCTGCACTGGGCCCAAACGGTTTTCCTTCATGGATCAGAGTCTACCGATCTTCCTAGCGGTGGTCGCTGTCTTCACCGGGCTCCACTGGCTCCACCGGCCCCACCGGAACGGTGACTTCCCCGGCGCTGGCGGCTGCGGCGGGCGAACCAGCGGCCATCCTCGTGTTTGACTTCGATCGGCTGGTGGAAGGTGCGGGTAAGGTTCTCGCTAGTCATTACGTCTTCCAGGATTCCCTGGGCCACAACCTCGCCTTCGTCCAGCAGCAGGGCGTGGGTGAACCCCGGCGGGATTTCCTCCACGTGGTGGGTGATCATCACGATCGCCGGGGAGTCCGCATCCGCCGCCAGGTCCGACAGCAGCGCCACCAAGTCCTCGCGGCTGCCGAGATCCAGGCCCGCGCCCGGCTCGTCCAGCAGTAGTAGCTCGGGGTCGTTCATCAGGGCGCGGGCGATCAACACGCGCTTGCGTTCGCCTTCGCTTAGGGTCCTCCAGGTCTGCTCGGCCAGGTGGTAGGCGCCGACGCTTTCCAGGATCTCGATGGCGCGTTCGTAGTCCAGCTCGTCGTAATCCTCTCGCCAGCGGCCCAGCACGTCATAACCGGCGGAAATCACGATGTCCGCGACCTTCTCATCCCCCGGCACGCGCTGTGCCAGCGCCGAGGAGCTCATGCCGATGGCGGTGCGCAGCTCGCGCAGATCCACCTTGCCCACCTGCTCGCCGATGAGCTTCACGGTGCCAGTGGTCGGGAACATCTGCGCCGATGCCAGACGCATCAGGGTGGTCTTACCCGCCCCGTTGGGGCCGACGATGATCCAGCGTTCGTCCAGCTCCACCTGCCAATCCATCGGCGCCAGGATGGCTCGTCCGTCGCGCACAACGGAGACGTTGCGCATGTTTACGATCAGGTCGTCCTCGTCAGCCTGCGCGGTGGCCGGGGTGGAAATCAAGTTCGTCACGTTCTCGCTCACTCCCCCATGGTGCCTCAAGATCCGCGCGAAGTGTGCCAACAACATAGGCTTGCTGTGTAAGCACCAACGCGAATCGCCAACGGATCCCCCACTGCCATTTAAAGGAGCTTCCCCATGACCGGCCGCCTCGGCATCGACTGCATCTCCCCCGTCATCTCCCACGGAGCCACCCCCGCCAAGGCCATCGTCGGCCAGGTGTTTCCGGTCAGCGCGAGCGTCTGGCGCGAGGGGCACGACGCCATCTCCGCCACCCTCGTCGTCCGTCGCCCCGCCGGTGCCGAGGGTGGCCGCGCGAAGATCACGATGTCGCCTGACCCCGATGACGTCGACCGTCGCCATGCCGTGTTCGTTCCGGATGTGCCGGGTATGTGGACCTTTCGTGTTGACGCCTGGTCGGATCCAGCAGCCACATGGTTCAACGCAATCACCAAGAAGGTAGCCGCAGGACAGGATGCCCAGGCGCTGGCCAATGATTTTGAGCTCGGCGCGCGCCTGTTCGAGCGGGCGGCGGAGAAGGCCTCCCGTAAGCACCGGGAGCTGGTGGCTTCCGTGCCAGGCCAGCTGCGCGATGAATCCTTGAGCATCGACGAGCGCCTGGCCACCGCCCTGTCTCCGGAAATCAAGGAGGCCCTGGACAAGCGCCCGCTGCGCGACCTGCTGACCCGCGGCCCGGAGTTCCACGTGCTGGTGGAGGAAAAGACCGCCGGCGTGGGCGCCTGGTACGAGATGTTCCCCCGCTCCACTGGCGGTTGGGATGCCGACGGCAACCCGGTGCACGGCACCTTCGCCACCGCTGCCGCGGACCTGCCGCGCATCGCGGACATGGGCTTCGACGTGCTGTACCTGCCGCCGATTCACCCGATCGGCGAGATCAACCGCAAGGGTAAGAACAACACTCTGACCCCCACCCCGGAGGACGTCGGCTCCCCGTGGGCCATCGGCTCCAAGGACGGCGGCCACGAGGCCGTACACCCACGCCTCGGTACCGTCGAGGACTTCGAGAACTTCGTCGCCGACGCCAACAAGCAGGGTCTGAAGGTCGCCCTGGACCTTGCGCTGCAGTGCGCCCCCGACCACCCGTGGGCTAAGGAACACCCGGAGTGGTTCACCGTGCTGCCGGACGGCACCATCGCCTACGCCGAGAACCCTCCGAAGAAGTACCAGGACATCTACCCGCTGAACTTCGACAACGACCCGGAGGGTCTGTACCGCGAGGTGCTGAAGGTTGTGCGCCTGTGGATCGGCCGCGGCGTGCGCATCTTCCGCGTGGATAACCCACACACCAAGCCCACGAACTTCTGGCAGTGGCTGATCGCCGAGGTCCACGCCACCGACCCGGACGTGGTCTTCCTCTCCGAGGCCTTCACCCGACCGCCACGCCTCTACGGCCTGGCCAAGGCGGGATTCACGCAGTCCTACAGCTACTTCACTTGGAAGACCACCAAGGAGGAGCTGGAGGAGTTCGCCGGGGACATCGCCAACTACGCCGATGTCTTCCGCCCGAACCTGTTCGTCAATACCCCGGACATCCTGCACGAATCCCTGCAGACCGGCGGCAAGGCCATGTTCGCTATCCGCGCCGCTCTGGCCTCCACCCTCTCCCCGCTGTGGGGCGTGTACTCCGGCTTTGAGATCTACGAATCCACGCCGGTTCACGCGGGCTCGGAAGAGTACCTGGACTCCGAGAAGTACGAGCTGCGTCCGCGCGACTACTCAGTGGACAACTGCGCTGAATGGATCAGGGATCTGAACCTGTGGCGTCAAGAAAACCCGGCGCTGCAACAACAGCGCACCCTGCGCTTGCACGAGACCACGAGCGACGACCTCCTCGCGTACTCGAAGGTCGACGGTGTTACCGGCAACGCGGTGCTCGTGGTGGTAAACCTGAACCCCAACGCGATCGTCGAGGGCTCTGTGCACCTGGATACCGAAGCGCTTGGCCTGGGCGCGCCGGAAAATGCGCGCTTCGAGGTCACCGACTTGCCGACGAACCAGACCTACACCTGGGGCGCCAGCAACTATGTGCGCCTGGATCCGGACTTCCAGGTTGCGCACATCTTCCGGCTGCCCACCCTTGGTGAGGGTGAGCGCGAGCGCGTCTGCACGCGAGCCCAGGAAGAATACGATCCCCGCAGGTAGAATCGGCGGGTATGAACCACGATTACCACCGGCTCGCAGAACGTAGGCACCACGCCCCGCACGACGTGCTTGGGGCACACGAGAACGGCGACGGAACCACCACCATCCGCACGGTTCAGTGCGGGGCGGAGTCCGTCTCCGTGCGCATCAACGGCGGCGAGCCGGTGCAGATGGAGCCGGTAGAGGAATACCCGGCGCTATTCACCGCGACCGTGGACTACTTCGTAGACACCTACGTCTTCGAAGTCACCTGGGCCGGCGGCACCACTGCCACCCTGGAAGACCCCTACCGCCGCCTGCCGACCGTCGGCGACCTCGACCGCTACCTCATCGGTGAAGGCCGCCACGAGGAGCTGTGGAAGGTTCTCGGCGCGCATGTAGTGGACGGTGGCGTGGCCTTTTCCGTGTGGGCGCCGCATGCTGCGGGTGTTTCCGTGATCGGCGACTTCAACGGCTGGAACGCTAACCAGCACCCCATGCGCGCGCTGGGTAGTAGCGGCATCTGGGAGCTGTGGATCCCCAGCGTGGGCGCCGGGGCGCACTACAAGTTCTCCATCACCACCGGCGACGGCGTGCGCCTGGACAAGGCCGACCCGATGGCGCGCCTGGCCGAGCCCGCCCCCGCGACCGCCTCCATCGTCGTAGCGGACAGCGACTACGCCTGGGGCGACGACGAGTGGCTGGCCCACAGCGCCGCCGTAGGCGTGGACGAGACCATGAGCATCTACGAAATGCACCTGGGCAGCTGGCGCAAGGGTCGCAACTACCGGGAGCTGGCCGGGGAGCTGGTGGAGTACGTACAGAAGTTGGGCTACACCCACGTAGAGCTCATGGGTGTTTCCGAGCACCCCTTCGAGCCCTCCTGGGGCTACCAGGTGACCAGCTACTACGCGCCGAACAACCGCTACGGCGGCCCGGACGATCTGCGCTATCTGATCGATTCGCTGCACCGCGCAGGCATCGGCGTGATCATGGACTGGGTTCCGGGGCACTTCCCCAAGGACGGCTGGGCTCTGGGCCGCTTCGACGGCGAGGCCTGCTACGAGCACCCGGATCCGCGCCGCGGCGAGCAGCCGGACTGGGGCACCTACGTGTTCGACTTCGGCCGCAACGAGGTGCGCAACTTCCTGGTGGCCAACGCTTTGTACTGGTGCAAGGAGTTCCACATCGACGGCCTGCGCGTGGATGCCGTGGCCTCGATGCTGTACCTGGACTACTCCCGCGATGACTGGCTGCCGAACCAGTACGGCGGGCGCGAGAACCTCGATGCGGTGGACTTCCTGAAGGAAATGAACGCCACCGTGCACCGCGAGTGCCCGGGCTCGCTGACTATCGCCGAAGAGTCGACCTCTTGGCCAGGCGTGACTGCCCCCACCAGCGAGGGCGGCCTGGGATTCAGCCTGAAGTGGAACATGGGCTGGATGCACGACAGCCTGGAATACATCCAGCGCGACCCGGCCTACCGCAGCTACCACCACAACGAGATCACGTTCTCGATGGTCTACGCCTACTCCGAGAAGTACGTGCTGCCGATCAGCCACGACGAGGTCGTGCACGGCAAGGGAACCCTGTGGTCGCGCATGCCCGCCGGTTCCGCCTGGGATAAGGCGGCGATGGTGCGCAGCTACCTGGCGTTCATGTGGGCGCACCCGGGAAAGAAGTTGCTCTTCCAGGGCCAGGAATGGGGCCAGACCGAGGAGTGGAACGAGTCCCGCGGCCTGGACTGGCACAACCTCGAAGGCTGGGAGGGCGAGTTCCACCGCGGCATCAGCGCCCTGACCAGCCAGCTAAACAAGCTCTACCACTCCGAGCCCGCTCTGGGGCAGGACCACGCGCCGGAGGGCTTCCAATGGATCGCCAGCGACGACTCGGCGAATAACGTTCTTTCCTTTATTCGACGCCACCGTGGGCGCGAGCTGGCGTGTGTAATTAACTTCTCGGGCACCACCCAAGAGAACTACCGCATCGGCCTGCCGCAGGCCGGCACGTGGCGCGAGGTGTTGAACACCGACGACGTGCAATACGAGGGTGCCGGGCGCGTAAGCGGCGACCTGCACACGGAGCCCACCGGCTCCCACGGCATGGACGCCTCCGCTGTGCTGCAGATCCCGGCGCACACCGCGCGCTGGTTCGTGCTAGAGAGCTAAGCCCGGCTCAGCTCTCGCGGCCGGAGCATCTTGGGCCGACCCGGCCCAGCTCCCGAGCCTGGGCGGGTGTGGCGCCTAGAACAGTGCCGAGGCCATGCGGGTGCGGCCCGCGATGACCTCCGGATCCGCCGGGTCGAACAGGCTGAACAGCTCCAGCAGGCGAGCCTTCGCCTGCTTCTTGTGATCTGCGCTGCCTTCTGCGGACGGGCGCAGCTCTTCGATCAATAGGTCGAAGGCCTGGGGCTTGTCTCCCGCCAGCAGCAGGCGGTCGGATTCTGCGAACTCATCCCCGCCCGTGGACAGGCGCTGCATCAGCAGCGCATTGGCACGCGCCGCGCGGGCCTCCCCTACGAGCTCTTCATCGGCCTGCGCGGGGTTGGCAAGGATGGCGTCATACTCCGCAATTGCGCCCGCGTAATCCTCCGCCTCGAGCTTCTCGGCGGCGGCAGCCAGGCGCGGGTCACCCGCATCCTGGTCCGCGTCAGCACCATCCGAGTCGGCCCCTGCGCCACCGCCGGCCGCATTAGCCGGATCCTCCCCCGGAGCCAGGCCGCGCAGCTTGCCGTCTACGGCCTGCACCACAGCATCTACCCAGCCGTGCAGCTGCGCGGCGGGCTGGCCGCCCTCGAAGTTGGTCAGCGGGCGACCGGCGGCCAGCGCGATGACGGTAGGGATTGCCTGCACGCCGAAGGCCTGGGCGACCTCCGGGGTGGCGTCCACATCCACATAACGGAAAAGCCACTTGGTCGGTGCCTGCTGGGACTCAGCCAGCTTGGTGAAGTCCTGGCGCATCTGCTCCGAGGCTTCCGAGCGTGCGGAACCCAGCAGCGTAACTACCGGCACCTGAGTGGAACGAACAACGAGGTCCAGCTCGAAGTTCTCCGGGGTAATGGTACTTACGAAAGCTACGGAAGCTCCGGTGCCTCCTGCGCCGGTTCCACCGGCCGCACCCGGCTGACCTGCCGCGCCAGTACCTCCAGCGGCGGCGCCAGCGCCAGCCGCTCCCGCCTGGGCGGCGCGGGCCTGCGCCTGCGCCCGCTGCTCAGCCTGCTGCTTCACCGCACCCAGGTCCACTGCCCCGGCAACAAAGCGGGACGGAGGAGTATTTGAAGGATTCGTCACCTTGTAAGTGTCCTTTCTTACTTGCCCTCCCACGCGCTGGCCGCGCGGGAGAATATAATCGCCTGTTGAGGGCTAAAACCGACTGAGAGAGCTGAGTCTTTTAGAAAAGCCGCAGCTCCGAGGAGTCGGTTCCTCGCATTGCTTCATAGTCCAGGGTAACGCAACGGAAACCGCGGTCCTCCGCCAGTGTGCGAGCCTGCGGCTTGATCTCCTGGGCGGCAAACACGCCCGTCACGGGAGCCAGCAGCTCGTCCCGGTTCAGCAGCTCCACATAGCGGGTAAGCTGCTCCACACCGTCGATACCACCACGGCGCTTGATCTCCACGGCCACAGTCGCGCCCGTAGAGTCCTTGGACAAAATGTCCACCGGACCGATAGCCGTCGGGTACTCGCGGCGGATCAAAGAGTAACCCTCGCCCAAGATTTCAATCTGCTCAGCCAGCAACTCCTGCAGGTGCGCCTCCACGCCATCCTTCACCAGGCCAGGGTCCTCCCCGAGGTCGTGCTCCGTATCGGAGTAGATCTCGAAAATCTGGATCCGCAGCTGCTCCCCCTTTGGATTCGTGACGATCCACAACTGCTCGACCCCCTCATTGCCTAGCTCCGAATACTCCGTAGGGGCGTCATCACCATCAAAAGAGCTAGCCTCGACGGCCTTGAGGGAACACGGCGGCATCATCCAATTGAGCGGCTTATACGCGCGATCGTCGGCGTGGATGGAAACCGAACCATCGGCCTTCATCAGGATCAAACGGTCGGCGGATGGCAGGTGGGCCTCCAGGCGTCCGACGTAATCGACACAGCAGCGGGCAATGACTAAGCGCATAATTGTTCAGCCTACGCTACCGAAGCTGGCGGCGAATCAATGACGGGGTATGCGGCGCTCCGAAGGGGCGGACTCCAGCCAGGACACCAGCGCGGTATCCCCGGCGCTGTCCAGGGCGATCTCCCAATGCGATTTGCGGTGAACAACCTCGACGACGTGAAGGTCGTCCTCCAAGAAGGCGGCCTCCCGCGGGGTGATCTCGCGGCGAGAAACGATTGCGGTGCCCAGGCGCGTAAGCACCACATCCGAAGCTGGGCGCAGGCTACGCAGCTTGTAGAACTTGGCGGATTGGCCCGAATACTTCAAAATCCCGTGGCGCCAGTGCCTGCCATCAGAACTTGGCAGGCGCCGGACGACCACGGGATACCCCTGGGAACGCAGCGCAAAAAAGCGCCACACAACGGCGATGACGACGAACAGCGCCACCGCCGCAAGAAAATACAACAACCACGCCATATACCTAACTTACAGGCATGAAGTGGGTTTCGAAAAAGCAAAACGGGCCCCACCGATGAAACAGTGGGACCCGTTCGTCAGGGAAGTTGAAAGCTAGATAGCTTTACACTTCCATACGCTTCACAGCGCGCAACTCGGACTCTGCGACGGCCTTGTCGTGCTCAGTCTCTGCAGACTGCTTGCGGGACTCGGCATCCGCAACGTTGACCTCGCTGGCCCACGTTGCAGAATCCGCCAGAATGGTGATCTTCTTGGAGGACACGGACAGGAACCCGCCCTGCACCGCGGCCACCAGCTTCTCACCGGTGTTCGTCCGAATGGTAACGACGCCGTTCTCGACCAGCTGGCCGAGCAGAGGCTCGTGACCAGGGAGCACGCCGATCTCGCCCTCAGTGGTCTGCGCGGTAACGGACGTTGCGGTACCAACCCACAGCGGACGTTCCACGGAGACCAGTTGTGCGGCAATCTCAGCCATGTGCTTAACCCCTTACTTTTCGGTCATCTTCTTGTAAGCAGCCTCGACATCGTCCAGGCCACCCAGACCGTTGAAGGCCTGCTCCGGGTAAGCGTCGAACTCGCCGTCGCAGATGCGCTCGAAGGCGTCGATCGTGTCGGCCAGCGGCACGTAGGAGCCCGGGATACCGGTGAACTTCTCCGCAACGAAGAAGTTCTGGCCCAGGAAGCGCTCCAGGCGACGTGCACGCTGAACGGTGATCTTATCCTCTTCCGAGAGCTCGTCCATACCCAGGATGGCGATGATGTCCTGCAGCTCCTTGTTCTTCTGCAGGATGTGGATCACGCGCTGGGCAACCTCGTAGTGACGCTCGCCGACGATACCCGGCTCGAGGATACGAGAGGTAGAGGTCAGCGGGTTCACTGCGGGGTAAATACCCTTCGAGGCGATGGAACGATCCAGCTCGGTCGTCGCATCCAGGTGGGCGAAGGTCGTAGCCGGTGCCGGGTCGGTGTAGTCATCGGCCGGCACGTAAACGGCCTGCAGGGAGGTAATGGAACGACCCTTGGTCGAGGTAATACGCTCCTGCAGAACACCCATCTCGTCAGCCAGGGTGGGCTGGTAGCCCACGGCAGAAGGCATACGACCCAGCAGGGTCGAAACCTCAGAACCAGCCTGGGTGAAACGGAAGATGTTGTCGATGAACAGCAGCACGTCCTGGTTCTGAACATCGCGGAAGTACTCCGCCATGGTCAGACCGGACAGAGCCACGCGCATACGGACTCCCGGCGGCTCGTCCATCTGGCCGAACACAAGCGCGGTATCCTGCAGCACGCCCATCTCTTCCATTTCCAGGAAGAGGTCGGTGCCCTCACGGGTACGCTCACCAACACCGGCGAACACGGAGGTACCGGAGAACTCGCGGGCAATACGGGTAATCATCTCCTGGATGAGCACCGTCTTACCCACACCTGCACCACCGAACAGGCCGATCTTGCCGCCCTTCACGTACGGGGTCAGCAGGTCGATGACCTTAATACCGGTCTCCAGGATCTCGGTCTTGCCCTCGAGCTGGTCGAATGCCGGTGGCTCGCGGTGGATGCCCCACTGCTCGCCGTCGCGGCCCAGGCCCGGCTCGTCCAGGCAGTCGCCCAGAGCGTTGAAGACGTGGCCCTTGACAACGTCGCCGACCGGTACGGAAATCGGCTTGCCGGTATCGGTAACCTCAGCGCCACGGATCAGGCCGTCGGTCGGCGCCATGGACACGGCGCGCACGAGGTTGTCCCCGAGGTGCTGTGCAACCTCCAGGGTGATGGTCTTTGCCACTGCCTCGAGGTCAACCTCGACGGTCAGTGCGTTGAACAGTGCTGGCTGCTGGCCGCGCGGAAACTCCACGTCGACGACCGGGCCGATAACTCGCACGACGCGGCCCGCAACAGCCGATTCAGCAGAAGGCTGAACCTGGTTTGCTGTAGTCATACTTAATCACTTTCTCCGCTATCGGCGAGCGCGGATGCGCCACCGACGATCTCTGTAATTTCCTGGGTAATCTGGGCCTGACGAGCCTGGTTGGCAACTCGGGAAAGCTGCTTGACCAGGTCGGTCGCATTGTCGGTTGCGGCGCTCATCGCGGTACGACGCGCTGCGGATTCCGACGCCGCAGACTCCAGCATTGCTGCGAAGATGCCTCGGGAGACATACTGCGGCAGCAAGGCCTTCAACAGGGTGTCTGGGTCGGGCTCGAAGTCGTAGTCGGCAGAAACCTGGTCAACCTTGTCGGAGACCAGATCCTCGCCGAGCTCGAACTTCTCTTCCTCAACCACAGTCTCGATCGGCAACAGTCGGTGTGCCTCTGGCTTCTGGCTCAGCATGGACTCGAAGCGGGTGTACACGATGTGCACCTCGTCGAATCCCTGTACAGCCTGCCCCTCTTCCGCGTTGAGGCCCTCGCGCCACTTTGCGGTTCCTTCGGAACCGGCGACGAAGCCGTCAATCAGGTGGCGGCGCACATCGTGGGTAGCCGCGTAGTCGGGGTCCTGAGAGTAGCCCGACCAGGCACCTGCGATGTTCTCGCCACGGAAGTTGTAGTAGGAGATGCCCTTGTTACCAGAGACGTACAGAACAACGTCCTTGCCTTCGTTCTCCAGGCGCTTGCGCAGCTCTGCAGTCTTTTTGAAGACGTTGTTGTTGTAGCCACCGCACATGCCACGGTCACTTGAAACCACGAGGATTGCGGCGCGGGAAGCATCCGTCGGCTCCTGCAGGATCTTGTGATCCAGGGTGCTGGCGGAGGCCAGGCGCTGAACCACGCGGGTGATTTCATCCGCGTAAGGCTCCGCATCGTCAACACGTGCCTGAGCCTTCGTGATCCTCGAGGTGGCGATGAGCTCCTGGGCCTTCGTGATCTTCTTAGTCGAGTTCACGGACTTGATGCGTGTCCTCAGTTCGCGAAGACTAGCCATAACTATCGCCTCCCTTCTGTTTCATTAATGGTCTTGGTGGTCACTGTGCTCACTTACCTTCCGCGCCTACTGGGTTTTGCGGGAGACAGTGATCTGAGACTTGGTGACCTCGTCGTCGCCAAGCGGGCGAGCTTCCGGCTCGTTGATGACGGGGGTGCCGTCGGTGGTCTGGAAGCCCTGCTTGAAGTCCTGGACTGCGCCAGCCAGCTCGGCCTTGGACTCGTCGCTGAACGGGGTGCCACCCTTGATCTGCTCGAACACGCCACCGTGGGAAGCGTGCAGGTTCTCCAGCAGCTCGGACTCGAAGCGGCGAACGTCCTCAACCGGAACGTCGTCGAACTCGCCCTCGCCGGCCAGGTAGATGGAAACCATCTGGTCCTCGACGGACTGTGGCTCGGTCTCCTTCTGCTTCAGCAGCTCGACCAGGCGCTTACCGCGCTCCAGCTGTGCCTTGGAAGCCGGGTCCAGGTCGGATGCGAAGGCAGCGAATGCCTCCAGGTCGCGGTATGCGGCCAGGTCCAGACGCAGGGAGCCGGACACCTTCTTCATGCCCTTGGTCTGTGCGGCACCACCAACACGGGAGACGGACACACCAACGTTGATAGCCGGTCGGACACCCTGGTTGAACAGGTCGGACTCCAGGAATACCTGACCGTCGGTAATGGAAATAACGTTGGTCGGAATGAAGGCAGACACGTCGTTCGCCTTCGTCTCAATGATCGGCAGTGCCGTCAGGGAACCACCGCCCAGCTCGTCGTTCAGCTTCGCTGCGCGCTCCAGCAGACGGGAGTGCAGGTAGAAGACGTCACCGGGGTAAGCCTCGCGGCCCGGCGGGCGACGCAGCAGCAGGGAGATCGCACGGTAGGCCTCAGCCTGCTTGGTCAGATCATCGTAGATAACCAGGACGTGCTTGCCCTGGTACATCCAGTGCTGGCCCAGTGCGGCGCCGGTGAACGGTGCCAGCCACTTGAAGCCGGCGGAGTCGGATGCCGGTGCTGCCACGATGGTGGTGTACTCCAGCGCGCCGTGGTCTTCCAGGGTCTTACGAATCGAAGCGATCGTGGAACCCTTCTGGCCAACAGCAACGTAGATGCAGCGAACCTGCTGCTTCGGGTCGCCGGTTGCCCAGTTGTCGCGCTGGTTCAGGATGGTATCGATGCAGACCGAGGTCTTACCGGTCTTGCGGTCGCCAATGATCAGCTGACGCTGACCACGGCCAATCGGGGTCATTGCGTCGATAGCCTTGATGCCGGTCTGCATCGGCTCCTCGACGGGCTGACGCATCAGAACGGAGGGCGCCTGGAGCTCGAGGGCACGTTCTTCCTCGGACTCGATGTCGCCCAGGCCGTCGATGGTCTGACCCAGTGGGTTGATAACGCGGCCGAGGAACTTCTCCCCAACCGGAATGGACAGGACCTCGCCGGTCCTCTTGACCTCGTCGCCCTCCTTGAGGGTCTCGAAGTTACCCAGGATCACGACGCCGACGCTGTCGGTGTCGAGGTTCTGTGCGACGCCAATCACGCCGCCTGGGAACTCGAGTAGCTCGTTAGCCATCACAGAGGGCATGCCGCTTACCTGGGCAATACCGTCTGCAGCCGCCGTGACCACGCCGACCTCCTCACGGGAGGCCTCCGGGGAGTAGCTCGAGGTGTAGTTCGCAATCGCGCTACGGATCTCATCGGAGGAGATCGTCAGCTCCGCCATGTTCTTCCTGCTCTCGGTTTCGTCTTCCAGCATCTATTTTCTTGCTTGGTCTTTGTCGGTTCCTTGGGGCGCCTTTATATGACGCCCTAAGCGATCGACGCGCGGAGGCGCCGCAGGTTACCTGCAGTGCTGCCGTCGATAATCTCGTGTCCGACGCGGATCACGGCACCGCCGAGGAGGCTGGTATCAACCTCGGAGTGGACCGCAATCTTGCGACCGTAAATCTTTTCCAGCTTGTCCGACAGAGTCGACTTCTGCTGTTCACCCAGGGCAGCTGCGGCACGGACACGCGCTACGGTGCGTCCCTCCAGTGCAGCTACCTCGTCAACCAACGAGTCAAGTTCCTCGACTGGACGCTGGCGCAGACGGCCAATTGCCTGCAGCGCCAGTGCCTCGGTCGTGGAAGTGACCTTGCCATACAGGACCTTTGCCAGCAGGTCGCGGCGAGCATCCGGGGATGCGGCGCGGTCGGCCAGCTTCAGCTCCAGCTCCGGCTCACGTTCGATGATGCGAGCCAGCTGGAACAGTTCGTCTTCAACGCGGTCCTGCTGACCTTGAGCGTCGGCGGCGCGCAGCAGGGCCAGGCGGCCCAGCTTCACCAGTCCGTCGCGCAGGTCGCGAGTGTTGGACCACGACTGGGATACAGCAGCAGACACGATTTCTTCCGTCGAGGCAGATACCTTGCCGTCGAACAGGCTCTTGGCCAGTTCCACGCGGGTGTTGGCATCCCTCGCCGGGTCGATCAGCGCGACACGCAGGCCGCGGTCACTGTCGAGCAGCTCGACAACGTCGAACAGCTCGGTGCCGGTGGTTACACCGGTGCCCACTTTGTCGGAGGTCTCGTTAAGACCCTGATCCAGGGTCTGCTCGAGGCGCTCAATTGCCTCTCGGCTCGCTGCGTGCATACCGATCACTTCCCGGATGCGCCGACGTTGTCCAGTCCGGCGAGGAAGTTATCGATGGTGCCCGAGCGCTTCACGTCGTCCGACAGCTGCTCGCCCAACAGGCGCTCAGCCAAGTTGATGGAGTTTTCACCCATCTCCTTGCGCAGGTCGGTGACAACGGCGGAACGCTGTGCCTCGAGCTGCTTGTGGCCCGACTCGACGATACGGTTGGACTCTTCGGTTGCCTGAGCCTTCATGTCCGCGATGATCTTCTGACCCTGAGAACGGGCGTCATCACGAATCTGCGCAGCCTCAGTGCGTGCCTCAGCAAGCTGAGCGTTGTACTTCTCCAAGGCAGCCTTAGCCTCTGCCTGAGCGGACTCGGCGCGCCGAATGCCGCCCTCGATCTGGTCCTCGCGCTGATTCAGCACTTCCTGGAACTTCGGAAGCACGAACTTCCAGAAGACAAACAGGATGACTGCAAAAGGAATGATGGACCAGACGATGTCGTACAGCGGAGGAAGCAGCGGGTTTACCGACTCCTCCATCGGCAGCTTCTCAGCTGCTAACAAAAAGGTGTTCGTCATAGTCTCCAGCTTTCGATTCTGGTGCGGTGGTTAGAAAGTGCTCTTAACGAGCGGCCAATCGCACTGAAATTAGAACAGGAAGCCGGCGACGAAGCCGATCAGCGCCAGTGCCTCGGCGAAAGCGATACCCAGGAACATGGTGGTGCGCAGCTGGCCGGCCATCTCGGGCTGGCGAGCCATTGCCTCAGCGGTCTTACCTGCAACGTTACCCACACCGATAGCGGAGCCGATAGCAGCCAGGCCGTAGCCGATGGTGCCGAAGCCCTGGAACTTGGTGGTGGTGTCCTGCGCGATGAGGAAGATGTCGTTCATTTGGTTTCCATTACCTTTCTGAGAACCAGCCGGTTGCAGCTTTTCTTTTGTCGTTGTCCGGCTTGGTCATTTGAGTACTTAAAAAGGGGCGAATTAGTGCTCGTCTGCGTGGAGGGACAGCTCGATGTACACGGCGGTCAGCAGGGAGAAGATGTATGCCTGCAGGAAGATCACCATGAGCTCGAACAGGGTGAAGGCGATCGCGAAGAGGATCGTGCCGCCAGCAGCCACAGTCCAACCGCTCATCTGCCAGAAGAAGAAGTTCGTGGCACTGAACAGCATGACGAGGATGATGTGTCCAGCCAACATATTCGCCATAAGACGAATCGTCAGCGTTACCGGACGGAGGACGAATGTGGAGAATGCCTCGATCGGCGCCACGATGAAGTGGAGCCAAGAAGGCAAACCAGGAATGATCAGCGAGGACTTGATGTACTTGCCGAAGCCATAGCGCTTCACACCCGCGTAGATGAATGCGATATACGCGACAACAGCCAGCACCAGTGGCAGACCCACTCGAGCGCTGGCTGAAATGTTCATGAACGGAATGATCGTCGACATGTTGACGGCAAGAACAGTGAAGAAGATAGCGGCGATGATCGGCAGGAACCGGCGCCCCTCCTTCTTGCCCAAGATATCCTCCGCGATGTGAATCCGAACGAAGTCCAAGAAGTACTCAGCAACGTTCTGTACGCCGCTCGGAATCAGCTTCGGCTTCCGCATTGCAAAGAAGAAGAATGCGGTAACCAGAAGAATCATCACAATACGGATGACCATGAGGCGGTCGAGCGCGAAGGCTCCACCAGCAAACTCACTGAACCACAGCTGGTTGCTATCCACTTGCCCCGGGAAGAATTCGTGTTCCAATGAAGGTACGTGAAACTCGCCCTTCATGGCCAAGGTTGTTACGCTCAGCGTTCTCTCCCGTGATTGGGCCGCAAGATTGCACAGAATCACTGCGGTGCGATGGAGGTCTCTTTTCGAAGAGTTAGGCCGACGCTGAGGGACTCCGTCGCACGTCCCTACATAATCAGCCGGTGCCGTATCTACTGTTCACACATACGTGTGCCAATAAATGGCCCGATAGAACAATATCAGCTTTATCTCGCGAATCGCTAAGTGAAACACGTTGCGGGTCCCCCCACTTGGTCGTGGTTTTCAACGTTTTTGGTTCCAGAATCATTTGTATGTGTTTAGGCCTACCTCCGCTCCCTCCCCGCTGCACTTACCCCAGCTCGCTACTGACAGTTGTCGCCTCTCCGCGTGAGGGCGTTATCTCTCTGCGCGCAAGCAGTGCCACCCGTAGCATCACAACAAACAAAAAGCCCCGGCCTGCATTGGCTATGCAAACCGGGGCGTGGATTCGGGCACTAGCACTAGATGCCGTTAGCCTCGCTAGCTGATGTAAAGCTTCTGGGTGCGAGTAACTGCCAGCGTCTCGATGGCCAGTACGGCGACCATGCTCAAGATCACGGTTACGGCCAGCGCTGCGGTGTCGTAGAAAGTCTTGTCCTTCAGGAAGAACAGAATGCCCAGCAGCACCGCCGCCTTAACCAGCCAGCTGCCCAGGATCAAGCCCATCGTCATCGAGGGCGAAGTGTTGGAACTAAACAGCACGATCACTACCGTCAGCAGCATAAATCCGCCGCCGACCAGCCACCCGATGCCTGCTCCCCACAGCCCCTCGGTGCCGCTGATAAGACCCCACACCAACAGGGAAAGCGCACCCAGCACCACCAGCGCCAGCGCTCCGGAACGCATGGCAGCCTTCAGCGGGCCGACGTGGTCGCTGGCTTGGGATACGTCGTTCAGCTCGGGCAGCTCTTTAGCGCCCGCAGCACCGTTCACCCCAGCACCGTTCACCGCAGCGTCTTTTGCAGCACCGTTGTTCTCAGTCGCCTCAGTCATGGCGATTAGCTTACCTGAGCCGTGTTTGACTTCCGATTCTCCCGCCACAGCGGCACCACCGTCGCCACGATGGCAACGATCACCAGCAAACTAAAGGAAATAGCCATCACGTGTAGAGGCAGCACGGTCAGTCCCACTGCACCGAAGGCCACTACCCCAACCCAGGTGTACAAAACCAGAACCACGCGCTTCTGACTGTGGCCAATGTGCAGCAGTCGGTGGTGCAGGTGTTTCTTGTCCGGGGAAAACGGGCTCTTGCCCTGGGACACGCGGCGCACAACTGCCATCACCAGGTCCAGCAGTGGAATGGACAGGGCCGCCAGAACCACAATCATCGGCGACAGCAGAGCCAACATATCCGCCGGCCCGTACAGCGCCGCGTTGATGCGCCCGGATGCCGATGTGCAGGCCGCGGACAGCAGCAGGCCGATCAGCATCGCGCCGCTATCCCCCATGAAGATACGCGCGGGCGAGAAGTTGTGAGGCAGGAAACCCATGCAGATTCCCACCAATGCTGCCGAAATAATCGCCGGCGGGTAGGCCGCCACGGTGCCACCCTGATCATGCAGGATGGTCAGCGAGTAAATCAGGATCGTCCCGGCGGCGATCGCCCCCAACCCCGCGGCCAGACCGTCTAGGCCGTCGACGAAGTTCATCGCGTTCACGATCGTGACGGTCAAAAGCGCCGTCAGGATCGTGGACTGGACCTGGTCCAGGATCAGCGTGGTGCCGTCCCCGAACGGCAGATAAAAAAGGTACCAACTAAGGCCCATCAGGCTCATCACCACGGCACCCACGACCTGCCCGCCGAGCTTCAGCACCCAGGAGATGTCGTAGAGGTCATCCACCACTCCGACGACCACAATCACAAAGGCGGCCATCAGAACCGCCGTCATATCGGGTGTTACCGGCGGGAACCCGCGCGTCAGCGCGGGCAGTTGGTTCGCCACCACAACGGCCACTACCAGCCCCGTAAACATCGCTACCCCGCCCAGCCGGGGCATCGGAACTTGGTGCACGTCGCGCTCGCGCGGGGCGGCCATCCGCCCGTAGCGCAAGATCACCGAGCGCACCACACCAGTCACCAGATACGTCACCGTGCAGGCGACGAGCAGCACCAACACCAACTCGCGCAGGGGAATACCTGCGCCGATAGCCGGCTGGGCAAGGACTGTCATTAGACGTCTCCCCGCAGCTCCGCACTGCTCATGCCCAGAACCTCGGCCACGCGCTCGGTGGTGGCCGCCCCCTCGCGCAGGATGCGCGGGCGGCCAGACGAAAGGTCAACGATGGTGGAGGCCACGCCGTGGTGCGCTTCCCCACCGTCAATGTAGGTAGTCACGTCCGCGCCCAGCTGATCCTCGGCCATCTGCACATTCGTCGCCGGCGGCTGGCCGGAGATATTGGCGCTGGAAACCGCCATCGGGCCGGTGCGTTCGAGCAGCTCCAGCGCAATGGGCTGGTTGGGCATGCGCAGCATCACGGTGCCGCGCGTATCCCCCAGGTTCCATGGCAGGCTGGGCGCCTGGTGGACGACCATCGACAGTCCGCCCGGCCAGAAGGCCTCGACGAGTTTGCGCATGTTGTAGGTGTATTCGCGCACGAGCCCTTGGATGGTGGTCCAGCTGGGAACCAGGACGGGCACGGGCATGTCGGGGCCGCGCCCCTTCGCAC
This sequence comes from Corynebacterium sp. c24Ua_83, assembly GCF_039907245.1. Taxonomy (NCBI): domain Bacteria; kingdom Bacillati; phylum Actinomycetota; class Actinomycetes; order Mycobacteriales; family Corynebacteriaceae; genus Corynebacterium; species Corynebacterium sp. c24Ua_83. Next base: position 259,821 of record NZ_JASBOI010000002.1, on the reverse strand, counting down.
GCAGCAGGGCGGCCACTGCCTCGTTGTCGAAGGCATCGCAGCCGATGCCGTAGACCGTGTCGGTCGGCAGCACGACCAGCCGTCCGCCCTTCACCGCATTCGCCGCGGCGTCTAGCGCGGCCTCGCGGTTCTGCGGATCGGTTGCGTCTACGGTTCTCGACATTGCGGCCCTTCCTTGCTCATTTATTACGTGCTCTACCTTAACCCCATCGCCGGTACTACTGCGGTAGCAGGGCGGTGACGAAACGCGGTCGGCCGGCCAGGTCGCGGTGTTGAGTGATCTCTCGCCAGCCGCGTTGCTGCATCATGGCCGCTACCTGCGCACCGTTGGAGTCGTCGTGTTCTATTCCGACGCCACCACCTGGCCGCCCCAGCGCCTCAGCCCACTGCAGTACCCGTGGCATGAGCTCCAACCCGTCGTCCCCGGAGAACACAGCAGCGTGCGGGTCGGCCGCCACCTCGGGGGAAACCTCCGCTGATTCCGGCACGTACGGAGGGTTGCACACCACCACGTCCGCGGGTGCGAAAGCCTCGGGGGAAACGCCCGCCGTCGCTGGCAACTCCGCGGGATCGTCGACAGCCAGATCAGCCTGAACGAAAGTGGCATTAACCTGCGGGACAAGCCGAGCATTCTTCTCGGCCAGCCGCAGTGCGTCACGAGATAGTTCGATTCCGGTCAGGGAGATGGGGGCGTCATAAAGAAGAGAAACCCCGAGCCCCAACGTGCCGGGGCCGCAGCATAAATCGACCACGTGCGGCGCGGGGCGCCCCTTGAGGAAACGCGCGGCCCAGTCGGCGAGCAGCTCAGTTTCGGGGCGCGGGACGAAGCAGCCTGGCTCCGCAAAGAGGTCCAGACCGCAGAAGGGGGCGGAGCCGACGATGTGCTGCAGGGGTTCGCGCGCGGCGCGGCGGGCCACCCAGTCGGCATAGGCGCTGGGGGCGGGTTCGTCGGCGCGCATAAAGAGAGTGCCGGGTTCGACGGCGGCGCGGGGCGCAGCTGAGCCAGTGCCGGGGTCGGCGAGCAGGTAGCGCATCAGCAGGCGCGCGTCGACGGCGGCAGAATCGATGCCCGCCGCGCTCAACTGTGCGGTGGCCTCCCGGATCGCCTGGTTGATGTTCAATGTCCCACCGTTCTGTCGCTCTACCACCGCCGAGGCGACGGAAAGGCTAGTCTTCCGCCTCGAGGCGACGTACGCGGTCGGCTTCCTTCAGTGCCGCGAGCAGCGCCTCCAGGTCGCCATCCAGGACGGAATCCAGGTTGTTGGCCTTGTAACCGATGCGGTGGTCGGAGACGCGGGACTCGGGGAAGTTATAGGTGCGGATGCGCTCGGAACGATCCATGGTGCGGATCTGCGCTGCGCGGCCTTCGGCTGCCTCGGCCTCGGCCTCTTCTTCCTTCATCTGCTGCAGGCGCGCAGCCAGAACCTGCATCGCGCGGGCGCGGTTCTGAATCTGGGAGCGCTCCTTCTGACAGGTCACCACAATGTTGGTCGGCAGGTGGGTAATGCGAACCGCCGAGTCCGTAGTGTTCACGCCCTGGCCGCCCTTACCGGAGGAACGGTAGACGTCCACGCGGATGTCCTTGTCGTCGATCTGCACATCCTCGACTTCGTCGGGCTCTGGGTACACCAGCACGCCCGCCGCGGAGGTCTGAATGCGGCCCTGCGACTCGGTGACGGGGATGCGCTGCACGCGGTGCACTCCACCTTCGAACTTGAACTCCGACCACGCGCCATCGCGGGAGGGCTGCTTGGAGCGGATGGACAGGGTCATGTCCTTCACACCACCCAGGTCGGTCTCGTTCAGCCCCAGGATCTCGGTACTAAAGCCGTGACGTTCAGCGTAACGCTGGTACATGCGCGCCAGCTCACCGGCGAACAGCGCGGCTTCCTCGCCGCCGGCGCCGGACTTGATCTCCATGACGATGTCGTCGCCGTCGTGCGGGTCGCGCGGAGCCAGCAGGTCGGTTAGCTGCTCTTCCAGCTCCCCGATCTCCTCTTCTAGGCGCTTGGCTTCTTCGGCGAATTCCTTGTCCTCGGATGCCATCTCGGACGCGGCCTCGTGATCCTCGCGGGCCTGCTCGAGCTTCTGGTGCGTCTGAATGATCGGCTGCAGCTCGGAAAAGCGCTTACCGACCTTGCGGGCCGCCGCTGGGTCATTGTGCAGCTCAGGATCGCTCAGCTGCATCTCCAGGCCCTGATACTCGGCCAGAATGTCGTCGATGACTGACGGTGATTGGCTCATGGTTTAATCCTCCTCGTCCTCGCCTGCCAGAGGCGCGGAGCTGGCAACCTGCAGCATGAACTCCCGGTTGGTCTTGTTCTTACGCAGCTGCTTGATCAACAGATCGATGGCCGCCTGTGAATCCAGGGCAGACAGGATACGGCGCAGCTTGTGCATGATGCGCGCCTCTTCCGGGCTGAGTAGCAACTCGTCCTTGCGGGTGCCCGACGGGTTCACATCCACAGCCGGGAACACGCGGCGCTCGGAGATCTTGCGGTCCAGCTTCAGTTCCGCGTTGCCGGTGCCCTTGAATTCCTCGAAGATCACCGTGTCGCCGGCCGAGCCGGTCTCCACCATCGCGGTGGCGATGATCGTCAGGGAGCCGCCGTTTTCAATGTTGCGGGCAGCGCCCAGGAAGCGCTTCGGCGGGTACAGCGCGTTGGAATCCACACCACCGGACAGGATGCGGCCAGAGGCCGGCGAGGAGTTGTTGTACGCGCGACCCAGGCGGGTGATGGAATCCAGCAGCAGAACAACGTCCTTGCCTTGCTCTACCAGGCGCTTTGCGCGCTCGACGGCTAGCTCGGCAACGTTGGTGTGCTCCCCTGGCGGGCGGTCGAACGTGGAGGCGATGACTTCGCCCTTGACGGAGCGTTGCATGTCCGTCACTTCCTCCGGGCGCTCATCCACCAGCACGACCATGAGGTAGCACTCGGGGTTGTTCGTGGAGATCGCGTTGGCGATGTCCTGCAGGATGGTCGTCTTACCGGCCTTCGGCGGGGAGACAATCAGCGCACGCTGCCCCTTGCCGATGGGCATGATCAGGTCGATCACACGGGTGGTCAGCGTCTTCGGGTCGGTCTCCAGTCGCAGGCGCTGGTTCGGGTACAGCGGGGTCAGCTTCGCAAAGTTCGGGCGTGCTGATGCCTGCTCGGGGGTAAGGCCGTTAACGGTCTCTACCTGGTAGATCGGCGTGTACTTTTGGCGATTCCGTCCGCGTCCGCCGCCGTTATTGTTGTTGTTCTTCGGACGGATGGTGCCGACGATCGCGTCGCCGTGGCGCATGCCGTACTTGCGCACCGTGTTGATCGGCACGTACACGTCCGTCGGCCCCGCGTGGTAGCCAGTGGTGCGGATGAACGCGGTGTTCGCATCGACGAAATCGAGGATGCCCGCGACAGGCGTAAGCTCTTCCGGCTTCGGTTCGCGGTTGTTGTTGCCGCCACCGTTATTACCATCCCCGCTGTTGTTGCCGTTGTTGCGGTTGTTATCGCGGTTATTGTCGCGATTATTGTCACGGCCACGGTTACGGCGGTTACGGCGATTGCGACGGTTGCGGCGATTGCCGCGGTTGTTGTCGTCGCGGTGGTTGTTTTCGCGCTCATTATCGTCGCGGTTGTTGTCGCCACGCTCGTCGCGGTTCTTTTCGCGATCTTCGCCGCGATCTTTGCCGTCGCCCTTACCGCGCTTTTCGGCGCTTTCTGCGGTTTCTTCTGGGCGCTTTTCTTGGTGACGCCCCTCCCGCGCCTCCTCAACCGGCTTTTCCTTCGGCGCAGGTTCTTCAGCAGGCTGCGGCTTCCGGGGCGCTCCACCGCCACCAGATGCACCACCGGATTCGATGGCTGCGATTAGCTCACCTTTGCGGAGACCAGAGGTACCTTTCAGCCCCTGTGCCGCTGCAATCTGGCGTAGCTCCGGCAATTTCAACGAGGCGAGGCCATTGGCTTGGCCACGAGCCAAAATATCGGACAGGCTCACAAAAGTCCTTTCACGTCCGGCTTCTTCATCGACCCTTCAAAAGCCTGCGAAGCCCCAGGGTTGGCCAGACATGCGTATTCGACAACAGTTCTTAAATTAACCCAAAGATTGCGGGAATCTTCCAGAAAGATTGCCGCCTTAACGTCCCACGATGCGACTGGCGGCGGGTGTAGCGCGGGGTGGCGTCGTAAAAAGAAAGAAAGAGAAAAGAAACGAGCCTCACATCCGGCTTCCGTAGCTAACCATAGCACCTCCCACACCGCGAGTACCTAACGGCTAGGCTGAAATGCATGAAGTCGACGATGCAGGAGATCCCATTATCCGTAGCGACGATCCTGGAATACGGGGCCAGCGTTCACCGAAACACTACCGTGACCACGTATTTTGACGAAACTGCGGAGCAAACCAGCTTCCTGCACATCGGTATCCGCGCGGCCGCAATGGCCAACATGCTGCGCGACGAATTCGGCATTGAACGCGGCGACCGCGTAGCCACCGTACTGCCGAACTGTACCGAGCACCTGGAGGTGCTGCTCTCCGTGGCCTCGATGGGCGCGGTTTTTAACCCCATCAACCGGCACCTCATGAACACCCAGATCACGCACATCATCAACAAGGCGGCGCCGAAAGTGCTGGTGCTCGACCCGACCTGTAAAGACCAGATCGTCCCGCTACTAGCCGACTGCCCCTGCGTGGAGGCGGTGCTGGTGATTGGGCCGAACCTAGCGGACACCGAGGCGGTACAGCAGCTCATCGCCGTGCAAGGCAAACAAGGCAAGCCGGGCTTGAGCCACCTGCGCGTTCTAAACCTAGAGGCCGCACTCGACGGGCGCAGCGCCGACTTCGACTGGCCGGACATGGAAGAGACTGACCCGGCGGCCATCTGTTTTTCCACTGGTACGGAAGGCCCACCGAAAGGCGTGGTCTACTCCCACCGCGCACTGTGGCTGCACTCCATGCAGCTGCGCGCCGCCGATAGCTTCAGTATCCGCAATGGCACCAGCTTTCTATGCTGTGTGCCGATCTATCACGTCCTCAGCTGGGGCGTGCCACTAGCTGCCTTTATGGCCGGCGCTCCGATCGTGTTTACCGGGCGCAGCGCCACCCCGGAGCACCTGGCACATGTGATCGCAGACGCCATGCCACGCCAAGCCCATGGGTCCCCTGCGGTGTGGACCGGTCTGCTGGTGCACTACACCAAGAAGCACCCCAAGAAGATGAGCCTGCAGGAGATCTACGTCGGCGGCTCGCAGGTCTCCCCCGCCATGATCGACGCCTGGGAGGAACGCTTCGGCGTGGACATCATCCACTCCTGGGGTATGACGGAGACCGGCCCGGTGGGCACCGTTGCCCACCCGCCCGCTGGTGTGGCTGGCGCTGCCCGCGCCAAGTATCGCGAAAGCCAAGGGCGCTTCCACGCAGGTATGCGTTACCGCATCGTCGACGACAACGACAACGTGCTAGAAGCCAACGACCGCAACGAAGGCGAACTGCAAGTACGCGGCAACACAGTAACGGCTTCGTACTACATGGACGACAGCCCGCGCTTTACCGATGACGGCTGGCTGCGCACCGGCGACATCGCCACAGTGAACAAAGACGGCTACCTGACGATTCACGACCGCAAGGCGGACATCATCCGTTCAGGCGGCGAATGGATCTACTCCGCGGCGCTGGAAAACTACCTGTTGGAGCCCACAGCCGTGATCGAGGCTGCAGTGATCGGTATTCCATCGGAGAAATGGGGGCAGCGCCCGCTCGCAGTAGTAGTGGTTGCCGAGGAGACCCCCTGGACTGTGGAAACTGCACAAGAGCTGGCCGAGGAACTTCGCCAACGCGTGCCCGGCTGGATGGTGCCAGAGAACTGGACCTTCGTGGATCACATCGACAAGACCAGCGTGGATAAGTTCGACAAGAAAGACCTACGCCAGTACTTCCGCGAGGGGAAGTTCGAGATCATCACGATTTAAGGGGCGCACCCGGATGCCTGCTGAGGGCGGGCTGGGGCGGGCAAGGGTCACCACCCCTGGGTCGTCGGGGTAAATTCTCCAGAATTTAACAGGAACCATTCCAACTATTGCGGGAGAAAGTAGAGTAGCGTTTTCCTGCATGACCGATGTAACTGTGCTGGCCCTCGGGCCGCAGTGGTTCGACCCAATGTATTTGCTTTCGGGTTCCGGACCTTTCGGCGCGGCGATTTTGCCCGCCATTTTTGCGATTATCTTTATCGAATCCGGGCTGTTCTTTCCTTTCCTGCCCGGTGATTCCTTGCTCTTCACAGCGGGCCTTCTAGCCAGCCAGCCTGATGGCTTCGCACCGCTGTGGCAGGTGCTGTTGATTACCCCGATCGCGGCAATCCTAGGCGACCAGGTGGGCTACTGGATTGGCCACCGCTTCCACCCTGCGCTGCGCAACCGCAAGGACGGGCGCTTCTTTAAACAGGAACACCTGCACCGCTCTGAGGCGTTCTTTGAGAAATACGGGGCGATCACGATCATCCTGTGCCGCTTCGTACCCTTCGTTCGCACCTATGCCCCACTGGTAGCTGGAATGTCGGGCATGCGCTATCACACATTCATTGTTTTCAACGTGATAGGCGGTGTGCTGTGGGCCAGCGGCATCGTCTACCTGGGGTCGCTATTCGGCGGGGTGGAGTTCGTACGGAACAACATCGAGGCCATTTTCCTCGGAATCGTCGCCTTCTCCATCGTCCCGGCACTTTTCGGCGTGATACAGAAAAGCCGGGGCGAGAGGAAGCAATCTCTCGCCCCAGCTACTGCCCAGGATTCTCTAGAACCCCAAGAATAGTTTCCCAGGATTGGTTACCGGCCTTACCGGTGCTGTTGCAAAGTTGGGGCAGTAGGAAGAGCGACGTGAACTAATCACAGCCATGGGTATCTTCTCCGGTCGTCATTTCCCCCCGTGACATCATTCTGTGGGCAGTGTGCGGTGGTACTGCCGCTACGGGGTGAGCTACCGCGATCTGGAGGAAATGATGACCGAGCAGGGCGTACCGGTCGATCACACCACGATCTACCGCTGGGTCCAGAAATACGCCCGTGAGCTGGACAAGCAAACACGGTGGTACCGGCAGGTACCTGACTGGCAGGCCAGTTCCTGGCGGGTGGATGAGACCTATATCCGGGTCGGCAGCAGGTGGTGCTATCTCTATCGGGCGATCACCGCCGGTGGTCAGACCCTGGACTTTTACCTCTCTCCGAAGCGGAACGTGGCCGCGGCGAAGCGTTTCCTGACCAAGGCCCTCAGATCCAATGCGTCAGCTGGGTATCCCAGAGTGATCAACACCGATAAAGCACCTTCCCTAGCCAGGGCAATCGCCGAGTTGAAGTCAGAGGGAATCTGCCCGCCAACAGTGGAATACCGGCAGGTGAAATACCTCCACAACATCCTAGAAGGCGACCATGGTCGGCTGAAGCGGATCCTCGGGCCGAAAGGCGCGTTTACGAACCGGACATCTGCATATCGGACGTTGACAGGGATGGAGGCGATGCACTCATTGCGGAAAGGGCAAGGCACGATGTTTGCCTACGGGCAACCGAACCCGGACGCGGTGATCGTCAACCGGGTCTTCCAGAATATCTAAGCAGGCTGGGCCATAATGCTGGCCAGGCGACGAAGAAAGGAGTGTTCGCGGTTCTCCACCCAACTTTGCAACAGCACCACTGGCGGGCGATGGTCGACCTCGACGAGGTGGCGACCGTCATCATCGACTCCTGCAGGGTTGGCGTCCGGAAGCCTGATCCAGAGATCTTCGCCATCGCTGCTGATGCGGCTAGCGTCGCCGCGGAGGACTGTGTTCTGATCGACGATCTTCCTGAGAACTGTGCCGCGGCCCGCAGGGCCGGATGGACCGCAGTCCAGTACATCACCGCCGAGCAGGCCATCGCCGACGTGCGCCGCGTACTTACGGAGTCGTCTCCGCAAAGTAGCCGTCAGGGGTGATGTAAGCGCTTCGCCACGGCGGAGTGGGGCGGATGGTTCCGGTAACCACCAGCCGTTCCGGATCGTGGGTCCCCACGCGGGGAGCGTCATCGTCGACACGCAGCTCGACAGCGCGGCCGGGGATCAGCAGCCGGGCAAGGCTGAGTTCCTCTCCCGTCTGCTGCTCGGTGATCGCCAGATCCGTAGCGAATCCCGGCTGGAACTGCCCGGAGATCATGTCTGCGAAAGCGTCATGGATCCCAGGCACGGTCAGCAGCATGTGAATGGAGTCGCGAAGGGCCGTCCCCTGCTGCGGGTGCATCATCCGCGACTGGAGAACTGTGTTGGATATGACGACAGCCGCTGCGTGCGACCGCATCCGGGACCACTCGGAGAGGCAGCTTTCCGGCTGCACACCTTTGATGACTGCGGCCAGCCGCCAGCCCAGGGTGAACGCGTCCTGCATACCGGTGTTCAGGCCTTGTCCTCCCAGAGGGTAGTGAATATGCGCAGCGTCACCGACGACCAGGAGTCTCCCGTCGCGCATCGACAGGCGGTACCGTGCGAAGTCGCTGAACCGGGTGAGGTGGGTGATCCCTGACAGGTTCGCCGGCCCTCCGAGAATGCGCTCCACCAGGTCCACATACTCAGTCGCTTCGGGCACAGACCTGTCCCGGGACGGGCCGTCAAAGTCCATGCCGATGACACGTCCCTGCCGCCCGAAGCCGGGGTTGTGCATTGTCCATCCGGTTTCCGTCTGATTCCATCCGGGAGGAACCGAACCATCGTCACTGTAGGCGAGCGCCGAGATGGCGTTCATCGTCGCGGGGGTCTCGACCGCCGGGAAGTTCCCCGTCCTGGCGACAAGACTGCGCCCTCCATCTGCCCCGATGCAGTACCGTGCCCGGACCCTTCCGGAGTGAAGTGCCGGGCGTCCGTCTGCGTCGGTGAACTGGACCAGGACTCCGTCGTGGCCGTCGTCGACGGTGACCGACCGCACGACTGTCCCCCGGCGGATGTCTGCCCCCTGTGACAGTGCCCGCTGCTCAAACGTCGCTTCCAACTGGGCCTGCGGTATCCCCGCCAACGGTGACGGCTCCTGAGCGGGTGCGCTCAGCGTGAGCCCGGCAGAGCCGGCGAACTGGAACTCCGCACGCCGGACGGTACCGGAGCGCCGTTCAATCTCCTCAGGCGTGACCGATGTGACGTATCCACGCCGGGCCAGGTGCGACAGCGACCTGGCGTGGACTGTGCCTGCTCGCGGTCTGCGGTCGACCTCTGTCCGCGGCTCGAACAGCACCACAGTCAGTCCCTGCAGCGTCAGCTCAGCTGCCACCAGCATGCCGACCGGACCGCCTCCGACGATGGCCACATCCACGATTTCATCCGACTGATCTGGTGTTCCTGCGCTGGTGTTTTCCATGTCCCGTGCTCTCCTCACATTGCGAAGTAACTACGATACTGGTACCTACTAATATCATCGTACCTACCGAAAGGACACACCCATGACAGCCACATCGACGCAATCCAAGACAACGGCGGCGGCACCCCCGAGTCGCTGGACGCTCCCGATCATCCTGATAGCCCAGTTCGTCACCCCGATGTCCATCGCCGGGACAGCCATTGCGCTTCCGAAGATCTCCACCGACCTCGGCACCCAGACCACGGCACTGCAGTGGGTGGTCAACGGCTTCAACGTCGCCTTCGCCCTCGGTGTCCTCGCGTGGGGAGCACTCAGCGACCGCATCGGCTACCGCCTCACCTTCGTTATCGGCAGCATCCTGTTCGCCGCCACCAGTCTGATCAGTGCGGCGAGCCCGTCGCTGCTCCTGCTCGATGCCATGCGCATCATCGCCGGAATCGGTGCCGCCGCGATCCTCACCGGTGCGAGTTCGATGCTGTCCAACGCCTTCACCGGCTCCGCCCGTGCCCGTGCTTTCGCCCTGTTCGGCACCGTCAACGGGCTCGGTCTCGCGCTCGGACCGACCATCTCCGGTGCCCTGGTCGCCGGGGTCGGCTGGCGCGGCGTCTTCGCTGTTCACGGCCTTATCCTCGCCGCTGTTGCGCTGAGCTCCCGTGTTCTCCCCGCCGCGGCCCCTGCTGTGGCACCAAGCACGTCAGACCGCGCCCCGTTGCTGGACCTGTCCCTGCTGCGCAACCGGGAGTTCCTCGCCATGTGCCTGGTACCCGTAGCCGGGTCGATTGGCTTCGTCACCCTGCTGACCTATCTCCCCTCAGCGTTCAGCGGCATCCGAGATCTCAGCGCAGGTCAGGCAGGTCTGCTCATGCTCGCCATGACCATCCCCGTGGTCATCGCACCCACTGTCGCCGCCAAGCTCGTCGACACCGTCACCTGGATCAACGTTGGGTCTGTCATCTACACGAGCCTTGCCGTCCTGATCCTCGGCGACCTGGGACTCATGCTACTCAGCGAGAACCGTTCCCTGGCCTGGATCATCGTTCCGATGATCCTGCTCGGATTCGGCTTCGGCCTCCCCATTGGGCTTGTGGACGGCCACGCCCTTCAGGTGGTCCCGCCGGAACGCACCGGCACCGCTGCCGGGTTGCTCAACTTCTTCCGGGTCGGCAGTGAGGCCATCTTCGTCGCAGGCTACGCCCTCCTGTTGTCCACACTGATCGGGCAGAAGCTCACCGGCGACGCCGCGACCGACACCGCAGCCGGCCAACCCGGACACCCCGACGTCTACACCAGTGCTTTCACCACAACCGTTCTCATTGTCGCTGTTCTGGTGGTCGTGATCGCCATCGCCGTCCTGGCCATCCGCCGCAGCGAACACACCGACACCCACTGAACATCCTGTAGAGATCCATGGAGGAAACCATGACCACCACCACACCACCCACATCCGCACGCTTCGACCTCCGCTCCATCCCCGGCCTGATGCCGCCCTCGATGGTGACACCGCTCGATGACCTTTCCCCAGGTGGGCTTCCCCAGGTCGTTCTTCCCACGGGGCATACGGCCGTGCACCTGACCGCCTACCCCGATGTCCAGAAGATTCTGACGGACACCTCGTTCATCCGCAGCGACACCAACGTCGACGATGGCCCCAGCTTCCTGCCGACGGTCATGCCCGAGGAGATGCTCCTCAATCTCGATCATCCGCACCACGGAAGGCTGAAACGCTTCGTCGCCGCAGCCTACAGCGCCAACACGATGGCGGCTTTCGCCCCGACGGTCCGTCGCATCGTCTCCGACGCCGCCGATGCGCTGACACCCGCGTCCAGCTTCGACCTGATGACCGACCTGCTCGAACCCCTGACGATCAACGTCAACGCCACCTATCTGGGCGTCCCCGACGACGACATTCCCTGATTTCGGCACTTGTCGCGGCAGATGCAACTCGCGCATGACACCGACATCCCGCAGCTGCTGGAGGACTTCTGGGAGCTGTATCACTACCTGGAAGACCTCATCGCCGGCAGACGCCCCCTCAACGACGGACTCATCAAGAACCTGCTCGCCGTCCGCGAGGAAGCAACCCCGCCGGTCACCGACGGTGAGTACGCAGCTCTGCTTCTCGGATCGCTGGTCGGCGGCGACCAGAATGTGCTGTCGGAACTCTCAAAGATCGTCTTCGTGGCCCTGTCACACCACGAGCTCTGGGAGCTGATGTCCACGAACCCCGACAGCATCCCAGTGGTCACCGAAGAACTCCTGCGCCTACTCCCACTCGGCAGGATCTCCACGTTCCCGCGGATCGCATCGCGCGATGTGGCGGTCTCCGGGGGAACAGTGCGCGAGGGGGAGACGGTCTACGCAGACGCTCACGCTGCCAACCGGGATCCGCAGGTCTACCCCGAACCCTGGATCGTGGACACCGCACGCACATCCAAGCGGCATCTCCAGTTCGGCTACGGTATGCACCACTGCATGGGCGCGGCGATGGCCCGCATGGAGATCCACGAGACCCTGGTGGTGTTGACCGCCGCGCTCCCTGACCTCACCCTGGCGTCCCCGGTGGACGCCGTGCAGTAGGACACGGGCGTACTCGTCCACCGCCCGCTGAATCTCCCGGTGACGGTCGGGAAGTAGGCACGGGCATGCCTACATGACACCACCCAGGGTAGGTACCATAGAAGTAGTCAATGCCCCCGAGCCCCAAGGAATTGCGCAATGCCTGATCAGGATGGACACCCGAGTGTCGAAGAGTTTGACCTGTCGAAGATCCTCCATGCACTGTCCGACGAAAACCGACGGCATGTCATCGTCAATCTGGCATCACAACCGGAGGGCACAGAGCAGTTCTGCAGCGTGTTCGGGACCCCCTGGGCCCCATCGACCCGGACGCACCACTTCCGGGTACTGCGCAATGCCGGCCTCGTGTGGCAGCGAGACGTCGGCAACGGCCGCATGACCCGACTGCGCCGTGATGACCTGGAGAAAGCATTCCCCGGCCTGCTGGACCAGATCATCGCTGCAGACAAGGTTTCCAGCAGCGGTGCTCAGACCGAGGACCGGGACGAAACCCTCGCCGGCGGTGCGTGACCCGGTCCTCCAGCCGCAGAAGGGAGGTCGTCACCATCCCCGCCCGGGACCGCACGGCCGTCGAGACCTCACACTCCCGGTACTTCAACCGGGCAGCTTCTCCGCCTACCCCACGCCCAGCAGCCGCAGCACCCCGAGGATCAGGTTGCGGTGCCCGGGATCGCTGAATGCGTCCGGATCACCTGTGGTCGGCGACCCACCCCGAATGAACCCGTCACGTCCCTTGTCCGCGAAACTGCTCATCGACCGTTCCCGCTGCGTTTTCCCGGACGGCGGCCCGAACAGGTACTCCATGCCCGTCGAGATCACCTCCGTGTCCCCCGAGGGGTACGTGCGTGAGGTGTACGGATTGCAGAACCCATCGGTCACCAGCTCCGCCTTACCCGGTGACATCCACCTCGACCGGACCGGCGATGTCCAGCTCCAGGACCTTCATCCCGCGGCCGCGAGCCTCTTCCACCAGTGCATTGTCCACCGGCTCGGTGCTGAGCACCAGGATCGTCGGACCCGCGCCCGAAAGGAACGCCGGGTAGCCCAGGTTGCGCAGACGGTTCACCCACTCGGCGGTCACCGGCAGCACCTCGGCTCGGTAGGTCTGGTGCATGCGGTCACGAGTGCCCTCCCACAGCAGCTCCGGATCGTCGCGCAGCGCGACGGTCATTACTGCCGTGCGGGAGACGTTAAAGCGGGCGTCCACGTGGCTAATGTCGGACGGCAGCACGCGGCGGATCGCCTCCGTCGAGGCGTGAAAGTCCGGGATAAACGCGGTGGCCTTAATGTCCGGGTGCACGTCGATACGACGGGCGTGATAGGCCGGTGCGGACACTCCGTCGATGGGGGTGTTCGTCCACGAGACCACGCCCGCGCCCAGCACGGATGCGCCCGCGTTATCGGGGTGCCCCTCAAAGGTAGAGGCGATCTGCACCTGTGCCTGGTCGTCCAGGGTGAACCCTGCCAGGCCATTGCCCGCTGCCACGCCTGCAGTCGCTGCGGCGGCCGAAGATCCCAGGCCGCGGGACTGCGGGATGGAGTTCGTGCAGCTGACACGCAACCCCGGAACCGTCACGTCGGCTTCCTTCAGCGTTGCGCGCAGGGCGCGTACCACCAGGTGGCGCTCGTCCAGTGGAACCTCACCCTCGCCTTCACCGGTGACCTCGACCTCCAAGCCGGACTCGATGACCTCGGCAGTCACATAGTCGTACAGCCCCAGCGCCAGGCCGAGGGTATCGAAGCCAGGTCCCAGGTTCGCGGTCGATGCGGGAACCTTGACGGTGGCCTTGCGGCCAACGGGGATCTCGACGCCCATTACTTCAACCCCAGCTTGTCTGCAACGGCGTGCGGGTCCACGTCGGTGACGGTGGGCTCCGGCATCTGAGACAGCGCAGTCGTCGGATCCTTCAGGCCGTGGCCGGTGACGGTACACACGATGCGCTGTCCGGCGGTCAGTTCGCCGTTGGCGTGAGCGTCCAGCAGACCTGCAACGGAAGATGCAGAGGCCGGCTCGACGAAGATGCCCTCGCGGCCAGCGATGGTGCGGTAGGCCTCCAGAATCTGCTCGTCGGTCTGCGCGCGGAAGTCGCCACCCGACTCCTCCTTGGCTGCAACGGCCTGCTGCCAGGAAGCCGGGTTGCCGATACGGATCGCCGTAGCGATCGTCTCCGGCTCCAGCACAGGCTCGCCCTTGACCAGCGGGGCAGCTCCGGCTGCCTGCACGCCCTTCATCACGGGGCGCTGGGTGGAAACGCCGTCCTCCGCGTACTCGGAGTAGCCCTTCCAATACGCCGTGATGTTGCCCGCGTTGCCGACTGGCAGGAAGTGAACATCGGGGGCGTCACCAAGGCAATCCACAATCTCGAACGCGGCGGTCTTCTGCCCCTCGATACGCATCGGGTTCACGGAGTTGACCAGGGCGATCTCTGGGAACTCGGTGGTGGTCTTGCGGACCAGCTCGAGGCAGTCGTCGAAGTTGCCGCGTACCTGGATGATCTGCGCGCCGTGCATTACTGCCTGCGCGAGCTTGCCCTGGGCGATCTTGCCTTCTGGGATCAGCACGGCGGACTTCAGACCGGCGCGGGCCGCGTAGGCCGCCGCGGAGGCCGAGGTGTTGCCGGTCGAGGCGCACATCAGGACCTTCTGGCCCTTGTGGTAAGCGTCCGTGACGGCCACGGTCATACCGCGATCCTTGAAGGAACCGGTGGGGTTGGCACCTTCGATCTTGAGGTAGACCTCGCAGCCGGTGATCTCCGACAGGTAGTTCGCGCGCAGCAGCGGGGTGCCGCCCTCGTTGAGGGTCACCGGCTCCCAATCCTTCGCGAACGGCATCCGATCGCGGTACATGTTGATCAGGCCGGTCCAGTGGTTCAGAACCTTGTTCGTCATAGCTTCCCTGTCGTTTCTTCCCAGTTGTCGGTCTTGGCTTAAAGCGCTCTTAGAGTTTAGCCTTCCATGCGGATGACGGAGTCAATCGCCTTGACAGCGTCGAGCTCCTTGAGCTTCGCCACGGTCTCTTCCAGGTTCTTTTCCTTCGCGCTGTGGGTGATGACGACGAGGCGCGCACCGTCATTCAGCCCTTCTTGACGCACGGTCTTCAGCGACACACCCTGCTCAGAGAACACGGAGGCCACCTCGGCCAGCACGCCCAGGCGATCATCCACCTGCATATCCACGTGGTAGCGGGTACGAACATCACCAAAGTTGGCGATCGGCAGGGAGGCGTAGGTGGACTCCCCTGGCCCGCGGCCACCAAGCACGATGTTGCGGGCCACGGCCACGACGTCACCCAGGACGGCAGAGGCGGTTGGGCCGCCACCGGCACCGTTGCCGTAGAACATCAGGCGACCGGCGGACTCCGCCTCGACGAAGACTGCGTTGTAGGACTCAGAGACGCTGGACAGCGGGTGGCTGCTGGGGATCAGCGCCGGGTACACGCTTGCAGACACAGATTCCTTACCTTCCTCATCCACCAGACGCTCACAGATAGCCAGCAGCTTGATGGTGGAGTTTGCGGCCTTGGCCGCTTCGATGTCGGCGACGGTAATGTCGCGGATGCCTTCGGTATGCACGTCCTCGCCGGACACGCGGGTGTGGAACGCCAGGGAGGCCAGGATGGCGGCCTTGCTGGCGGCGTCAAAGCCGTCGACGTCGGCGGACGGGTCGGCCTCCGCGTAACCCAACTCGGTGGCCTCTGCCAGCATCTCGTCGTAGCTGGCACCCCGGGTGTACATTGCGTCGAGAATGAAGTTAGTGGTGCCGTTGACAATGCCCATCACCTGGTTGACCTTGTCGCCGGCAAGGGAGCGGCGCAGCGGTCCAACAACCGGGATGGCGGCGGCAACGGCCGCCTCGAAGAACAAATCCACGCCGGACTCGTCGGCAGCGGCAGCCAGCTCGTCAGCGTGAGCGGCGATGAGAGCCTTGTTGGCGGTGACGACGGACTTGCCGGCGCGCAGCGCCGCCAGCACGACCTCGCGCGGGTACTCGATGCCGCCGATGACCTCGATGACCAGGTCAATGTCGTCGCGGGCCACCAGAGACAGCGCGTCGTCGGTCAGCTTCTCCGGATCCACACCCGGGCGGGGCTTGGACAAATTGCTGACGGCAATACCCCGGACCTCCAGCGGGCCACCGATGCGGGCTGCGAATTCATCACTGCGCTCCTCCAGCAGCCGCAGCACTTCTGCACCAACGGTACCCATGCCCAGCAGAGCCACACCTACGGTCTGGCCGATTCCCTTGCCTGGCTTAAACTTCTGCTCGGTCATGTCGCTCCTTTGTCGCTCCTTTGTAAGGTCTCAAATGAGAGGAAAGTTGGTAATTTTTTCTTAGGTTATCGCACCAATCTACCGTGCGACTAGACAAAGCTGTCCATTACCCCTGTTTTGCCCTGTATCCAGGAAGTTACTCCTCCAAAGCCAGCACGTCGTCGATAGTTTCGCGGCGAATCATCAACCGCGCCTCGCCGTCGGACACTCGCACCACCGGAGGGCGGGTCATCATGTTGTACCGAGAGGCCATCGCGTAGCAATACGCGCCCGTGGCGCCGATCATCAACAGGTCCCCGGGACGAACGTCCTCCGGCACCAGCGCGTCATTGACCAGCACGTCGCCCGACTCGCAGTGGGAGCCCACAATGCGGGTCGGCAGCAGCTCACCGTCGACCTCGCGGTTGGCCACGCGGCAATCGTATTCCGCCTGGTAGAGGGCGGGACGGATGTTGTCGCTCATGCCGCCGTCGACGGAGATGTAGCGGCGGGTCATGCCTTCGGCCACCTCGACGTCCTTCACCGTGCCCACCCGGTAGAGCGTGATCATCGATGGTCCGGCAATCGCTCGGCCCGGCTCGACGTTGAGCTTCGGCTCGGGCACGCCGGCCGCCTCTGCTGCCTTGCGCACCTTGCTCTTGAGTTCGGACGCCACCTCTTCCACGTCCAGAGCCTCCTGATCCGGCATGTAGGCGATACCGTAGCCACCACCGAGATCGAGGGTATCCAGCGACGTGGGGGCGTCCGAAAGCGTCGCGGTGGAATCCAACAGCTGCTTCCACAGGCCCAGCAGGCGCTCGGCGGCCAGGGCGAATCCGGAGGCCTCGAACACCTGGGAGCCGACGTGGCAGTGCAAGCCGCGCAGGCGCACGCCATCAGCAGCGTGGCACGCCATGGCCGCATGATGAGCTGCTCCGGAGGCCAGGGAGAATCCAAACTTCTGATCCTCGTGGCTGGTGGCGATGAACTCGTGGGTATCGACGTGCACGCCAGGGGTCACACGCACCAGCACATCCTGGGACTTCCCCAGCTCGCCAGCGACAGTGGACAGCGTCTCGATCTCCTGCAGCGAGTCCACGACGATCAGCTCCGCACCCTCGGAAACTGCCAGGCGCAGAAACTCCGGGGACTTGTTGTTGCCGTGCACGGTGATGCGCTCGGCGGGGAATCCCGCGGCCAGGGCGACCTGCAGCTCGCCGAGGGAGGCAACGTCCAGGGATAGCCCCTCCTCCATCGCCCAGCGGGCGACAGTCTTCGACAGGAATGCCTTGGAAGCGTAGTGCACGAAGTGCCCGCCACCGAAAGCCTTCGCCAGGCGGCGGCAGCGGGTTCGGAAGTCTTCCTCGTCCATCACGAACGCCGGCGTGCCAAACGTGTCGGCGATCTCGGTGATTGGCACGCCACCGATGGTGACCTCGCCCTGTCGCTCCCCTGCCGTTTCGCGACGAAGGGTCAGCGGGTAGACGTGCGCGGGAATCGCGTTGAACTCCGCGGTGCTGGCCGTGCGACGGCGCAACGGCGTGGAGTTCAGGTGAGTCTCCGGATCCAAGGGAATCTCCTAGGTGAGTGAATTATCGGCAGGGGGCGGGAGGTGGTGGCGTCACAAAGAAAAACAACAACTACATGCGCTCCGGGGCGGACACACCCAACAGCTCGAGCGCATTGGCCAGGGTCTGACGGGAAGCCGCGGCCAGGGACAGACGGGCGGCGAACAGGGCCTGGTTCTCGGCCACAGTCTGCTCGTCGTCGCTCGGCTTAGGCAGGATCTGGCAGGCATCGTAGAAACGGTGGAAAGTGCCGGCCAGGGACTCGGCGTAGCGAGCCACACGGTGCGGTTCGCGCAGCTCGGCGGCGGTCTTCACCACGGCTGGGAACTCGCCGAG
The DNA here is from genome assembly GCF_039907245.1 of Corynebacterium sp. c24Ua_83. Lineage (NCBI taxonomy): Bacteria > Bacillati > Actinomycetota > Actinomycetes > Mycobacteriales > Corynebacteriaceae > Corynebacterium > Corynebacterium sp. c24Ua_83. Next base: position 241,744 of record NZ_JASBOI010000002.1, on the reverse strand, counting down.
GGTGCGGATCAGGTCGCCTTCGCGGTCGTGGGTCAGCAAGGAAAGGTCGGCGCCCTCGCGAGTGACGCCGAGGTCTGCGGCCTTGCGCGCCAGAGAGCACAGGCGGGCGTGCGCGTACTGGACGTAGAACACTGGGTTGTCGTTAGACTTCGAAGCCCACAGATCCATGTCGATATCCAGGGACGAGTCCACAGAGCTGCGGATCATCGCGTAACGGGCAGCGTCCACGCCGATGGCCTCCACCAGGTCATCCAGGGTGATGACGGTGCCGGCGCGCTTCGACATACGCACGGCCTTGCCATCCTTGACCAGGTTCACCAGCTGGCCGATGAGCACCTCCACCTGCTGCGGGTCGTAGCCCATGGCGGCAGCCGCTGCACGCAGGCGAGCGATGTAGCCATGGTGGTCGGCGCCCAGCATGTAGATGCACAAGTTGTGGCCACGGTCGAATTTGTCGGCCACGTAGGCGATGTCGCCGGCGATGTACGCCGCGTTGCCGTCGGACTTAATGACCACACGATCCTTGTCGTCACCGAAGTTGGTGGAGCGCAGCCACCAGGCACCATCGGCCTCGTAGAGGTTGCCGTTGTCCTTGATTTTCTGGATCGCAGCCTCCACCGCACCGGACTCGAACAGAGAGTTCTCGTGGAAGTACACGTCGAACTCCGTGCCGAACTCCGCGAGGGTGCGCTTGATGTGGGCGAACATCAGCTCCACGCCCTGGGATCGGAACAGTTCCTGTGCCTCGTCCGCGCCGAGCTGCTGCCAATCCGGGTTAGCTTCCACGATCTGGGAGGCGATGTCCTGGATGTAATCGCCACCGTAGCCGTCCTCCGGAGTGGGCTCGCCCTTCGCGGCAGCCACCAGGGAGCGGGCAAAGCGGTCGATCTGCGCGCCGTGATCATTGAAGTAGTACTCGCGGGTGACCTTCGCACCGCGGGCGGTAAGCACACGCCCCAGGGAGTCGCCCACGGCCGCCCAGCGGGTACCGCCCAAGTGGATCGGGCCAGTCGGGTTGGCGGAGACGAACTCCAAGTTGATGGCCGAGCCAGCGAGCTCGTCGCCGCGGCCGAAGTCTGCACCGGCGGTGAGGATGTCCTCGACGATCTTGCCCTGCGCAGCGGCGGCCAAGCGGATGTTGATGAAGCCCGGGCCTGCGACAGTGGCTTCGTCGATGCCCTCGTGCGCGCCGAGGGATTCCGCCAGCCAGGTGCCGAACTCACGCGGGTTCGTACCGGCCTTCTTTGCCACCTGCATGGCGATGTTCGTTGCGTAGTCGCCGTGCTCCGGGTTGCGCGGGCGCTCCACGGTGGCGCTCTCCGGCACTACGGAGGAATCCAGACCGTGGGCATCCAGGGTCGTGCGGGCAGTTTCGGTAATCAGTTCAGACAATTCAGCAGGAGTCACAGCATTAAACACTAGCAGTGAGGCCGGACACTTCACGCAGTGGCGGAGGTGATTGAACTCCTGCCCCAGTGCAGTGCTAGACTTTCAACCCGTATTGACGTGAACACAAAGTGAACCGCCGATACACGCCTTCGTAGCTCAGGGGATAGAGCACTGGTTTCCGGTACCAGGGGTCGTGAGTTCGAATCTCGCCGAGGGCACTCTTTTCAAGCCAGGGGCACTCGGGGCGTTCTTATTCCTCCGATTTCCTCGGATCGAACTCTACCGAGTCGATGATCGCCTCGATCTCTTCCTCGGACAGGGTGAGCGCCAAGATCTCAACTCCAGCGGCTCCACCGCTTCCTGCGGAGACGAACACCCACGCGCCGTGCAGAGTCTTGCCGGACTTTTCGTTCGTCGTCCAAGTGGTCAGCTTAGCCTCGTCGGCGTTTTCGATATCCAGGTCGCGGGACTCGCCTAGTTCGAAGTCTCTTCCGTGGGTGGTTCGGAACTGGGCGTTCACTTCGAAGTACCCCATCGTGGCGGTTGCCGTAGGCCCTTGCCCCTGGTCAGAGCTCAGACGAATCACGTCCGTTGGCTCTTTATCGGCCTCTTTGTCCGCGTTAGACCAAGACGTGGTGAAACCATTCTCCGTTGGTTTGAAGTCCTCGGTCTCTTCCCAGTCTGCTGGAACTTCAAGGGAGATTCGCCCTTCTTCGACGCGCTGCATTCCGTCGGTCACCGACTGTGCCGAGTTTTCGGCCTGATCCGAATCTTCGGAAGAAATGAGGCTGCACGACCCCAGTAGGGCGGCTGAGGTGATTACTGCAGCGATCTTTACTGCTAGCGAATGGGACTTTGAGCGAGGCTTTGAGTGGGACTTCATGGGAGCACTCCTAAGTGTTCTCTTCTGTGGCAATAATAACGTCGCTTTGGGGCACTCGCTGGGTATTCTTAAAGTAATTCTTATTGCCCTCAAAGGCCTCAAAGGACTCAGAGGCTAAGTCCCCGGCACCTACCCCGGGCGGTTCGCAGCAGCAGACGAACACCACCGGCGAGGTGGTCATTGGCCACACTGAGGCGCCGGGGCAGGCGAACCCATCCGTCATGAATAAGACGATCGCCTCTTGCGGGGATCCCTCGATGCACGAGACCGGCACAACTTTCTTTACCGACGGAACGTCGGGGTGGACGTCGACGTGTGCCAACAAGATGATGGCCGCCCGCCCGGCCGAGCCTGCACCCGCGCCGGATGATTCTTACTACGAGGGATACCTCGACGGTTATGACGACGCGCAGTATGACTACTACGACTACTACGACGAGTACAGCGACTACTAGGAACTAGCTCCGGCTTTCTTTAGGCTGTCGATACTCTGGAAATCCACGCCCGGGATCCGGGAGAACCTATCCTTGTCGCAGGTCAGGACGATTATCTGATTATCCCGCCCCAAGGCGCCAAGCACCTTGTTCATGCTCTTGGCCCGGTCGGTATCGCTGAATCCCAGCACGTCGTCCAGGAATATCGGCACCCCGCTGCCGTCGTGCCCCACCAGGCGGGCGATGGCAAGCAACTGCAGAATCTCCACCTGCTCCTGCGCACCGCCGGAGAGCTGCTCCTTGTCCAACCGCACGTTGCCGATAGCGCGGCTCGAAACCTGGAACTTCTCATCGACGTCCAGATCAACATCGCTGCCAAAGACAATCCCGGAGAGCTTGTTCAGGGCCTTGCGATACGGCTCGGAGTACTTTTCCTGCATCCGCTTCCGCGATTCCTGAACCACTTGATGCAGTAGCTCCGCGGCATCCGCCTGCCTGCGCAGCCTAGCGACCACGCCCTTGAGACGCTCTACTTCCGCCTCTGACTGTTCCTTGGTTTCTGCGGAACCGCGAGCCTGCCCGAGCTTGGCGTTCAAGGCGGCAATGTCCACGCGGCATTCCTGTACCTGCTGGTTCAGCATGTTTACCCGGCTCCGAGCCCCCTCGAAGCTCGCCTGCACGTCCGCCACGTCGCCGAGCTCGCCTACTTCCTGCCTCTTGGAATCGAGCTTTTCGCGTGCCGCATCCACGGCCTGTGCTGCCTGGGTACGCTTCGCGTTCAGTTCTTCGTCGGAGTATCGCTCGCGGGCTGCTTCCAGATCCTTCGCTGCCGCATCCAGCTGCTGTTGCAGGTTTTCCACCTTCGCTTCGTACTGGATCTTCCGCTCGATCGCGTCGCTGTTCTGTAGGGAAAGCAACCGTCCGTTGGCTTCGTCACGGGCTCGGGTGGCTGCCTCCAGCGCGGCACCTTCTTCTGCTTCGTCGATGTTTTCGCCGGCTTCCACGTTGGCGTCACTACGCAGGGAGCTACTGGTTTCCAGTAGCTTCTCGACCTCGGCGGTGAGGTTTTCCACCTGACCGTTCAGGTCGGAAAGTGTTCGCTTGCCGAGGATGGCCTTGAGGCTCGCACGCTGGTCACGCAGGGTTTCCTCGTCCTCGTTCCGTGCCCGAACGGCATGCCCAAACTCTTCAAGTACTTCCGCGCGCGGATCCTCGAGCGCAATACGCTCGCGCCCGACCGCCGATAGTTCCGCATTTACTTTCTGCAGCGCCTCGTCGACGTTGAGGTCGAGGTTGCTGGAATCCTGCGCCGGGGTGACGCACACCTCGTATTCACCCAGGCCAACGGTCCATTCGGTGGTGACCTTCTTCTCCAGGCCGCTCTCCCCCAGGGCGGCCTCCACTCCGTTGTCCACGATGGTGCTGTCGGCCGGCCCTGCGATACGAACGGAAGTCGCGCCCGCATCGCGGATCTTTATCTGCGCGTCCAGGTCCGTCATCGCCTCACGGATCTTCTGTTCCGCCTGCGGCGTGGCCGGGTTGCGATCCACCTTTTGAGCCAGCTCCGCTACCTTCGCATCCAGCTTCACCGCGCTATCCCGCTCCTCCGTCGCGGACTCCAGCCGCCCCTGGATGTCCGCCGCGTTCTTTAGCGCGGTGGCCAGCTTGGCACGCTTATCCGCACGCACGTACGCGGCGTGGGCACTATCGAAGGCGCTCTTCGCCTCGTCGCGCTCGGCCTGTTGTTCCTCAGCCCTTTTCTGGACGCCACGTAGCTCCTCCGTCGCAGTTTTGAGCGACTGTTCTAGCTCCCCCTGCGCTAGCTTCTGCTTCTCCCGCGCCTCGGATGCCTCTTGCCATCGCCCGACCTGGTCCTGTTTCAGTTCCAGCTCGTTTTCCAAGGCGCTTAAGGCCTCCGCGATCTTCTTCGCAGCCTCTAATCGTTCGGCGCATTCGTCGAACTCTTTCTGCGCATCCGGTAGATCGTCTTCGGCATCGGCGCGCTGAATCTGTTTGGATTCGATTTCACGGATCGCTGCCTGCGCATTGTTGTACTCAAGCTTGGCGGTCGCTAGGGCTTCCTGTGCACTCGCCAAATCTGCCTCGGCGGCGGCCAGCTCTCCCTTGGAATTTCTGTTGGCTCGGCGGTCCCGCAGCTTCTTGTCCTCGTCGTCGATCAGGCGGACTAGCAGCTCCGCGGCGCCCTGGTCATTTTCGCTGATACCACTGGCGGCGCTCACTGTGGCGTCATCACCGGCGGTGCGCAGGGCCGAGGACAGGGAGGGGATGGCCGTGAAGTCGAGTGCGTCCAGGCGCTGTCCTTGGCTGACGAAGAGTGCCTCGCGCAGGGCGGAGTCGATGCTCTCGTTCAGCAGCTCGCTGAACTTCTCCATTGCCTGGTCGCCGGTGTAGTTGCGCACGGAGGGGCGCAGCACATCTAGGAGCACCTTCTTTTTCTCGAAGTCCTTGGTGTACTCCACCAGGTTCTCGCCCAACTGCATACGGGCGGTGATCCTCGGCTTGGTGCCGCTGCCCACGGGGAAAAAGCCACTGACCTTCTTGGAGGTCGTCGAGACCTTCCAATCCGAAAGCAGCAGGCCAAAGGCGTTCATCAGACTAGATTTTCCGGCCTCGTTACTGCCGTGAACGACGGTCACGCCCGTGGCGCTTGGGGCAAAATGCGCGGACTCAATGCCCGCGAAGTTGCGCACATCCAAGCTCTCCAGCACGAAGCTGGCTTTTGGCGATGCCTTGGTAGAAGATGTCATTTCCTTGCCGTCCCTCTCCCCTAGTTAGCCTTCTCCGCCTGGTGTGCCAAGCGCACGAGTAGCCGCAGCGCATCCTGCGCCTGCTGTGCCCGCTCTACCCGTTGCGGATCCTTGCTATCGGAATTCGCCAGCTGCTGCAGTTCTTCCACCGCCTCGCCGACAAAGCCTTGACTGAGCAGCCCCTCGGAAAGCTCGTCCTCGTCGGGAATAACATGCAGCTTCATTAGCCGCTCGCGCGCGTATAAAGCAGCGAAGGTCGGCGCGATCTTCGTGATCCGCTCGTCCAGGTAAGCGGCATCGTGGACGGACAGCGTTCCCTCCAGCGCGTACTTCACCACGGTGGTGCGCTTTGCGTCGATTCCCTCTAGCCGCTCCAGGAACTCGTCGATATCCGCCGCCGAGTTCACCGTCGCGTTCAGCGCCTTGAATGCCCAGCGCCCGACCGGAACCTCCTCTACCTGAACGTCCGCCTGTTGTGCTGGTCGCGCCGGATCCACCGCGATGTCCACCATCAGCACGTTTCCGGAGTTCGCTTCGCCACCCCCGTCTGGTTCAACGAACGCCGTGACCTCCTGTGCGCCTGAGTACCACACCCGCGCCCGTGATGCGTCCGCGTCCAGTGGCATTGTCGAGTGCGTGTCACCCAGCGCCACGTAGTCCACCTTCCGCTCGCGGCACGCCCGGGCTGCGTTGTCCACGTCGATGCGGTCTAGATCATCCTTGTCGCCGAAGGAGCCTACTGCCCCGTGCCCCACCAGCACGCGCACGCCCGCTCCCTGCACCGGCTCCAAATCTCTCAGCGCGGCCGCCACCAGGTCCTCGTCCGCGTTCTTCCCCCGCAGCGGGGCACCCACAATCTCGAGAGGAACACCAGCCGCGCCCGCGCCACCGGAGTTCGGCACCGCCACTGGAGCCGAATCCCTAAGCACATAAACATTCGCCAGTTCGGTGAACTCCTCCCGGTGGTACACGCTGGCCGCGTCCAGCGGATCATGGTTTCCAGGCAGAAGGAACACCGGCACTTTTGTGCGCTTTAGCACGTCCATCGCACGCCCGTAAATCTCTGGTTTCAGCAGGTTATCGTCGAAGACATCGCCTGCCACCACGATGGCGTCACACTGCCTTTCCTCCGCGAGCCCCAACAGCGCCTCGACCGCCTCCAACCGCGATTCATCAAAACGCGACTGCGCCTCGCTGCTCAAGAAGCGGCGCTTCATCCCCAATTGCCAATCCGACGTGTGCAAGATCCGCACCCGGCGCGCCGATGTAATTGCCATAGGTTGTGCCATGCCTTACCCCTGCCCGTTGTTGTCAGTGTTGCCGTTATCGCTAGCGTTGCCGTCTACTTCGCCACTTGTCTCGTCTGTAGTTCTATCAGCCCCTCCAGACAAGCCAGCTTCATAATAGAACAAAGGTTCGACCGCCTCCAGGGTCTCATAGCAAACCTCCAGCTCATGCATGGCCTTCAGCTGATCCACCGCATGCCAGGTCACCGACCGCATGGCTTCTTTCAAAGCCTTTTGATCGCCCTGTTCCATGCCCGATTCCCACTGCAGAGGCTCCCATTTCACCGGCTCCGCCGCCGTCCCCCAGAACTCGGCCGAATCCACCTGCTCCAGCTGGTCAGCCTGTTTCTCTGCGGGGTGTGGTGCTTGTTGTTGCCTAATTGGTGACGCCCCCACGCCCCCACCACCCCAGCCCTGAACTGGGCGTAGCAGCTCCTGCGCGTTAAGCCCCCGCCATTTCAGCAGAATACTGGCGTCCCTATCCAGCTTCTCCGCCGCAGAATAGGCCAGTGCCACCACGTGCTTACAGACCGCGGACTTATCCGGGCAGCTGCAGTACACCCGGTTGACGTGCCCGGGGTGCATCAGCACCGAGGCGACGTCCATGCCCGGCGCGCCGCCACTTAAGAGGGAGCGGATGTGCGAGCTGTCGGAGAGCATCTCGTGGTACACGAAATCCCGCTGGCGGTCCGTGAGCCTCCGCAGGTGAATGGACGTTTCAAAAGGCTCCAGCTGCGAGCCGTGGATCAGCCCTGCAACCACATTCTCCGCGAACTCAACGCTCAGCACTTTGCCGCCGCGGAAGTATTCGCGGCCGCGCGCCAGCCTGCCGGAGTCTGTGGACCTGGAAATAGACTCCATCAGTTGCGAGCTGGCCCAGCTGTCCTCTCCACGGATGTGGGTGCCGTGCTGATCCCGCAGGCGGTCCATTTCTTGGCGTCGCTTGGCTCCAAAGTCAGCGAGCACCACGTTGTCGCCCCAGGTCGCATCCGTGCGCGTGCGCTTCTTCGGTTGCTTGCTAACCATCGTTTTCCTCCAGCTGAGTGGACTCGCGCAGCTGCAGCAGCTCGCTCAGCTCCTCATCGTCGAGGTTGGCGATCCACCCCTCGCCTGCGCCGACGATATCTCCTGCCAACTCCCGCTTGCTCATGATGATGTCGTGGATTCTCTCGTCGATGGTGCCCTGCACCACCAGCTTATAAACCTCCACGGACTTGTTTTGGCCGATCCGATAGACCCGGTCCGTGGCCTGGTCCTCCACTGCCGGATTCCACCAGCGGTCGATGTGGATCACCACCGAGGCTTCCGTCAGGGTGATGCCGGTGCCGCCAGCCCGTACTGAGAGGATCATGATCGGCGGCCCATCGGCGCTCTGGAATTCGCGGACCATCTGCGTGCGCTTCGCACGCGACAGCCCGCCGTGTAGCACGGGAACCTCCACACCGAAAGTGCTCTGCAACTCCGGCGCCAGCATCTTGCCGAACGTCGGGAACTGCGTGAACATCAGCACCTTCTTGCCCTGCTCCAGCGCCTGGCCGGTGATCTCGAAGATGCGCTCAACCTTTGCCGAACGATGCTTGCCATCGGCCAGGATGCCGGAGCCGTCGCCCGCGAAGTGCGCCGGGTGGTTACAGATCTGCTTGATCTTCACCAGCGCCCCCAGGATGTTGGCCCTCCGCTTGCCACCGGGGAGCTGCAGGCGCATCTCCATGTCCTTAATAAAGGACTCGTACAGCGCCGCCTGCTCCCGGGACAATGGCACGCGCTCCACGATGTCCTGCTTCTCCGGCAAGTCCAGCCCAATCGCAGCGTCGTCCTTCAAGCGGCGCAGAGTGAAGGGCTGCACCAGACCGCGCAGCCGCCGCTTCGCCTCCTCGTCACCGTAGCGCTCGATGGGGATGGCCAGTCGGTTCTGGAAGGCGGCGGCAGAGCCGAAAATTCCGGGGTTCGCAAAGTCCATGATCGCGTACAAGTCGCTCAGCCGGTTCTCCACCGGGGTGCCGGTCAGTGCGATGTGCGTCTCTGCATTAAGCGAGCGCACCGCGCGGGACTGCTTCGTCGCCGGGTTCTTGATGGCCTGCGCCTCGTCGGCCACCACTCGGCCCCACTGAACCTGCTGGTAGCGCGCAGTATTCCTGGCCACGCGCCCGTAGGTTGTCACCACCAGATCCGGCTTCTTTTGCTTGCCCTCCAGCCCCTGGGACGTGGCGTCACCAAACTCCTTATCGGTGAGCAACCCCGAACCGTGATCAACCAAGACCTCCAGGCTCGGCACGTGCAGCGCGGCTTCGGCCCGCCAGGCTTCCACGACGGTGGTGGGAGCAACCACCAGTGTGGGGCCGGCGCAATCGTCGACCTCACGCTCCCAGGCCAACAGAGCGAGCACCTGCAGGGTCTTGCCCAGCCCCATATCGTCGGCCAGAATCGCGCCGATGCGATGGCGGTGCATCCAGGCCAGCCAGCTTAAACCGCGGCGTTGGTGATCGCGCAGGGTGGTCTGCACAGCAGCGGGGGCTTCTACCGGCTCTGGCGGATCCACCTGCGCCCCGCCATCGAGCAATCGTTCCACCCAGCCGTCGGCCACCACGCGGAATTCGTGGTCTGTATCCACCGTTTCGCTGGCGCTCAACAGGTCGGCTTCCAGGATGTCGCGCACGCTCACGGTGGCTTCCCCCAGCGGCTTGTCCTGCTCCTTGGTCACTTCCGCGAACCACTTGCGGGCGGTCGAGAGGGCCTCCTGATCCAGGTAAACGTACTCGCCGTTGATGCGCACGATCGATTCGGCAGCGTTCAACAGCTCCTGGCGGGTGGCCTCGTCCAGTTCCTCACCGGTTCCGTCGGCACCATCGGCACCGTTAGCCCCTGCTGCGCCGCCGTCGCCCAGGCTGACTTCCCAGGAGAAGTTCATCAGCTGATCCATGCCAAGCTTGCCCGACCCCGGCCCCTGCCCCACCGGGGTGGCCTTAGCCTTTACCCGCGGGCGCACCTTGCCCCACCCACGCGGAATCATCACGCTAAATCCGGCTTCGCGCAGCGCCTCCGCCCCGTGGTCTAGGAAGCTCGCTAGTTCGGTGATGTCCAGGTTCGTACCCAGGGTTGGTTGCGCGCTCGGCAGTTCTTCTGGACGCCACCATTCCCGCTCCCGCTGATTCGCGCCGATATTTACCCACGCCAGCAGGCTTCGCACGTGCGGATTGAACTCTTGCCACACGTCCTCCACCTTGTAGAGACTGCGGATGACCTGCTCCCTCAGCTCTTCGTTCATTGCGGCGGGGTTCAGGGGCTCGAAGGGCCCGCCGTTCTGGGAATAGGCAATCTGCAGCCACCAAGTTGGTTCGGTACCGTCTTCTTCTACCTCGGAGGGCGTGGACAACAAGAACACCAGCTGCCCCGCCTGGGCTTCAGCTTCGCGCCGCCACTGGCTGAGGCTTGCCACGGTGCTGGCCCCACCTCGCCGGGTCGCCGTTCCCGTCGCCAGAGCCCGCACAAAATCCGAGGTGAAATCGCTCAGTTCACGGCGCAGGTGAGTCACCGCAATCCAGTGCGCAAACTCGTCGGCCATGCGATCCACAACGTCTGCGCCACCGTTGCGCGTCAGTACTCCGGGCACCCGCTCGCGGAACTGCTGCAGCACACGCATGTGGTCGCCTGCTGGCGCAAGGGTCCAGCGCGGGAACCACTGATCATCCACACGCTCCATCCGCACCATCACGCGCCCGGCCCGCACAGATTCCTCAACAAAAGCGCATAAATTCATAAGGAATTTAAGCTCCGGACCTAGCCCGTCAATCAGCCCACGCTTATCAGTAGCTCCAGTATCGATACTTTTATTCGCATACTCGCATAATGGCCCCATGAGCTCAACGGATTCTTCGGGTGTTAAAGCCACCGCAGGTACCGGTAATTCCTTAACCCTTCCCCGTGGGGTGGACAGCCAGATCCCACCCCTATTTCGCCACGGGCGCGACCCCAAAATACCCATACAAACCGCAGGTAGATCGCCAATTTCCAGCTCGTCGATATCAAGCACCACTCCGTGCCCCTCGACACGCTCTACCCACAACCACAGCCCGCCCGACGTGGGTGCAACAACGTGCATCTGATGCGTGAATCCCATGCTGGAAGTTCTACCACGTACCCCGGACACCCTTCGCAACGTGAACGTCTTCGCTAACGTGGATACCGAGTTGTGCGCGTCACACATGCGCGCGCCTTCTGTACTTCGGAGCACCGAGAGCCCGAAAGCTGACGTATAGAACTTATACATTCAACTTGAGGAGATGATGTTTGTGGCTGACCAAACATGGTTTGTCATAGCCATGGTGATCTATCTGATCATCATGCTGCTGATTGGACTTTATAGTTTCAACCAGACCGACGAGTATGAGGATTACATGCTCGGCGGACGTAACCTGCACCCCTTCGTCGCCGCATTGTCAGCCGGCGCGTCGGACATGTCCGGCTGGCTCCTCATGGGGCTACCGGGCGCGCTCTACATGCTCGGCTTCTCCGAGATGTGGATGGCCATCGGCCTGCTGATCGGTGCCGCAGTGAACTGGATCGTTACCGCACCGCGCCTGCGCTCCTACACCGAGGTGGCGAACAACTCCATCACGATCCCCTCCTTCTTGGAGAATCGCTTCAATGATCGCAGCCACTTCCTGCGTATCGCCGCCGGCATCATCATTCTGGTGTTCTTCACCTTCTACGTTTCCTCCGGCATGGTCGCCGGTGGCCGCTACTTCGAGTCCACCTTCGAAGGTGACTACCTGACTGGCATGATCATCATCGCCGCCGTTACCGTGGGCTACACCTTCATCGGTGGCTTCCTGGCCGTCTCCTTCACCGACACCGTCCAGGGCTGCATCATGTTCGTCTCCCTGCTGCTAGTGCCGGTCATGGCACTGCTGCACATGGATGATCCGGGTGCTATCTGGACCTACCAACTGGAAAACGCTTACGGCCTCGAGACCATTGAGCCGAACCCGGACTGGTTCTCCCTGTTTACCGGCGTCTCCTTCGTCACCATCATCTCCAACTTGGCATGGGGACTGGGCTACTTCGGCCAGCCGCACATCATCGTGCGCTTCATGGCGCTGCGCAGCCCGTCCGATGCTCGTGCAGGTATGCGTTACGGCGTGGGCTGGATGTTCCTATGCCTGGTCGGCACCGTCATGGTCGCCATCATCGGCCCGGCATTCTTCGGTATGGATCCGTCCATCGCCATCACTGACCAGGAGAACTTCGAGACAATCTTCCTGGACATGGGCCGCATCCTGTTCCACCCGCTGATCGCTGGTCTGATCCTGACCGCAGTCCTGGCGGCGATCATGTCCACCATTTCTTCTCAGCTGCTGGTTGTCTCCTCCGCGCTGATTGAGGACATCTACAACGGCCTGATCAACAAGAACGCATCCGATCAGTCCCTCAAGAACCTCTCCCGTATCTCTGTGCTGGTTGTCGCTGTCTTCGCCGGTGTGATTGCTCTTAACCCGGAGTCCGGCATCCTGGGTCTGGTCGAGTTCGCCTGGGCGGGCTTCGGCGCTTCCTTCGGCCCGGTCATCCTGGCTTCGCTGTACTGGCGCCGCCTCAACGCTCCGGGAGCCGCCGCTGGTCTGGTCACCGGCGCCATCGTCGCCTTCATTTGGGGTGGCCTGCCGCAGTTCGGTGTTATGGACAAGCCGTTCGAACTGTACGAGATGATCCCGGGCGTGGCCCTGAACGTCATCGTCATGGTCGCCGTTACCCTGATGACCAAGGCTCCATCCAAGGAGGTTACCGATACCTTCGACGAGGCAGCCAAGCTCTCCAAGGTGGCCATCAAGAAGGACATCGACTTCGAGGAAGCCGCAGAGGTTACCGCCAAGTAGCGCAACCGCTATCTTGAGCGAACCTTTCTAGCGCCGCTGCAGTCTAAGACTGCATGCGGCGCTTTTTCCTGTCTCAGCCCTTCACGTTCTATTGCCTGTTCCTGGTTGTTGTGGTCTGTGTTGTTTCTTGGGTGGCGACGCCACATCGTCACCAACAGCAGGATCAGCAAACGGTTAGGGAGTACCTGCATCGCATTCGCCAGATCCCCGCCCGACCACGGGTGCTGGGGTACTCCCGCGCCCGCTTCGGCGACGGGTGGGCAATGCAGGTCACCGACCGTGGCGTGTGCGATACTCGGGACTTACTACTGGTCCAGACCTTCGGAGGTTCGGCCGGTGGGTGCGCCAACGACGATGGAGACGGAGCGGCGGGGGAACGAAGGGGCGTCGATCCCTATACACACCACCCCATGGACCGCCACGGGGTGGACATAGACCACATCGTCCCGCTGGCGGCCGCGTGGGACCTGGGAGCTTATGCGTGGCCGAAAGCGCAGCGGCGGGCGTTTGCAAACGACATGCAGCGAAATCTGCTGGTGACGGCATCCGAGGTGAACCGGGAGAAGTCCGATGCCACCCTGAGCGAATGGCTGCCCCCGGTGGAGCGCTGTGGCTACTGCGCGCGCTTCGTGCGGGTAGTCGGCGACTATGGATTGGCGCTTTCGGCAGCGGATGCACAGGCGGCTCGGGAAGCCTGCGACCTATAGGGCGCGCGACTTTTAAAGGTGACAAAGCCCCTGTTCATCTGTGAGGATAGAGGACATGTCTACTTTTATTGTTGCGCTTCACGTTCTGACGGCGATCCTGTTGATCGGCCCCGTTGCTATCGCTTCTTCCATGTACGCTCCCCAGTTCCGCAAGGCACAGTCCGGTGACCCGGCAGCTGTAGGCGCCCTGCGACTGGTACACCGCATTACCCGCTCTTATGGCTTCATTTCCCTGCTGGTACCGGTACTGGGTCTCATCGCATTCTTCGTCGTGGACGGCGCAATGAAGAACACCGCGCTGCACTTCGCCCTGCTGCTGGCCATCGCTGCTTGGGGTGTTCTGATTGCTCTGGTTATCCCCCGTCAGCGCCAGGGTCTGGTTGCACTGAACGCTGTCGAGGCCGGTGACGCTCCGGCTTCCGAGGCAGAGGCTGCCAAGGCCGCAGATGCGGACACCTCCAAGATCCCGGGGCAGGCGGCAATGTTCGCGGGCATCTTCAACCTGCTGTGGCTGGTCACGGCGATCCTGATGTTCGTCTAAGCCCCTTCAGCTTTTAAAGCTTTAATTAGAACCCGCGGATAAGGCCGCGGGTACACGAAAAACGCACCCCGGGCCCGGGGTGCGTTTCTATTTGATAGCCGCTTATATGGGTGCTTCAGCCTCAGCGGGCAAAGGGCGGATGTCGTTAGAACGAGAATACGTAAATGAACGACAGTCTCATTAACAAGAACGCGCAGGTTAGAGCGTTGCAGAATTATGCTGTTCCTCGACCGGGCGCCCGTATTCTCGTTCTAACGACATTTGACCGCTTAGGGTCTAGCGGCAACCTCCACGGTGCCCGCGGTCTGACTTGAAACCGCGTCCGCCGCGGCCACCACGGTCGTTCCAATCTCCACGATCATCCCGGCGGTTGCGTCCGCCACGGCCACCGTGACCGCCGCGTCCGCCACGTCCACCACGATCCCCGCGGTCGTTGCGGTGCTGGCGCTTGTGGCTGCCCGGGCGACCAGCCGGCGCACCCGGATCCGGCTCAATGTTGATCAGCTGGCCCGAAACGCGGGTCTGATCCAGCGCGTGGAACACCTCCATCGGCAGATCCGCCGGCAGCTCCACCAGGGAATGCTCCGCGAAGATGCTGATGCGACCGAAGTCGCGAGAGTTCATACCACCTTCGTTGGCCAGGGCACCGACGATGGCACCCGGGCGCACGCGCTGACGGTGGCCCACCGACAGGCGGTACACCGCCAGCTCCTTGCCGTTGCGATCCGTGATGCGGGGAGCTTCCTTATTGAAGCGCTCGTCGAAGGGCTTGTACGCTCCGCCTCCGCTGCGGTTGTCGTCGCCATAGCGATCGCGGCGGCGCGGGCGCTCCTCCTTCGGCTTCTCCTTCATCAGGAAGTCCTCGCCGGCCTGCTGCTGGGCAGCTAGAGCTGCCGCAATATCCGCCAGCTCCACCTCGTTGGACTCCGCGTACTCCTTCACCAGGTCGCGGAAGATACCGATCTGCGGGTCCGCCAGGGATTCCGTCAGGCTGTCGCGGAACTTCTCCTTGCGAGCCTCGTTCACCGCGTCCACCGTCGGCAGCTCAATCTCATTCAACCGAGACTTGGTCGCCCTTTCGATGGCCTTCAGCAGGCGGCGTTCACGGGGCGTCACAAACAAAATGGCGCGACCCTTACGACCTGCACGGCCCGTGCGGCCAATGCGGTGCACATAGGACTCGGTATCGTGCGGAATGTCGTAGTTGAACACGTGGGTGATGCGGTCGACGTCCAGGCCACGGGCGGCAACGTCGGTGGCCACGAGGATGTCCAGGCGGCCATCCTTCAGCTGGTCCACGGTGCGCTCACGCAAGTTCTGGGGAATATCGCCATTGATGGCGGCCGCGTTGAAACCGCGGGCACGCAGGCGCTCTGCCAGCTCCTCGGTCTCGTTCTTCGTGCGCACGAACATGATCATGGCCTCGAACTCAGTGACTTCGAGGATGCGGGTCAGCGCGTCCAGCTTGTCGCGGTGGCTGACCAGCAGGTAATCCTGTTCGATGTTTTCGCTGGTCCGCTGGGTGGCCTTAACCGTGATTTCCTGCGGATCGTTCAGGTACTGCTTCGACAGGCGACGAATACCGGAGGGCATCGTCGCAGAGAACAGGGCAACCTGCTTCTCACTGGGGGTATCCTCCAGGATGCGCTCGACATCCTCCTGGAAGCCCATGTTCAGCATCTCATCTGCCTCGTCGAGCACCATGAAGCGCAGCTCGGAAATATCCAGGCTGCCCTTCTCCAGGTGGTCGATCACGCGGCCGGGCGTACCGACCACAATGTGCGCACCCCGGCGCAGACCGGACAGCTGTACGCCGTAGGCCTGGCCGCCGTAGATCGGCAGCACGTGGATGCCGCCCAGGTGCTCGGAGAAAGATTGGAAGCTCTCGGCAACCTGCAACGCAAGCTCGCGCGTCGGTGCCAATACAAGGGCTTGGGGGTGACGCTTCGACACGTCAATACGCGACAGAATCGGCAACGCAAATGCGGCCGTCTTACCGGTACCGGTCTGTGCGAGGCCGACCACGTCGTGGCCTTCCATGAGCACCGGAATGGTTTCTGCCTGAATCGGGGAAGGTACTTCGAAGCCGACCTTCTTGACTGCAGCTAGTACGTTTTCGGGCAATCCCAGCCCATCGAAAGAGGGCTGCTGCTCTTCGCCCTGTTTTTCGCTTTGCTTATTGTCGTTTTCTGGAACTTTCGCTTCGGCGTTCTCAGACTCCACTGCCTCATTAGTCACATCTCGTGGCTCGTGCTTTTCCACGGCAGAATCCTGGGAAGAATTCTCCGTGATGCCACCCTGCAGTTCATTCTGAGATACCGACTCGTCATTAACCGGCTGGTTCACGTCGCCGGTGACGTTTTCAGTATCACTCATCGTTGTCCAAGCCTACGCTGCCTTGACCGATAAAGCGATTTACGCAAAATCCCCTGGAAAGCACCCCAGGGTTTTGCAGCCCCACAGCTAAAGCTACAGCTCAAGCTGGGCGATCACGTGGTTCGCCGCCCGCTGCCCGCTGCGCAGCACGCCGTCGATACTCGGTGTGGCGTGCTGGGCACCGGCCAGAGCGATGCGACCGCCTTGGAGTTCCCGCTCCCCCAGTTCCTTGCCTATGCGTTGCAGGCTTTGCGGGAGGATGAGCGGGATGGCGTCAATAAACCTCTGCTCCTTAACTAGCTCCCAACCGGAAGAATCTACGCCAAACAGCGAGCCCAGACCGCGCTGCACCTCAGCCACCGACGGGCCCTCAGCAGGATTCGAACTGCGCGGGTGCACGTGGTTAGCGGCCACCAGGTGCTTGCCCGGCGCATAGCTGGGGGCGGCGGCGGTAACCTCCGTAGCCGACGTAATGGGGGTGCTGCGAGTGCCATCCACAGTCAGCAGGCCTTCGTCCATCACCGGCTCGTCGGACACGAACCACCAGGAAGAAACGCTGGTCGTGGGCACTTCCGGCGAGCCCAGCAGCTCGGATTCCCGCCGCGGATCGACGGCTACGATGACGTGTGAGAAGTGTTCGGTCTCCGCCCCGTTGACCGTCACCCGTACCCCGTCGCCATCCTCCTCGAGGGCAGTTACCGGCGAGTTCAACCGGAACTCAGCCCCCGGCACGCGCGCGAGCGCCGCCGATAGTTCGCCCATGCCGTTTTCCAGCACTGCCAGGTTGCCGCGCAGCATCGTGGCGACCATCCACTTGGCGAAAATCGCGGAAGACTCGTTTTCCGCATCGAACAGGAATGCGCGCAACAACGGGTCGATGGCCACAGCCCGGGTGCGTCGGCGCACACCCCGCTGGTCCAGCGATTCGCAGGTCTTCACGTCCTCGTCTATGTACTTCTGCTTGATGCTGCGCAGCTCGAGGCTAGAGCGGTGGGAAAGCTCGGACTTTAGCCAGCGCCTTAGGGCCAGAAGGTCCCGGAAGGATAGGGCGCTGCGCGCCTTCGAACGCATAAGGTTGGGAATCAGGTGCGGCGCGCGGATCGGGTCGCAGATCAGCGCCAACCCATCGTCGGTGAGGGTTTGGATCGCGGGCTGGAAGTAGCGGATCCCCAGCGCGGCGTACTCCCCTGGCTGCAGGATTTCTTTAACCGCCGGGTACCACGAGTTGAAGGTCTGCAGCCCGTGGTCGACGGTTACGCCGTCGATCTTCTCGCTGCGCACGCGCCCGCCAAGGCTGTCACTGGCTTCAAAGACTGTGCAGTTCACGCCACTTTTATGCAGGGTTCGCACTGCGGCGAGTCCGGCTAGCCCGCCTCCTACGATGGCTACATTGGCTGTGGTTTCCGCCATGTCGCTGCTCCCTAACCTGTCTTTCCTCGCCTGCTGTTTCCGCCTGCTGTTTCCGCCTGCGCTCGCGCACCTGCTGCGCCCATGCTATCGCACCGGCTATTGTCGTCGGTCGCTTGCAACATCTTCCCTTATTCGATTGTGTGTTCTATTCCTTTTCTTAGTGACGCCACCTTGTCCACCCCGTTGCCTACTCTGCATTCCTGAACGCAGACCACTGCTGGCGGGTCTCCGCAGCGGAGGTCTGGCTCGGATGATCAACACAAGTAAGGAAGTGAGCCACCATGAAGTCTCGCATCACCACCCGGCGCACACCAATCCCCCGCTCAGCTAACCCGCGCCCAGCTAACCAGCGCCCATCAGCTCGGAGTTTCGCTTTGAGCGAGCCTCACCGCGCAGCGGCGGAGGCCCGCGCCATGTTGCGCCATCCGCGTAGCCTGATCCGCATTACCCCTGGTTGGCAGGCGCCTCGCTTCACAGTAGAGGCCGGTGATTCCACGGCAATGGTGCACGTTTCGCGGCGGCGCATGACCTCTCTACTGTGGCACAGACTAAGTGGGCAGCAGGCACCGGAGGGACAGGACTTGTTCCTGGTCACGGTGTCGGTGGAGTGTCCACAGTGGATGCACAATGAGTCCGCCCGCCTGCTGAAGTTCATCCTGGGACAGGCGTGGACTGTGCGGGAGGATCCGCAGGAATTCCGGGATCGCAAACATCAGGCTCAAGTTAGCCTGACGTGGCATGCGCTGATGACGCAGGAGGATCTGCAGGCCGGCAAGGCTCCGGCTCCGCGCGCCGCGTGAGCTAGTCCTTGTCCTCTGCTGCGTCCCCGTCCTCGTCGTCAGAGTCCTCGTCGTCAAACTCGTCGTCGTAGTAGTCAAACTCGTCCTCTAACGGGACCAACAGCTCTTCCCACTCGGTGGCCTGCACCTGTGCGACCGCCAGGGCGTCAAAGAGCTGATCGAAGTCCGTGAAGGTACCCAGCTCCAGAACCTCCTGGGTCATCTCGGCGGCATCCTCGAGGACATTCTGATACATAACTTCGCGCTCGAAGTCGCTTAAGGTCTCGTCGCTATCCAGCTCGGCCTCAGCCTGTGCCACCAGCTCGTCGTACTCCTCGCCGAAGGTCACAAAGGTCACGGTCGCTTCGGGCTCGTCAGTTCCGGAGCCCAGCATCACGGTGATCAGGGAGCCATTGCCCACCTCTGCGCGCGCCAGCATCGGCTCAATTAGATCCTGCTCAAACTCCAGGTCGGAGATGCGATCGTCGGTGCCTTCCAGCAGGTCATGCAGCACGGTAATGCACTGGTCAGTCGCAATATACTGTGCCACCACCGCAACGGCGGCCTCTACGGAGAACACCACGCCGACCAGGGTGTCCTCAAACTCCTCAATGCCTGCAACCTCGTCGAGCTCCCCCTTGGCCATGAACACATTCGCCGAGTTGATGCCTGCCGTGGTGCTCGTCTGCTCGATCTGCTGAAAATGAATCTCCAGCTCCGGAGCGATCGGTACAAACAACATGTCGTCGTTTACTCGCGACTCAATACCCTCAGTATCCAGCGCCTGAGCAATGTCCTCGTAGAAACCCACAGCCAACGTCTCCCTAGTATTTCCTAGTGTTTTATGAGGTGTTTCAGTCCGAAGCGAACGTGCATTCCGAGACTTGAGCACCATATTAACCCGATCCCGGACAACACGTCTCCATGCAAAACCAATCGGGTGATTAGCCCCCCTCATGAACTCACTTTGAACTTCCCGTGTGCCCGCCGCACCCCGCCGTCGACCCACCGCACCCCTGCCGTGTCAGTCGCTCCGTGCCCGCACTAGCGGCCTGGCCTGGGCATCGCCACGGAGCTTTCATCACCTTCCCAACCTCCCATGTCGAACTTCTCCCACACCCGGCGAAACTCCGCGCGAGGATCTTCTTCCAGCCTCATCTCTCGCTCAAACACCTGCGTCGCCCGGTTTTCCAGCGAGTAACGCGCCCAGCCCGGGTCCGCGCCCCAGATAAACCTCTTCCAGGCCCGTTGCATGTGCTCGGAGACCGCGGCCATCTCCCCTCCCAAAACGAAGCTGGCTTTCGAGGACTTGGCGTCACCAAAAAGAGCCGACAGCTCCATCGAGTGCATCGCACCCACCCCGAGCCGCCGTAACATCGCCGGGGCATAGTCAAAGCGATACATCCACACGGGCGCCCCGGCCGCCTGGTGCAGCTCGGCGAGTCGGATGGACTGTGACCAGAACACGGCGTCGGCAAGCATTTGGGCGAACACCCCGCGGCGCCCTATGTCCCCATAGGCGGTTTCGATCTGCTCGGCTAGTACGGGATCGTGGGCGCGCAACATCGTCCGAGCTGCCCTTATACGAGCATTCTTAGAGAAGAACAGCATTTGTGCGGCGGATAGCTCGTCGTTGTTGGTCCCAATGAGCAACGGGATCCGCTGGTGTTCGGCGCGCTCGAAGATTCCCAAAGGGTGGTCGGCGAGCAGTTCGCCGTCGATGGCGATGCCGAATGCCATATTCATCTCCCGCAATCCACGGCCCCGCCACAGCATCTGCTGCCCGGCGCGCACTACGTCGGCGAAGGGCAAAGCGCGCAACTCGGCGATGGAGGTTGTGCGCGGAACCAGTCCGGAATACTGCGTGAGCTTGCGTGCCCAGAGGTTCGACTGGGCGTTGGTGTGCACGCTCATCACGGGCGCCGACTGCAGAATCACCCGGTGAAATAAGCCCCGTGCTGTAGGAATGGTCATCAGAGCGGCGGCGGAAGTCCCGCCTGCGGATTCGCCCATCAGGACCACATTGTCCGGATCGCCCCCGAATCCCGCGATGTTCTTTCGCACCCATTCCAGCGCCAGGAGCTGGTCGCGGGTCGCGGGGTTGGGTTCGCAGCTCGCTGCGTCGGGGACGTCCAGGGAGCTCATGTCCACATACCCCAGCGCGCCAAGCCGGAAGTTCAGAGCGACGTAAACCACATCCAGTTCTTTGGCGAAGTTATGCCCACGCAGCACTGCGGTGTGGGAAGCCCCGGCGAAGAACCCGCCGCCGTGTAGGAACACCACAACTGGCAGCTTGGCGTCCGTATCTGGCCGGACGATATCCAGGTTCAGGCAGTCCTCGTCGCCGATGACTTCGTCTTTCCAGTTGTAGGCCGTCTGGGGTGCGACGTTCCCGTATTCTTCCGCCGACCACTCCCCTTGCCAGCGCACCGGGCGTGGGGCTTTCCAGCGTTCCGCGGCACCAAATGGGATGCCACGCCATGTCCGCACGCCGTCCACCCGGATTCCGCGGAGGACCCCACCCGTGGTCTCTACCCGCACGCCGTCCTGATTCATCATTTCACCATCCTAAGCTCTAACGCCTGCCAACGGTCGTGCAAGCGCCTGTCCACCGCCGGCGCGCTTTTGGCCTACTGTTGGTGCCCATGGGAATTCTCAACTTCGGCAAGTCCGATCAACCGCGTGACGAGGCCACCGCTACCTCTGAGCTCATCCAGCAGGCGCGGCGTGCGCCCTATCCTTCCGGGCCGTTCGCTCGCCGCTTCTTCGAGGCAATCGATCGCACGGTTTCTGTCCAGGAGCCGCTCATCCGGTCCTATGTGACGAAGATCGAGAAGAAGCATGGTGACGCCACACCCCAGCGCCGACAGGAGGTTCTAGACACGCACTTTAAGAACCTGGCCACGGGCTCCGGCGCGGGCACCGGCGGCGTGGCCGCAGTCCCAGGCGTGGGTACGCTGCTCTCCCTGGCAGGCATCGCGGCGGAATCCGCGCTGCTCATTGAGGTTTGTGCGCTCTACGCCCTGGCCTCCGCCGAGTTGAATGGCATCGACATCTCCAAGGAGGAGACTCGCCGTGCGGTGGTGTACCTGGCGATCTCCGGGGCTACGGCCAAGGAGCTGGTGCAGGCGCTGGCCGAAGACCGTACCTTTAGCTCGCTGCAGGCCGCCAACCGGCTGCGCGGTGCGCGCAAGCTGCGCAAAGCTGGCTCTGTCGAGCTAAAGCAGGCCAACAACGTCCTGGGGCGCTTCGCATTCCGCCAGGTACGCAAGAGTTTCGGCGGGGCAATGTTTAAGAAGGTTCTGCCGTTCGGCGTCGGCGCTTACCTGGGGGCGAAGGCCAACCGGAAGATCGCAGAGCGCATGGTCGACAACGTGCACGTCTTCATCCGCGAGGCCGACGAGATCTTCTAGCTCGTCGGGGGTTGTCCGACCCCCGCGTTAGAATCATCGCCGTGTTCAGAGTCATCCGAGAATCCGCCCGTCGCCACCGGTGGTTATTCGCCGCTGTGGTGGTTTTCTCCGTGCTCTTGCCCGCTATTGAGCTGCTGTTGCCGCTGCTCGCTGGCGCTTCCGTGGACGGCAGCACGCGCGCGATCGGGTTGCTGGTGGCGGTAGCCTGCGCGCGTTTCGTTACGCAGGCGTTGCGGCGTTTCCTCTCTGGCACGTTCAGCGTGCGCACTCAGCACAGTCTGCGCACTCGGATGTTTGCGGCGATCCAGGCAGTTGACGAGGACGCAGCGCGGTCTTTCGGCACCGGCCAGGTGATCTCGCGCACCATCACGGATCTGACGAAGGTGCAGGGCATGGTCGCGATGCTCCCGCTGATGGCTTCCAGCATTCTCGAGCTGGTGCTGATCTTCGCCGTGGTGCTGTGGATTTCCCCGCCCATCGCCGGGATTGTTACGGTGCAGATCCCGCTGCTTTTCGCCGTGGCTTATGCCTCGCGTACAAAACTGTACGGCCCGTCCCTAGCTTCGCAGCGCCAAGCAGCGGTGGTAGCGGAGCAGGTTGAACGCACTGTTTCCGGTGTGCAGGTGATGAAGAGCTTCGCCCAGGAGCCACGCGAGATTGGCCGCTACCGGCGCGAATCCGCCCGGCAGTACGGCATTAACATGCGCGTAGGCAAGCTCAGCGCCGTCTTCCAGCCCGCTCTTTCCGCCCTGCCGAACGTGGCGCTGGTGGCGGCGATTGCACTGGGCGGTTGGCTGGCCATGCGCGGAGCGATCAGCGTTGGTGACTTCCTGGCGGTCTCCACGTTCATCACCATGCTTGCCCGGCTTACTCGCATGGCTGCGGGGACGCTCGTCAATGTACACGTCACCCAACCGTGTGCGGATCGTATTTTCGAGATTATTGACGCCCCGCCGCGCCCCACCGGCACCACTCCTGTGCGCGACCCCATGGGGTTTGTCGGCAGCGTTCCAATCGCCCCGGGACAACCCCCGATTCGGCTGAGCATCTCACCGTCAAGCACGACGATCGTGGAAGGCCCGGTGGCTTCGGGAAAGACCCGCCTAGCGCACGCCTTGGCCGGCTTGAACACCCAGGATGCGGCGGGCATCCAGGTGGTGAGTGCCGCCGACGGCACACCGATTCCGCTGCTGGAAGTTGAAGAATCCGACCGGCCAGCGCTGGTGATGGACGAGGCATTCCTCTATTCCGTGACGATCCGGGAGAACATTCTGCTCGGCTACTCGGCCACGGAGGCAGAGATCTGGGAAGCCGCCCGGCTGGCCTGCGCCGATCGCTTCATCCGCGAGGCGGGCGGGCTGGATGCCATCGTCGGCGAGCGGGGCATCACGCTCTCCGGCGGGCAGCGCCAGCGCATCGCTATCGCACGGGTGCTGCTGAGAGCCCCGCACACGATAATCTTCGACGACGCCACCTCGGCCATCGACCAGGCCACCGAGGCCCAGATTCTGGCTAACCTCCGCACCGCTGTGTCCCACCCAACGGTGATTTACATCAGCCACCGCGCGGACGGCGGCTTCCGCGATCCTGACCAGACGATTTCCCTGCCTGCAGCTCTGCAGACAATTGCGGCTGATTCAGCCCCAGTCGCAGCCGAAACCTCCAAAGCCTTCGACAGCGCCCCCGATGCGGATTTACCGGCCGACTACGAAGACGCAGCCGATCCCGCGACGTATCCATCCGTGGAACCTCGAATCGCGGATCTTGACGACGGCGGGAGCTTCCGCCTTCGCACCTTGTTTGCCATGGTTCCTGGGCTCATCGCAGCGGTGGTCGTCACGCTGTTTCTCTCCTCCGCCGCAGACATCGCCCTACCCACCTTTATTCGCCACGCCATCGACGGCGGAGTCGCGGACAACGACATGGGCGCACTGTGGATCACCTGCGCAGCTGCCTTGCTGGTGGTCGTGCTTTCCTGGGGCGCGCAGGTGGCCAACACCGTGCTCACCACGCTGACCGGCGAACGGCTGATTTTTACACTGCGCAATCGGCTTTTCCGACACATCACCGGAATGGATCTTCTGTGGTTCCACCGCCAGTCGAGCGGCAGGATCATGACCCGCCTTACGACCGACATCGACTCGCTTTCCAACTTCCTGCAGTCCGGACTTTCCCAAACGATCGTGTCGGCCACCCTGGCTCTTGGCATCCTCGGAATGCTTATTAGCACTGACCTGACCCTGGCCGGAATAGTCGCGCTGTTCCTACCGGTGATCGTGGTGGCGACGGTGATGTTCCGCATAATTTCCCGCCGCCTCTATACCCGCGCCAGGAGTCAGATCAGCCAGGTCAATTCAACGTTCCAGGAAGCCCTCATGGGGCTGCCCACTGGCCAGGCCTTCGGCTACGGTGCGGCACTGCAGACCCGCCTGGAAAACGAATCCCGCGAATACCTTCGCCTGCGCACCCACTCTCAAACGGCGGTGAGTCTGTACTTCCCCGGCATTAACCTGCTCACCCAGCTCGCGCAGGCCGCGATACTCAGCACCGGCGGAGCCCTCATTGCCAGTGGCCAGACCACCGAGGGCGCGCTGGTCGCATTCAGCCTCTACCTGACGATGCTCTTCGGCCCGATCCAACAGCTCTCCCAGGTGTTCGATCAGTTCCAGCAAGCCAGCGTGAGCGTCTCCCGAATCCGCGAACTGCTTAACGAACGCCCGGCCATCACCTCACCAGGCAACGCAGAAGTACCGACCTTTGTGAAAGGCCCGGCGATTCGGTGTGAGGGCGTCATATATAAATACAGAAACAATAAACACGGCGAACACGGCGAACACAGTGAAGCCGGCGAGCCAACCTTAGACATCGACCACACCTTCCGCGGCACCACGGCGGTGGTCGGCGCAACGGGCGCTGGCAAGAGCACTCTCCTGCGGATAGTAAACCGATTCATGGACCCTACGGAGGGAACCGTGCGGGCGGATGGAACGGACATCCGAACCTTCGACGTGCGCGGCTGGCGGCGCTGTATCGGCACCGTGCCGCAGGAACCGCATCTATTTGCCGGAACCGTGGCCGAGAACATCGCTTACGGCGCAGACGACGCAAACCACACCAACCTGGCGGAGGTGCAGGCGGCGGTCAAGCGAATCGGCGGCGAGAGAATTCTGCAGACGATCCCCGGTGGGCTGAGCGCCCGCATCTCCCCCGGAACGAGCACGCTCTCCGCCGGGCAAAAACACATGATCGCGCTAGCAAGGGCGGAATACATTCGGCCGACCATCATGTTGTTGGACGAGGCGACGGCCAACATCAGCGACGAGGAGGAAGTTCAGATCGTCAAGGCAATCAATCGCGTGACTCGCAACCGCACCGCGCTCATCGTCGCGCACCGGCTGCGCACCGCTGCCCGGGCCGACACAATCGTGGTGATGGATCACGGCCGAATCGTCGAAATTGGTGAGCATAACAACCTACTACAAAACGGCGGACCATATGCCGAATTGTGGAATGCCGCCCTAAGGCCACCAAAGGGTTTGTAGTAGGGTGGAACGGCGAGACTTAAAGTCATAAAGGAAAGAGGCGAGGACCTGCTGTGAGCAGCGCAAATTTCGGTCAAAACGAGTGGCTGGTCGATTTGATGTACCAGCAGTACAAGGAAGACCCAAAGTCCGTCGACGCTGAATGGCGCGATTACTTTGAGAAAAATTCCTCTCCGGTAAGTTCGTCGGGCAACACCCAGGCTGCGGCGGGCGACGGAGCACAGAAGACCACGGGCGGCCAAAGCTCCACTAAGAACACCGTCACCCCCAACCGGGATACGACGGCGGGTGGCAAGCAGCCTAAGGGTTCTGCATCCCAGAACCAGGACAGCAGCGTTAAGCCCACCCCGAAGCGCACCGCCCCGCCTGCTCCGAAGCAGCCGGTGGAGGCACCGGAGCCTGGCGAGTTCCCCATTAGGGGCGCCGCAAGGGCCGTAGTTAAGAACATGGACGCTTCCCTGGAAATCCCGACGGCTACGTCCGTGCGCGATATGCCGGCGAAGCTGATGTTCGAAAACCGTGCGATGGTCAACGAGACCCTGCGTGCGCGCGGCGGCGGCAAGATTAGCTTTACTCACATCATCGGTTACGCCCTGGTGCAGGCCGTCAAGGCCCACCCGGATATGAACAACTCCTACGAGGTTGTCGACGGCAAGCCGACCCTCGTTACCCCGGAGCACATCAACCTAGGTCTGGCCATCGACATGGTGGGCAAGAACGGTCAGCGTTCCCTGGTGGTTGCTGCCATCAAGGAAGCCGAGAAGATGTCCTTCGGCGAGTTCATCGAGAAGTACGAGGACGTTGTCCACCGCGGCCGCGAAGGCAAGCTGACGATGGACGACTTCACCGGCGTGACCATCTCTCTGACCAACCCAGGCGGCATCGGCACCCGCCACTCCGTGCCACGCCTGACCAAGGGCCAGGGCGCCATCATCGGCGTGGGCTCCATGGACTACCCCGCCGAGTTCGCGGGCGCATCCGAGGATCGCCTGGGCGAGATGGGCATCGGCAAACTGGTAACCATCACCTCCACCTACGACCACCGCATCATCCAGGGTGCGGAGTCCGGTGAGTTCCTGCGCACGATGAGCCGCCTGCTGATCAACGACGAGTTCTGGGACGAGATCTTCCACGCCATGCGCGTGCCCTACGCCCCGACCCGTTGGAGCCAGGATCTGCCGAACATCGGCGTGGATAAATCCACCCGCGTGATGCAGCTGATCGAGGCCTACCGCTCCCGTGGCCACCTGATCGCTAACATCAACCCGCTGCAGTGGACTCAGCCGGGTCTGCCTATCCCGGATCACTCCGACCTGGACATCGAGTCCCACGGCCTGACCCTCTGGGACTTCGACCGCACCTTCCACGTCGGTGGTTTCGCTGGCCGCGAGACCATGACGCTGCGTGAGGTTCTTGCCCACCTGCGCAAGGCCTACACCCTCAAGGTTGGCTCGGAGTACACCCACATTCTGGACGCCGAAGAGCGCACCTGGCTGCAGGATCGCATCGAGGCTGGCCAGGAGGGATTCAGCCCGGCACAGCAGAAGTACATCCTGCAGAAGTTGAACTCCGCCGAGGCTTTCGAGAACTTCCTGCAGACCAAGTACGTCGGCCAGAAGCGCTTCTCCCTGGAGGGCGCCGAGACCCTGATCCCGATGATGGACGCTGCCATCGACCGCGCTGCCGACGCAGCTCTGGACGAGGTCATCATCGGCATGCCGCACCGTGGCCGCCTGAACGTGCTGGCCAACATCGTGGGCAAGCCCTACGCACAGATCTTCACCGAGTTCGAGGGCAACATCGATCCGGGCGCTGCTGGCGGTTCCGGCGACGTGAAGTACCACCTGGGCCAAGAGGGCCACTACCACCAGATGTTCGGCGACAACGAGATCGACATCTACCTGGCCGCCAACCCCTCCCACCTGGAGGCCGTGAACCCGGTCATGGAGGGCATTGCCCGCGCCAAGCAGGATCAGCTGCACGAGAAGCACACCGTCATGCCGCTGCTGCTGCACGGCGACGCTGCCTTCACCGGCCTGGGCATTGTGCAGGAGACCATCAACCTGGCTCGCCTGGAGGCCTACGAGGTCGGCGGTACCGTCCACATCATCGTGAACAACCAGATCGGCTTCACCACCACCCCGGATGCCGGTCGTTCCACCCACTACGCCACCGACCTGGCGAAGGGCTTCGACAGCCCGGTATTCCACGTCAACGGCGACGACCCAGAGGCAGTCGTATGGGTGGCACACCTGGCTGTGGATTACCGCAACCGCTTCGGCAAGGACGTATTCATCGACCTGGTTACCTACCGCCGTCGCGGCCACAACGAGGCCGACGATCCGTCAATGACCCAGCCGCTGATGTACAAGCTGATTGGTGATACGAAGAGCTCCCGTGATCAGTACACCGAGACCCTGCTGGGCCGCGGCGACCTGACCGAGGAAGACATCGAGCGCGTCCAGCGCGACTTCCACGAGCAGCTGGAGACCGTGTTCACCCAGGTACGCGAGGCCGAGAAGGGCGCCAAGCCGAAGGAGCAGAGCGGCATTACCGGTTCCCAGGAGCTGCCGCGTGGCCTGGATACCTCTGTGGATCGCGAGCTCATCGAGCACATCGGCGACCTGTTTGCCGATGTTCCTGATCACATCACCCCGCACCCGCGCGTAAAGCCGGTGATCAAGCGCCGCAAAGAAATGTCCCGCAACGGCAAGATCGACTGGGGCTTCGCCGAGCTGCTGGCCTTCGGCTCCCTGGTTGACGGTGGCAAACTGGTGCGCCTGGTTGGTGAGGATTCCCTGCGCGGTACCTTCACCCAGCGCCACGCCATCCTCTTCGACCACGACGACCACGACCGCTACAGCCCGCTGGAGGAGCTCGCACGCGAATCCGGTAAGGGCGGCGGCTTCGAGGCCTACAATTCCGCTCTGACCGAGTACGCGGGCATGGGCTTCGAGTACGGCTACTCGGTGGGTAACCCGGATGCCCTGGTGGCTTGGGAGGCTCAGTTCGGCGACTTCGCCAACGGCGCCCAGACCATCATCGACGAGTACGTCTCCTCCGGCGAGGCCAAGTGGGGTCAGGTTTCCTCCCTGGTACTGCTGCTGCCGCACGGCTACGAGGGCCAGGGTCCGGACCACTCCTCCGCCCGCATCGAGCGTTTCCTGCAGATGTCCGCTGAGGGCTCCTGGACCATCGCCCAGCCGTCCACCCCGGCGAACTACTTCCACCTGCTGCGCCGCCACGCTCTGGGCTCCCTGAAGCGCCCGCTGGTCGTCTTCACCCCGAAGTCGATGCTGCGCAACAAGATGGCTGTTTCCTCCGTGGAGGACTTCACCGAGGTGAAGAAGTTCCAGTCCGTGATCGACGATCCGAACCAGAACGGCAAGAACGAGAACGTCAAGACCGTCCTGATGTGCTCGGGCAAGATCTACTGGGATCTGGAGAAGAAGCGTCAGGCAGACGGCCGCGACGATGTCGCCATCGTTCGCGTGGAGATGCTGCACCCGATTCCGTTCAACCGCATCCAGGATGCGCTGGATAACTACCCGAACGCCGAGGTGCGCTGGGTTCAGGACGAGCCGGCCAACCAAGGCCCGTGGCCGTTCCTGGCTCTGCAGCTGCCGGAGCACATCCCGGGTATCAAGATGAAGCGCGTGTCCCGCCGTGCACAGTCCTCCACCGCAACCGGTGTTGCGAAGGTGCACCAGCTGGAGCAGAAGCAGCTGCTGGAGGAAGCTTTCGAGTAAAGCGCTCCCCCGCCAGGCGTTAGCCCCGCGCTAGCGCCCAAGCAAGCCCAAGAGCCCGCCACGAACCTCCAAGGTTCACGTGGCGGGCTCTTTCGCGCTGCGCGCCTCATACAGCCACAGGCAGCGGCTGCTCCTAGGCCCCGAGCATCTCCATCGACGTCCCCTGCGTGACGGAGTTCAACTGTCGGATTTCATCGCGCCCGACCACCCGCTTCGCGTACAGCACCACTGCGTTTTGCGGTAGCGAACTATCCGAGCAGGGGGTGGCATCCCCGGGCAAACTCGCGCCAACCTCCTGCGGCAGGGAACTCAGCAGTTCGTCGTAGACGAGGGCTTTCTCATCCACCTCTTCCCCGCCGACGCCTTCCCCGCTGCCTGCCTTCTTCAGTTCCTGCCGCAGCTCCTTCGCCCGGTTGCGGTCTAGTAGGTCCAGCAGCTCCCCCGTACAGCCGAAGGTAACGTTGATCTCCCCGGTGCGCAGCTGCCGAACCCGCTGATCCGCCGGCACCAGCTCTCGCTCCCCCTTGCGATCCTCTTCATTGAGCTCTCGCACCAGGTAGCGCGCGAAAGCATCGGCGTAGCGCTCGGGCATAGGTGCGTCGTCTACTGACTTCTCCGGCACCCCAATCAGGAAGGGCTCGGGCTGTTCTTCGGCACAGGCCGTCAAGCCGCCGATGGCTGCCAGGCAGGTTGCTGTCGCGATTATTGACGCCACGTTTCGCCCGCCCAGCATTCGCATCTCTCTCGTGCCCCTTTGTTCGCTGTACGCTATCCAAACGCCTTCTAACTCGCCACATTCTACCCCGAAGGGGCTATGAAGTAACCTAAGTACCCATGAGTACTAGTCGTGTTTATGCAGGACGTTTGGCTGGCCTTGTTGTTCTGGGGCCAGACGGCGAGTCCGTCGGCCGTGTCCGCGATGTCGTCATCACCATCCACGGCGACAATGCGACTGCCTTGGGCTTGGTGGTGGAGATTGCGAACAAACGCAAGATCTTCCTCCCGATGCTCCGCATCGCAACGATCACCGGCACGGACATCACCACCACGTCGAGTTCCGTGAACCTGCGGCCCTTTAAGTCCCGCTCTGCAGAGCTGACGATCTTCGAGGACCTCATTGGTTCAAAGGTGCACACGGACGATCCAGCACACGAGGAACTGCATGGCAAGGCCGTGGAGATCACGGACGTAGAGCTCACCCGTAGCCGTCGCCGTGAATGGAAAATCCGCAATCTGGCAGTGACTCAGCGCAGCCGCCTGGGTCGCAAGACGTCAATCGACGTCATCCCTATCGAACACATCCAGGGTCTCCACGCCTCGGGCACGGGCGCGGTGAACCAGGATGCGGAGCTGATCGCCTCGTTCCAACAAATGCGTAACGCCGACGTGGCGAACGCCCTGGTGGAGATGGACGATGCGCGACGCAACAAGATCGCCTCCGAGCTGGACGATGAGCGTCTGGCGGACGTGCTGGCGGAGATGCCGGACGACGATCAGGCGGCGATTCTTGAACACCTGAACATCGAGCGCGCCGCGGACGTCCTGGAGGAGATGGATCCGGACGATGCCGCCGATATTCTGGCCGAGCTGCCGGAGGACACCTCGGACGTCCTGCTGGAGCTGATGGATCCCGAGGAGTCGGAGCCCGTCCGTCGTCTCATGGACTTCTCGCCCGAAACTGTGGGTGCGTTGATGACGCCCGAGCCGATCATTTTGACGCCCCAGGCCACCGTCGCCGAAGCTCTCGCCCACGCGCGCAACCCAGAGTTGCCGACATCCCTGTCCTCCCTGATCTTTGTTGTGCGGCCTCCCCAGGCCACCCCGACAGGCAAGTATCTGGGCTGTGTCCACCTACAGAAGTTGCTGCGCGAACCCCCGTCCTCCCTGATCGGCGGCATCCTGGATCTGGAGCTGCCGGCGTTGTTCGCCGAAGATAGTCAGGAGACCGCGGCGCGCTACTTTGCGACATACAACCTGGTGTGCGGCCCAGTGCTGGACCACGACCAGCACCTGCTGGGAGCCGTGAGCGTCGATGACCTGCTGGACCACATGCTGCCAGAGGACTGGCGTGAGGAAGACTGGCGTGTGGATTCTCCGACAGCGTCGGCGACGTCGGCGACGTCGGCAGTGTCAACACCGTCAGCAACACCGGCCAACTCAGAAGTGAAGGAGGTATAGGCACACTATGGCTCGCAAGTTTTCCCGCGCGGATCTCGATACACCAACCGATGCCACTCGCCAGAAGAAGAAGTTCAACCTGGATGGCGATGGAGTGGGCCGGGTAGCCGAGAACATCGCCCGCTTTCTGGGAACCGGCAAGTACCTCTTCTATCAGACCGTCATCGTGGTCGCCTGGATCGCCCTGAACCTGGGCGGCATGTGGTGGAACTGGGATCCCTACCCGTTCATCCTGCTGAACCTCGCCTTCTCCACTCAGGCGGCCTACGCCGCGCCGCTGATCCTGTTGGCGCAAAACCGCCAAGATGACCGTGACCGCGTCAGCCTGGATGAGGACCGCCGGCGCGCCGCGGAGACCAAGGCCGATACGGAGTTCCTGGCCCGCGAGGTCGCCAGCGTGCGCATTGCCGTGGGCGAGACCGTCACGCGCGATTATCTGCGCCGCGAGCTGGAGGAGCTCAACGACATCCTGCAGCGCATCGACGACAAGATCAACGACTCCCGCCGCGATGAAGAAGCCCGCGGGGATGCGCGCGGGGACTAACCCCGGCACCCGCAGGCGAGGCCAAATTAGCGTCTCGCCGGTCGTTCGATAGACTGAAACCCATCATGTCCCAAGTCACTGAATCCGCTGTACGCAGCGCGCTATCCCGCGTAGAGGATCCTGAACTAAACCGCACGATCACGGATCTCGGCATGGTGAAGTCCATCGACATCAACGGTAGTGATGTCGCCGTGGAGATCTACCTGACGATCGCCGGCTGCCCGATGAAGAACCACCTGACGGAGAAGACGCGCGAGGCCGCGGCTTCCGTCGAAGGCGTGGAAAACGTCACGGTCACCACCGACGTGATGAGCGACGAGCAGCGCCGAAATATCCGCCAGATGGTGCGCGGAGACTCGGCCGACCCGGTGATCCCCTTCGCCCAGGCCGATTCCACCACCCGAGTATTTGCAGTCGCCTCCGGTAAGGGCGGCGTGGGCAAGTCCAGCGTGACCGTAAACC
Organism: Corynebacterium sp. c24Ua_83; assembly: GCF_039907245.1. Lineage (NCBI taxonomy): Bacteria > Bacillati > Actinomycetota > Actinomycetes > Mycobacteriales > Corynebacteriaceae > Corynebacterium > Corynebacterium sp. c24Ua_83. The sequence continues at coordinate 209,413 of NZ_JASBOI010000002.1, read as the reverse complement.
TCGCCGTCGCTTTGCAGAAGCGCGGCCTCAAGGTCGGCGTGATCGACGCCGACATTTACGGCCACTCCGTCCCCGGCCTCATGGGCTCCACGGATAAGCCACACCAGGTAGACGAAATGATCATGCCGCTGCAGGCGCACGGCGTGAAACTGATCTCCATCGGCCACTTCATCGGCGATAACTCCCCCGTCGTGTGGCGTGGCCCGATGCTGCACCGCGCGATCCAGCAGTTCCTGGCCGACGTCTTCTGGGGCGACCTGGACATCCTGCTGCTGGACCTGCCGCCGGGCACCGGCGACGTGGCGATCTCGGTGGCACAGCTGGTGCCGAATGCCGAGCTGCTGATCGTCACCACCCCGCAGGCCGCCGCCGCGGAGGTTGCAGAGCGTGCCGGCTCGATTTCCCAGCAGACCCGCCAGCGCATCGGCGGCGTGATCGAGAACATGAGCTGGATGGACATGCCGGACGGCTCCCGCATGGAGGTATTCGGCTCCGGTGGCGGCCAGTTCGTCGCTGATCGCCTTTCCCAGATCACCGGCGCCAAGGTGCCACTGATGGGCCAGATCCCGCTGGATCCGAACCTGCGCGTCGGCGGCGACCTGGGCAACCCAATTGTGCTGTCCGAGCCGAACTCGCCGGCCGCCATCGCCTTCGGCGGAATCGCCGATCAGCTGGCGGTGCGCCGCAGTTCGCTGGCAGGTAAGTCGCTGAACCTCGGCGTCACAAAGAAATAAACGAAACAGGCGAAACAGGCACAGCGCCTAAACAAAGAGCCTTAGGTCACGTCCTCCCACCCGTAGCCGGGTGCGGAGGGCTTTTCTTTAGCAGAATCCGTGTTCCCCGCATCCCCCGTCAGCTGCTCGGCGGCATCGGCGACTGGGGAATCGAGGCCGGAGCGGGACTCTCCTGCGTTGGACTGCTGGGTCACAGCAATCCCGCCGTTGTCCGCACTACCACTGGCAGGGGCGGGCTGGGACTGCGCGGAACTCTTGTTCTTGTCGGCCTTAAGGGACTCGCGCAGGTTCGGCTTGCGCACCGTATCGACGGTGTCCTTCACATCCTGCTTCGTCTCGTTGAAGGAGGTCAGGAAGCTATCGTCGTCATCCAGAAGCGTCTTGGTGATGAAGCCCTTCGCGCCCATCTGGCGCACCGAGTTGAGCTCTTGCAGCGGCTTGGAAAACTCCCGGAAGTCCTCCCCCAGCTCCCCGTCGATCTGTTCCTTTGCCTGCGATACGGCCTTACGCACCGCCAGCAACATCGCGCGGGCTTCCTTGATGAGCCCCGGCAGGCGCTCCGGGCCGATTAGAAACAGCGCAACGATCAAGAGTACGAGGACTTCGCCCCAACCTACATTGGAAAACACCTGTCTAACCTAACTTACTCCGTAGAGACTTTCACTTTACTTGCCGAGGAAGGAGAGCTTCCGCAGCAGCAGATCTACGCGGTCGACGAGAGTTTCGGGGCGGCGGCAGCCATCGACAGAGAAGCGATGCGGGGCCTCGTCTTCGTCGCACTCATCCGGAATGCGCTGCAGCTTTTCCATCAGTCCGCCGGGGGTGTGCACCGCCGAGGCGTGCTCCCGCAGGCGGTGCGCTGCGCTGCGTTGAGCGCGCACCTCCGCACGGCAGGTTTCGCAGTGCACCAGGTGGATCTTTGCGCGGTGTTCGGCGCGGCGGGATAGCTCCCCATCAACCAGTGCGGCGATGGCTTCGGTGGACAGGTGGTCTACGGACAGCTCCCCCGGAAAATTCTCTACGAAAGATGTCACGTGCCCTACCTGCCTTTCTGCATGTCCCAGTTGCGGTTGCGTTCAACGTTTCTTAGCTGCCGGTAGCAGCTAAGCCAGACCTAGACCGAGCTAGGCCTGGCCGGTGAAAACCAGTTCGCCTTGGTTACGCTCCAGGTTACCCCGAAGTTGCGCGCGGGCGCGGTGGATGCGGGAGCGGACGGTGCCCATCTTGATGCCGAGGGTCTGGGAAATCTCGTCGTAGCTCATGCCCAGCCCGTCGCACAGGACGACCGCCACGCGGTATTCGGGAGCCAGCTGATCCAGCGCCTGCTCCAGCGCCGGGTCGAGGTTGTTGAGCTCGAACGTGGCCGCGGGGTCGGCGATGCCGCCTTCGATGCGGTCGTAATCCTCCGGCAGCGCCTCCATGCGGATCTTCGCGCGGCGCCGGACCATGTCTAGGAACAGGTTGGTGGTGATGCGGTGCAGCCAGCCTTCAAAGGTGCCCGGCTGGTAGCTCTTCAGGCTGCGGAAGACACGCATAAACGTATCCTGCGTGAGGTCTTCTGCATCTTGCTGGTTACCCGCGAGCCGGTAGGCCAGGCGGTACACACTGTCGGCGTGCTCCGCGACCAGTTCCCCCCAGGTCGGAAGCTCACCCGTCCCTGCGTCGAACTCGGCGGTGGTTCGCGGAACGGGGTTCTGGTCTGCGTTCATGACCATAATTATGGCTAGTCGTCCTCAAAATGTTGTGCTACTCACCTGGCAGTTTCCTGTGAGGTTTTTACCCCTATCGGGGGAGCAAAGAAAGTTCGTCACTTCGGTCACTTCTGTTTACTCTCTTTTCTATTTTTGACGCCACCGTCTGACATGCCGAGGGCAAGCAAAACATCGACGCATTCCTGGCCTATCGTGTGGAAGCGTGAATGCTGCATCATCTTCCCCCATTGAGGCCATCCGTGAGTACGTCCGGGCGACCACCGAGCCGGACGAGGTGACCACCGCTGCCGTCGAGGCCGCGGAAGAGTTCGGTCTGCTCACCCCCGATGCGATGACTGCCGAGTTCTTGGAGTTCATCGCCACCCGCGCTGGCGCGAACGCCGCCGCCCAGGGGCACACCCCCACCGGCATTATTGTTTCCCCCGCCAGCGGTGTGATTGGCCTGCACCTGTTTAAGGGGCTGAGCGCAGCCCAGGTGGAAGGCCACCTGACCTGCATCGAACCGGAGGTGCAGCACCAGCAGCTGGCCAAGCAGGCTTTTGCCAACGCAGGCCAGCGCCCGAATACCTTCCGATTCCTCCCCAGCGCACCGCTGGATGTTATTCGCCGACTGGCGAACGATAGCTACGACATCGCTGTCGCAGAGGCAGCCACGGAGGAATTCACGGCCATCGTGGAATCCACGCTCCCCGCCCTGCGCACCGGTGGCGTGCTGATCCTGCTGGATAGCCTGATGGACGGCCTGGTCGGCGACGAAAGCCACACCGACCGGCAGACTGTGCGCGCCCGCGAGGCAGATCAGTTCTTCCGCGAGCTGAACAACGCCAAGATCTCCCGCCTCCCCCTCGGCGCCGGTGCCACCCTGATCACCAAGACCAGCTAACAAGAAATCCCCGCGCCCAATCTGAAGGGTGCAGGGATTCTTCCTGGCGCAGTTCTTCCCGGTGCGGTTCGCCTTTTACGACCGCGCTAGAAAACAGCGCTAGACGACCACGTTCTTGCCGATGCAGACCACGCCGCCCTTAGAGATGGTGAAGCGATCCTGATCCCGAGCGCGGTCCACGCCGATAATCTCGCCCGCGGAAACCTGAACGTTCTTGTCGATGATCGCGTGGCGCACGACTGCTCCACGGCCGATGCGTACGCCCGGCATGATCACACAGCCTTCGACAGAGGCGCCCTCTTCCACAATCACGTTCTCGCTCAGAACAGAGTTGCGCACCGTACCGGCGGAAATGATGCAACCCGCCGAAACCATCGAGGACTGAGCAATGCCGCCCTTGACGAATTTCGCGGGCGGGAGGTTACCCGTCTCCGCGGTGTGGATCGGCCACTGCTGGTTGTACAGGTTAAACACCGGGTGCACGCTGATCAGGTCCATGTGAGCCTCGTAGAACGCATCAACGGTACCCACATCGCGCCAATAGCCCTTGTCGCGCTCGGTCTCACCCGGCACGTAGTTGTTGGAGAAGTCGTAGACGTATGCTTCCCCGCGGTCGACCAGGCGCGGGATGATGTCGCCGCCCATGTCGTGGTTGGAGTTCTCATCCTCGGAGTCCTCCTTCAGCGCGTCAATCAGCGTCTGCGCGGTGAAGACGTAGTTACCCATGGAGGCAAAGGAGACCTCTGGGTCGTCCGGCACGCTCGGCGGCTCCGCGGGCTTCTCCAGGAACTGCTCGATCTTGTTGTTATCGTCGGCCTGGATCACGCCGAACGCCGTTGCTTCGTGACGCGGAACGCGCAGACCAGCGACGGTCACTCCAGCACCGCTGTTGATGTGCTCCTGCACCATCTGCTCCGGATCCATGCGGTAGACGTGGTCCGCACCGAACACGATGATGTAATCCGGCTGCTCGTCGTACACCAGGTTGAGGGACTGCAGAATTGCGTCCGCAGAACCGGTGAACCAGCGCTTGCCAAGACGCTGCTGTGCCGGGACCGGGGTGATGTATTGGCCGGTCAGGCCGGACAGCTGCCACGACTGGGAGATGTGACGGTCAAGGGAGTGGGACTTGTACTGGGTCAATACGCAGATCTTGTAGTAACCGGCGTTGACCAGGTTGGATAGCACGAAGTCGATCAGGCGATAGTTACCGCCGAAGGGAACGGCGGGCTTAGCGCGGTCAGCGGTGAAAGGGTAAAGGCGCTTCCCCTCGCCACCGGCAAGGACAATGGACAAGACGTTTGATCTGCTCTTCACACTTTCCAACCTAGCGACACAGCTTTACTTTTGCTTGCCAAGCAGCCAATCGGGTAACCACCCGGTGCCCCCTAATTAGTTATCCGCGATGAACAGCCCGTTTGGTTGCCAGGACACGTAGTGGCCCGCGCGGTTAATCTGGAGGCATGCGTATCGCCATGCTGACAAAGGAATATCCCCCAGAGATCTACGGTGGTGCCGGCGTGCACGTCACCGAGTTGGTTCGTTACATGCGGAAGCTCGAGCACGTGGACGTGCACTGCATGGGTAGGCCGCGCGAGGAGCAGGATGTCTACGTCCACGGCGTAGATTCGGAGCTTGCCGAGGCCAACGGTTCCATCAAGACCCTCTCCACCGGCCTGCGCATGGCGAACTCTCTGGGTGATGCCGAAGTTGTCCACTCCCACACCTGGTACACCGGCCTGGGAGGCCACGTCGGCGGCCTGCTAAACGGCATCCCCCACGTGGCCACCGCGCATTCCCTGGAGCCGCACCGCCCGTGGAAGCGCGAGCAGCTCGGCGGCGGATACGACGTCTCCTCCTGGTCGGAAAAGAACGCGATGGAGAACGCGGATGCTGTCATCGCCGTGTCCGCCAAGATGAAGGAATCCATCCTCGACGCATACCCGGCCATCGATCCGGATCGCATCCACGTCGTGCTCAACGGTATCGACTCCGAGCTGTGGCAACCCCGCCCAACCTTCGAGGCGGCCGTGGAGGCTGGCAATCGATCCGTACTCACGGAATTGGGCGTCGACCCCAACCGCCCCATCGTCTCCTTCGTCGGACGCATCACGCGACAAAAGGGCGTGCCCCACCTGCTCAAGGCGGTCGCTCACCTCGATCCAGAGATCCAGGTTGTCCTGTGCGCCGGCGCGCCGGATACCCCGGAGATCGAGGCCGAGGTCACCGCGCTGGTTGAAAAGCTGCAGGCGGAGCGCGACGGCGTGTACTGGGTGAAGGAAATGATGGAGAAGCCGAACCTGCAGGAGATCCTGTCGGCCTCGGATGTCTTCCTGTGCCCCTCCATCTACGAACCGCTGGGCATCGTAAACCTAGAGGCCATGGCGTGCGGCACGGCTGTTGTGGCCTCCGACGTGGGCGGCATTCCGGAGGTCGTCGTCGACGGCGAGACCGGCACCCTGGTTCACTACGACGAGAACGACGCGGAGACCTTCGAACGTGGACTGGCCGACGCGACGAATGCGCTCGTAGCGGATCAGCAGAAGGTGCGAGCCTTCGGTGAGGCCGGCCGTCAGCGCGCGGTAACGACCTTCAGTTGGGCCACCATCGCCGAGCAGACCGTGGACGTTTACAGGTCCCTGCTTTAAACAGAATCCGCTGGTATGAATGGGAGCATGCACTCTTCCTCCCATAAGCACCGCCCGGAACTGCACGTCACCGCAGAAACGGGGGTGCTGGAAGCCCCCGCAGGCGCCGTCTTCACAGGCCACGCCCTGCATGTTTTCCACCAGTTCCGCCCCCGCGCTGCCGAGGGGTCGCGCTGGGCGCACCAGGTGGCCTCGGAGGCTACGTACGACTGGGACATCTGCGACGACGTCGTAGTTCCGAACCGGGGGCTCCCCGCGCAGGGCGATGCTGCTCAAGATGCCGGCAACAATGTCTCCAGCGGCGCCGAGGTGGACGTCCTCGCCGGCGCGGCGGTTCCGATGGGGCTGGGCGCTGAGCTGTTCTTCGTCACCACCCGCGCCACGGACGAGGCATCCACAGACCAGGCTCTGGCAGCGGACATCCCCCACGGTCAGCGCGGCCCGCGCACCTTCACTATCGAGCGCGCGGAAATCCCGAACTTGATGGAGGCCACGGAGGTTTCGGACGATCCGAGCCTGCCAGATCCCCACGTCCGTCGCCTGGGCCCCATCGAGATCGACGATTCCGCCTTCCCAGTGGAAAATCTGGTGACCCCCTGCGTGATTCGCCACGACGATCCCGCCAACCCCGACGAGGAATGGCTCATGGTCGCCCTCTCCCTCACCGGCGACAAGGACGCGCAGATCGTCGTCCTGCGCTCCGCCGACCGCCAGCACTGGCGCGTTCTGGGGCCCATCGAGCTGCCCGCCGAGGCAGCCCTGCGCCCCGGCCGCCCGTTCGCGCCGCGCATTGTTTCTATGGTGGACGCCGACTCTTCCGTCCGCCGCGATATCCTGTTCGTGACCTTCCCCGGCGACGCTGGAGAATCCGATGAGGTCGCGGGCTACATCGTCGGCAACCTCAGCGGCACGTCGTTCAGCCTGACCAGCTCGTACACCGTCATCGACTTCGGCCACGACTTCACGCGCCCCCGCGTGATCGACCACTCCACCCCGGTGATGTTCGGCCTGGTGGGTGCCCACCCTTCGCTGGATGGGCAGTGGGCGAACTGCCTGTCGGCACCGCGTTACCTCACGCTGGTGGACGGCGAGCTTTTCCAGGACATCGTCGGCGCCCCGACCGCCGTGCGCACGTTCTCTGACTATGCATTCCTCTGGACCGCCCAGCTGGATGCGACCGAGGGCAGTGTCGACGTCGACGTGACGGACGATTCCGGGCAGGTCATCGCAACCATCAGCTACACCAACGACGCTGTCTCCATCACCCGCCTGGGCGTGGACACTCGCACCGCCCCGCTGAAGGATGCGGATTCGGATACGCTGACGATCTTCCTCGACGGTCCGGTGTGTGAGATCTTCGCCGACGGTGGCGCGGTGACGCTCACCAGCGCAATTCCGGCACACTCACAGATCTCCGACATCGACGTGCGCGCTACGGGCGGGGCAAAGATCATCTCCTCCATGCAGACCGCCGGCCGACACCTGATGCGTATGCAGGCGGGCCTGACCTCTCCGGAGGAGCAGGAGCGCTACATGGCCGAGGCCCTCATCGCGGATCGCGACGTGGCCGAGGGAATCCTCGACGAGGACTAGCGGCCACTCGGTAGCGCGAGGCTAGCGCGGCGCTAGCGGTTAGCCTTCGCCAGGCGCGTGATGGCTGCGCGGGCCGTGACCTCCATGGTCTCCGGCAGCGCAGCGATGCGCTCCTGCAAGACATCCGGGTGGATGTGACGCGCCGAGGGGCTCATGCCGATCTGCGCAGCGATGGAAGCCTGATCCAGCTGCATCGGGAACTCAATGTGCTCCGGCTCCCCTACCGGCACCAGGTGGCCGGAAGCCTGGTTGATCATCCGCTCCACCTTGCCTTCCTCCACATCCAGAATGCCCAGCGGTTCACGCAGCTCACCCAGGTGGCCGACGTCCGCGGTCAGGACAACCACCTGTCCCTCCGGCGTAAGGATGCGGGCAAACTCTGCCGCATTACGCGGTGCGAAGACAACCATGATGGCGTCAACACTTTCCGAAAGAATCGGGAGGCGCGACCAGGCGTCGGCCACGACAGCCCCGACCCGAGAGTGCGACGTGGCCAGGCGCTTCGCCGCCGCAGTAGACACGTCGATGCCTACGCCGCGGGAGCGCTCGATCGTGTCGAGGGTGTGCGCCAGGTAGTAACCCGTACCAGCGCCGATCTCCACGATAGACGGGGCGTGCTCAGCAGCAACATTGCCGTCATCCAGCACATTCTCAACGTTGGCGGTCACGGCCTCCACGAAGGGGGCGAAGTGCCCGCCGGACAGGAAGGTCTCGCGAGCGTCAATCATCGACGCATCGTCGCCCGAGTAACGCAGGCCGGAGCCTCCCGCCAGAGTCACATACCCCTGCCGCGCGACGTCATAGCTGTGGCCGGATTCGGAAACCAGAGTGCGCCACTCGTCATCACCGGCGCTCAAGCGCGAACCGTCTACGGGGTCGGCAAGGAGGTCAATGACATCTGCAAGCACGAACGGATTCCTTCCTGAAAAATTTTGCGAGTCTCCCGCGGGCGGGAGCTAATAAACGACCACCCCATCGTAAACCGTCCACTGCTCGAAATGTATATCGGGCAGGCGTGTATCCGCGGGCAGCTTAATGCGCCACTGGAACTAGCGCATCAACCAACTAGTGCATCAACCACTGCACCAGCGTGCGCGCGCCGAAGCCCGTACCCACCGGTGTGACTTCGTCGTAGGTGGATTCCGCGCGCCCCGGGCCGGCGATATCCAGGTGGATCAGCGGTACGCCACGGGTGAAACGGCGCAGGAACATCGCAGCGGTGGTCGCACCCGGCCCCTTCGGGGTTTGACGCACGTCGGCAATCTTGGAGGTTACGTTTTCCTCCAGGTAGTCCTGCATCGGCATTGGCCACCAGCGCTCGCCTACGATAGCGCCGCGACGGGCGAGCTTGACGCCCGCACCCCAGTTATCGGAGAACACAGCACCGGTGCGCAGGCCCAGCGCCACCTTGGCGGCCCCCGTCAGCGTCGCTACGGTCACCACGGCGGCGGGCTTGTACTTCTTCGCTCCATAGCTCACCGCATCGGCCAGGATCATGCGCCCCTCGGCATCGGTGTTCGTCACTTCGGAGGTCAGCCCGCCGTAGTGTTCCACCACATCGCCGGGGCGGTAAGACTTTCCATCGATCATGTTCTCCGCCGTCGGAATCAGTGCCACAACCTTGCGCGGCACCTGCTGCTCGGCCAAAGCACGGAAGGCAGCAATGACACTGGCTCCGCCAGTCATGTCGGTACGCATCGTGTCCATGCCCGCAGCGGGCTTCACGCTAATGCCGCCTGTATCGAAGGTCACGCCCTTGCCCACCAGCACCACGGTGCGACGGCGGCGGCGCTGATCTACCTTCTGCGGATCCCACACCAGCTCGATCAGCATAGGCGGTCGGGAGGAACCCCCACCGACGGCCAGAATGCCACCGAAGCCCTTGTCCTTGAGCCAACCCGCGTCGCGCAGACGCACCTTAACACTGTCCAGATCCTCCACGGCCTTCTTGGCTCGGGTGGCCAGCCACTCCGGAGACTTTACGTTGGCAGGCGCGTTCGCCAGATCGCACGACAGGCAAGTCGCCTTGCCCAAGGCTTTACCTGCGGTCACTGCGGCAACGTAGTCGGCAGTGTCGAAACCGTTGAATTCGTAGCCTTCCGGCAGCACGATGTGAACGTCGCGCACGCGGGCGGGCTTGCGCTTGTTGGTGGTGACGAAGCTGTGGTTGCCGACGATCAGTCCGATGACCAGGGAGCGCACATTGGCGGGCGTGAACTCCCCCGGCAAGTGCACCTGCACAATGTGCTTCTTTGCGCGCACGGGGTGGCCGTCGACAACCTTGCCGATGCGACGCACCAGCCGGGCGCCGGCGCCCCGCCAACCGTCTTCCAGGAACTCGCGGCCATCGCTAAGGTCCAGCGGGCGGCTCGGCTCGTTCGGCACCCACGCCACCCACTGGCCGGTGGCGTCCAGCTCAATCTCACTCGGCGCATTCGCGCCAGGTGCAACCTTCACCTGGGTTTCGATGATTTCGGACCCCTCCGCGCGCGGGCCGATCGTCACACGGGTCACTTTCTGGGGAATGTTTGGGATCGGTGCCATTGCTTAACGCTCCTGTTCACGGGGTTCTGCGATGTCTGTTTGTGCAGCGTGGTCTTCTACAGCGTGTCCTTCTGTAGCGTGGCTCTTAGTAGCGTGAGCCGCGCCACCGACTTGCTGCTCCAGCTCCCCGATGCGTCCAGCGAGCCGGTCGATGTAGAAGTCCACTTCAGCCTGGTTGTAACCGCGAATCTCCAGAGAGAATCCGGCATCCCGGATCCCTTCGGCGGTAAGCGGGCCGTTCTCCAGGTTCTCCCAGTGCTGTTGCTTTGCGTTTCCCGCGGTCACGGGAGGCAGAGCCTCACCGCGGCCGAAGACAGTACCGAGTAGATAAACCAGGAGCGCACCGACGAGGAACGCTCCGACGAGAGACAACAACCAAAACATACCTATTAATCTACCGCCTCAAGGGCTCGTTTCGGCGGCCTGCGGAGGTTCTACTTGGTTCCCGACCCCTTCGTCGGCTTCTCCTTGGCCCCCTCGGCCAGCTCCGCCTCGTCACCGAAACGCTCAAGCTCTGCGTCGATCCGCTCTTGCTCCAGTGCCAGCTCCTCCTGGCGGATCTTCAACTTCCTCACGTGGTTATCGTGTGCGTCCACGCAGATCCGCACGGCCTCGGCCGGGTCGTCGGTGACGTGGAACAGGTCCACGTCCTCTGGGGAGATCATGCCTTCCTCGACCAGCCGGTCATGGATCCAGTCGACCAGCCCGCCCCAGAACTCCTTGCCGATCAGGATTATCGGGAACTTGCGGATCTTCTCCGTCTGCACCATCACCAGAGCCTCGAACAGCTCGTCCAGAGTGCCGTAGCCGCCGGGCAGGCAGATAAAAGCCTGCGAGTATTTCAGGAACATGGTCTTGCGCACGAAAAAGTAGCGGAAGTTCAGCCCCAGGTCCACCCACTGGTTCATGCCTTGCTCCATGGGGAGCTCGATGCCCAGGCCGATGGACATGCCGCCGGATTCCTGCGCGCCACGGTTCGGGGCTTCCATCAGGCCTGGCCCGCCACCGGTGATTGTCGCGTAGCCGGCCTCGTTGATCAGCCGTCCCAGTTCCAGGCCCTTTTCGTAGTACTCGTGGCCGGGCTTCACGCGCGCGGATCCGAACACCGTTACAGCCTTCGGGATCTTCGCCAGCGCACCGAACCCGTCGACGAATTCGGACTGAATACGCATCACGCGCCACGGATCGGTGTGCAGCCAATCAATGCTGGCCTGCTCCCCCAGCAGTCGCTGGTCCGTGGTGGACTTCTGCTTCTGGTTGTGCCTCTTGCCGCGCAGCAGCATCGGTCCGCGGAGTCGGAATTCTCGGTTGTTTTCGCTGGTAGCCATGCGTTCGTGTGCCTTAAATGTCTGGTCGATCTTTATACTTCTTGGTGCTTCTCACGCTACTGGTTGCAGGCTCGTGGCGCTCGTTAGCGGGAGAGGAACTGGATCAACTGGCGACTGACCTCTTCGATCTGCGCCACCGGGCAGCGCTCGTCTGGCGTGTGACACAGCCCCGGGTCGCCGGGGCCGAAGTTCACGGCGGGGATGCCCAGCTCGGTGAAACGGGCCACGTCGGTCCAGCCGTACTTCGGGCGCACCCGCCCTCCTGTGGCCTCCACAAGCTTCGCCGCGAAGGGTTGGTTCAAGCCTGGGGCGGCTGCGGCTGCGGCGTCATCAAGAAAGACAGAGAAACCTTCGGCAGGGTGATCGGGCGTGCCCACCTGCAGCACCTCGTACAGGTGCACCAGAGCCTCGTCCACACTGCGGTGCGGCGCGTAGCGGAAGTTGATGAAAGCCCAGGCCTCGTCGGGAATGGTGTTGTTGGCTACGCCGGATTCGGCCATGACCGCGTTGAGGCCCTCCTTGTAGGTCAGGCCGTCGATCTCCACGTCCTGCGGCTCATAATCCGCCACGCGCACCAGCACACGGGCCAGATCGTGGAGCGCGTTGTGGCCGAGCCAGCTGCGAGCGGAGTGCGCGCGAGCTCCCAGGGCGGTGACCTTCACGCGGATGGTTCCCTGGCAGCCAGCCTCGATCATCGCCCCGGACGGCTCGCCCAGCAGCGCCAGATCGCCCTCCAACAGGTCGGGGTCGGACTGCACCAGGTGGTTCAGGCCGTTGTACTTGGTGGCCACCTCTTCCCCCTCGTAGAGCACCAGCGTCAGGTCGCAGGCCAGCTCCGGGGAGTTCGCCAGAGTGGCGAAGGCATGCGCGTAGCAGGCTGCGCCCGACTTCATGTCCACGGAGCCGAGGCCGAAGATGGTCTGCTCCCCCGTCTCCGGGTCCGGCCCCAGGCGCGAGGGCAGGTTATCCGCCGGCGGCACGGTATCCAGGTGGCCCGCCAGAACCACCCGATCCCCAAGGTCGCGATGGGTGCGCGCGACCAGGGTGTTTCCCCGGCGCGTGACCTCTACGTTCTCGATGGCACGCAGGGCGGGCTCGACAGCGTCGGCGATCTCCTGCTCGTGGTGCGACTCGCTGTAGATATCAACGAGCTGGCGGGTCAGAGGCACCGCCCCTGCAAGAAGGTCGATGGAAGGTGCTGAAGTTTTGGAAGATTCTGAAGGTTCTGCAGTATTCATTGCTTGCGATCCTAGACCAGCTGGCAGCCCGCCGTCGGGGGCAGGCAGGAGTTCTGCAGGGTGAAAAACTACCCGCCACAGGGGCTAAAAGTACCCATGCTGAACTTTATCAAGAGCGGTTGTGTTCTAATTCTGGTATGAAGACTCGAAACTCCGATTCAGGTGCCGCGGAAGGCACCTCTAACGAGCTGGGGCACGGCCTAGAGACTCGTCACCTAACAATGATGGGCTTGGGCTCAGCTGTGGGCGCCGGACTGTTCCTCGGCACCGGCGTAGGCATCCAGGCCGCAGGCCCGGCGGTGCTGCTTTCCTATATCGTCGCCGGCATCGTGGTGATCGCCGTGATGCAGATGCTCGGCGAGCTCGCCGCCGCCCGCCCGGCCTCCGGCACCTTCGCCACCTACGGCCAGATGGCCTTCGGCCGCTGGAATGGCTTCGCCCTGGGCTGGCTGTACTGGTTCATGCTGATCATGGTGATGGGCGCCGAGATTACCGGCGCGGGCGCGATCATGGGCGCGTGGTTCGGCGTGGAAGGCTGGATTCCCGGCCTGGTGTGCGTGGTGTTATTCACCATCGTGAACCTGGTAGGTGTGCGGGGCTTCGGCGAGTTCGAATACTGGTTCGCCTTCATCAAGGTCGCCGTTATCATTATCTTCCTGGTTATCGGCACGGGCCTGCTGCTGGGGCTGTTCCCCAGCTACGACTCCCCTGGCCTGAGCAACTTCTCTGACTTCGCCCCCAACGGCATCTCCGGCATGGCGGTAGGCCTGCTGGCTGTGGCCTTCGCCTTCGGTGGCATCGAGATCGTGACGATCGCCGCCGCAGAGTCGAAGGATCCGGCGAACTCCATCGCCGCCGCAGTGCGCGCTGTCATCTGGCGTATCTCCATTTTCTACTTGGGCAGTGTCTTTCTCATCACCGCTCTGCTGCCCTTCGACACCCTGGGTGAGGCTGAGTCCGCCGAGGAGTCTCCGTTCACCCGCATCCTGGCCCTCGCCCAGATCCCGGGCATCGCGGAGATCATGGAGGTCGTGATCGTCCTGGCTCTGCTGTCGGCCTTCAACGCGCAGATCTATGCCACCAGCCGCCTGATGTACAGCTTCTCCCAGGAACGCAACGCGCCGCGCTGGTTCCGCAAGACCAACGCCCAGAAGGTGCCTTACCGCGCCGTGTGGTGCTCCCTGTTCTTCGCTTTCGTCTCCGTTGCGCTGCAGGTGTGGGGTCCAGAGGACCTGATCAAGATCCTGTTCAACGCCGTCGGCGGCACGCTGCTGGTCATCTGGATGGTTATCGTTTTGTCGGAGATCAAGCTGCGCCCCACCTTCGAGCGCGACGGCAGCCTCTCCGTACGCATGTGGGGCTACCCTGTGCTGCCCTGGCTGACGTTCCTGGCGCTGATCGCCCTGATGGTTCTGATGCTCTTCGATGAGGGTGCCCGTTTGCAGGTCATCACCGTCGCTGTCGCCTTTGTCGTTCTGAGCCTGATCGGCCTGGCGCTGCAGAAGACGCAGGGATCGCAGGAGGCCGATGGCAGTACTGACGCTGCTGGCACTGCTGCGGTAAACAACAACTCCACCACATAGGTACAAACTCATATGTAGGATCGGCAACCATGACTTCTGCTTATGGAAATGGATTTGCCACCCTGACCGATTCTGGCGATGTGCTGGACACCTGGTTCTTCGAGTTCGACCTGGGTTCAGCCGATGCCGATAGCGCTGATTCTGGTGCCAACGGTTCCGCCGAGGCGGGTACACAGGTGCTCGATCTTACTGACGCCAGCGCCTCCGCCCCTGATTCCTTCCGCCCCTTTGCCAAACTGGCCGGCGCGGACGGTGTCCGCGGCACCCGCCGCGTGGCGGTGACCACTAAGATTGCCGATCTGGACACCCCTCCCGCCGATGCGTATGACGCCTACCTGCGTCTGCACCTGATCTCCGGCCGGAAGATCAAGCCCCACGGCTGCAACCTAGATGGCCTATTCGGCCTTCTCAGCAACGTTGTGTGGACCAACCACGGACCGTGTGCCGTCCCCGGTTTCGAGTCTGTCCGCGCCCGCCTACAGGCCGAGCGCGGTCCGGTGACGGTCTACAGCGTGGATAAGTTCCCGCGCATGGTGGACTACGTTGTTCCCACGGGCGTGCGTATCGGCGACGCGGACCGTGTGCGCCTTGGTGCCCACTTGGCGGAGGGAACGACCGTCATGCACGAAGGCTTCGTTAACTTCAACGCGGGCACGCTGGGCTCCTCCATGGTTGAGGGGCGCATTTCCGGTGGGGTTGTCGTCGGCGACGGCTCCGATATCGGCGGCGGTGCTTCCATCATGGGCACTCTGTCCGGTGGCGGCAAGGAGGTTATCTCCGTCGGTGAGCGTTGCCTGCTAGGCGCGAACTCCGGCGTAGGCATTTCTCTGGGTGACGACGTCACGGTCGAGGCCGGCCTGTACGTCACCTTCGGCACCAAGGTCACCCTGACCGGCGAGGTTGCCAAGCAACTGGGCAAGCAGGAAGGCGAGTCCATCAAGGCCTCCGAGCTTTCAGGAGCCAGCGGCATTGTGTTCCGCCGCAACTCTATCTCCGGCGCGGTCGAGGCCGTCGCAAACGCCTCCGCCATCGAGCTCAACGAGGCACTACACGCCAACTAAGCTCCGCACCCTAGGCCCGTGCACTAACTAGGGTCGTTTGCTCCCCCACTGAGACCAAGGAGCTTCCAGGCAGCGCGCAATTTCAACGCGCTGCCTGTCTTTTGTTGACGCCACCAGTGCCAACTCAATAGCGACGGCACGCAAACGCAACGCGCCTGCCCCGGGACGGTACTCCGGGTACGTGTCATCGCCGTAGATGGGGGCGCCCAGGTGATTCATCAGCACCCGCAGCTGGTGCGTGTACCCCGTCAGGGGTTGTAGCTCGTACACGGCGGTAGGAGTGCCTGCGTGTGTATCTTCCGAGGGGGAGACTCCCGCACCGGCACAACTGGCGAGCTTGCGAATGCGTGTGACGGTCAGCCGTGACTTTTCTCCGTCCACCACCTTCACCTGCGGATCGTCTTTGACCTTCAGCATCGGCAGCCGCACCTCCTGCCACTGTGGTCCAATCTCCGGGATATCCGCTGCCAGCGCCTGATAGGTTTTGGAAACTTCGCGGCGCTGGAATTGGGTCTGCAGAAACCCACGTGTGGCCGGGTTGCGCGCAAGCACTAATAGTCCGCGGGTGTCCCGGTCCAACCGGTGGGCTGCCACCAACTCGGGCTCTTGCAGGCGTACGCGCATCAACGATTGCGCTGTAGCGCGCAGCAGCCTTCCGTTTGGCGTAGACGGCAATCCATGCGGCTTATCCACCACCACGGCATCCGGGCCGGAGTACAGAACAGGAATGTCCGCCGCCAATAGCTCTGGGGGTTCTTCTGGAAAGTCTGGATAAACCCATGTGGGCGTCCGTCCCTCAAGAGCAAGCCCCGGAGCCAGCAACGTGCCAGGGGCGTAGGGAGAATCGCCCGCAGCGGCGGCAAGGTAGGTGCGACCGTCATCGGGGACGCAGCCGCTCAGCACGGTTTTAACAGCGGATACGCCATGGCGTGGCGGCGGGCGCCAGCGTTGCAAGGCCGGGATGGGGGCTCAGAGCTCCCGCTACTGGGCGGCTTTGGAGTCCGCTCCAACCAAACGGCGGGCAGCGGCCTCAATGCGCTCGTCGGTGGCAGTCAGGCCCACGCGGACGAAGTTCTTTCCCTTCGGGCCGTAGAAATCACCCGGGGCAACGAGGATGCCCTTATCGGCCAGCTCGGCGACAGTCTCGCGACCGTCGCGCCCCTGCGTGGCCCAGAGGTACAGGCCGCCGTCGGAGTATTCGATGTCGAAGCCAGCCTCCAACAGAGCAGCCTGCAGCAGGTCGCGGCGGTGGCGGTACAGCTGCTTCTGCAGAATCTCGTGCCCATCCTCCACCAGGGCGGCCACCATAGCGGACTGGATCGGTCCGGGGTTCATCAAGCCCGCGTGGCGGCGGATGCCCAGCAGCTCCTGGATTAGCTCGCCGTCGCCGGCCAGCCAGCCCGCACGATAGGAGGCCAGGTTGGAAGTCTTCGATAGCGAGTGCACCGCGATCAGATTGGTGAAGTCTCCCCCGCACACCTCCGGATCGAGGATCGAGACGGGGCGCTCCTCGCCCCACCCCAGGCCCAGGTAGCACTCGTCGGAGACAATGATCGTGCCACGTTCCCGGGCGAACTCCACGAACTTGCGCAGGTGATCCACGCCCAGCACCTGGCCGTGCGGGTTCGCCGGGGAGTTCAGGTAGATCAGCGCCGGAGTCTGCGGCCCCAGCTTCAGCAGCGAATCGCTGCGTAGCACGTCAGCCCCGGCCAGGCGGGCAGAGACCTCGTAGGTGGGATAGGCCAACTCCGGGATCACTACCGTGTGGCCCGCGCCGATTCCCAACAGAGTGGGCATCCAGGCGATGGCTTCCTTGGTGCCGATCACCGGCAGTACCTGGGTATCGGCATCTAAGCCCCGCACCTGGAAGCGCCGCTCCATCGCCCCCACGATGGCTTTCCGCAACTCCGGGGTGCCCTTCGTTTGCGGGTACCCCGGTTCCGCGGCGGATTCCGTCAGCGCCAGCTGAATGGCCGGAGAGACCGGATCTACAGGAGTGCCGACCGACAAATCCACGATCCCATCTGGGTGGCTGGTCGCCTTGGCCTTAGCTTCGGCAAGCGAGTCCCACGGGAAGTCGGGCAGTCGGTCGGCTACTTTGGTGCGCTTGAAGGTCATGCTTGTACTTTATACCGCCTGCTTAGTGCGCCCGGCGCTAACCGGTGCAAGTGTGGGCGTCAATAAAGAAAAAGCAGATAGGCGAATAAAACCTAAGCCTGCGGCGGCAGGTTGGCGATAAGCTCCGCGTCGAAGTCCTGCGGCCCCAGCTTGGCGGCGCCGCCCGGGGAACCCAGATCGTCGAAGAAGGCGGCGTTCGCGTCGTTGTACTCTTCCCACTCGTCCGGCACGTCATCCTCGTAGAAGATGGCCTCAACCGGGCAGACCGGCTCGCAGGCGCCACAGTCTACGCACTCGTCCGGGTGGATGTACAGCATGCGCTTGCCCTCGTAGATGCAGTCAACGGGGCACTCTTCTACGCAAGCGCGGTCCAATACGTCTACACAGGGCTGCGCAATCGTGTAGGTCATCGTCTAAATACCTACCCTTTCTGGAAAGTTCGTCATACTCCACAGAGCTCTCTTCGAGCTTCTATTCTGTCACTTCAGCGGTTCCAGTGAAAACTGAGGGCGAAGCGGCCACGCGGCCGCTGCCATACCGACCACAAACAGCAGCATAGACCACACGGTCTGCGGCATTAGCGTCGCCTCGCCGAAAGGCAGCTCCGGCCACATCACCGCCAGCAGATAACCGGCCAGCCACACCAGCGCGGGAATGCCTGCAACCAGCTTGTTATCAGTCCACAGAAGCGCGGTTTTCGTCACCGCGCGGTTAAAGAAGAACGCAAACAGGATGGTCCACGGCAGCGGCACCAGTGTGTCCCCCACCGTAATGCGAGAGCCAATGTACAAAACGCTGATGAACAGCCCGAACAGCGCGCCGATAGAGAGCCAAACGATGCCGGAAATGCGCTCAGCGCGCGTTGTATCCTGGCGTGCCTGGCTCTTGGTGGGGTGTCCCCAGTTGGGCTCGTCCTTCTTCGCGTTCACGTCGATCCATCCTAGTGCCCTACCCCGCCGGACCTCCAAGGCAACGCGGTTTAGGGCTTAAGTCCCCAGCGCGCGGGCGAAGAAATCCTCGGGCACGCCGGGGGCCGTCCAACCCAGGCGATAGCTTTCGCTATCCAGCAGCGGCTGGGTAATGAGGTTCGACAGGCAGAACAGGGTCGTGGCCGTGGGTGCCGGCGGGTTAGAGTCCCGCGCCTGGTCATTGACGTCCGAGGCCGTGCCATCAGCCACCCAAATCTGGGTGGCGTGGGCGCGCATAGCGGCCTGCTTGGCCGCCACGTCCTCGGCGGTGCCGTGGATAACCAGGTCCACCTCCGCAGACGGCACGGTCGCGATCTCCCCCTCTGCAGGCAAGGTCCAGCCTTCGGGCACGGCCGCCGGGTCCTCCTCGAGGCCCTGCATGCCCTCGGCGAACTTCTCTTCCTCCGTCACGCACCACAGCACCTGGCTGGGAACGAAGACGTCTGCGCCAGCACCTTCCGCACCCGCGCCGCTCAGCTGCCGCACGGCCTCGTGCACAATGCGGTGCACCTGCTTGTGGTCCGGGTGCCCGTAGCCACCGTCGGCAGCGTACGTCAGAATCACCTCCGGCCGGACGCGCTGAATCTGCTCAATCAGCTGCTCGACCTGCGTATCCAGCAAATCTTGCGCGGCCTCATCTTCGCGTGCAAAAGCCCGCGGGTGGCGGATGGACTCGCTGCCCTCCATGCCTGAATCTCGCCACGCACCGCAGCCGCCCAGAAGGTTCGGCCCGTGCTGCACACCCAGCGCACTGAGCGCCCGCTGCAGCTCAGCAATACGGTAACCACCGAGCATTCCCGTGCCGTGCTCGTACTGTTGGGCGTCCACAAGAGCTTGATACTTCTCCCCGATAACCTCGCCTTCCTCGCCGAGGGTGCAGGTGACCACAGAAACGTCGTGGCCCAACCGCCGCGCCTTAGCCAGCGCCAGCCCCGTCCACAGGGTTTCGTCGTCCGGGTGCGCATGCACCGCCATCACGGTGATCTTCTGCGTTTCGGCGGGGGTGCTGGTCACGGGTTAATCCTCCTTGAGGGCATTCTCTGCGGCGTTGCGTTTGTTTTCCTCGATGGGGCTCAGGGTCCACCGTGGCGCCGAGATCAGCACCGAGCTGCTGTTATCCAGTGGCCAGTCTTCCAGCCCCGGGGTCGGTCCGTTGAGCCTGTCCGACGTCACCACGGTGAAACGGTCGGACAGGATGGGCAGCACCGTGGAGATCTCCGCGATCCGCTCGTCGAGCTTCTCCCGCTCGTCGTTGAGGTCGGCACGGCCTTCGCTGAGCTTGTTGAGGCGTTCTTCCAGGTCACGGTCGCAAGTGCCGCTGAGGTTGCCGCCCTTGGGGATGTTGGGGTGTGACGCCCCTTCGTCCCCGCTGTCGTTCCCCTCAGCCGGGTCCTTCGAATCTGCGTCGCCAGACGGCTTCGCGGAGTCTTCCCCTACGGGAGCGGTGGTGCAACCGTACTGTTCCACATAGTCGAAGGTGGCCTGCGGGCTACGCTGCCACGTCACCACGCCATCGACTTCTCCCTGCTCCACAGCCGAGCCGAGAATTTCCCCCGCGTTACCAGTGCGCACGGTGGCGGGAATTCCGGCGTGCAGCAACTGGTCCACGACGGAGCGGGCGGCATCCACCGCTACCTGATCGTCAGTGACTGCGCCGATGACGATGCCGTCTGGGCGCTGGTCGGACTGCAGGTTACGCGGCATTTCCGCGGCGGTTTTCGGGGTGACGTTCCAGCGCGGGGCCTCCACCTCCGGATCCTGGGAGACGATACGTGCGATCCTCTCCGCGTTGATTGCGCCCAGTACCCGGCGGCGGGTTTGCTGGTCAGCGAAAATCGGGCTGGCCTGGTTGAGCTGCAGGTTCAGCTGCACCCCCCGAGCGGTGTTGCGCATCTGCGTGTAGGGCAGCTGGTTAAGAGCCAGGTCGGTGGTGGCCGAACGGTGCGTCATGTACATCTGGATCTGCTCAGTGCGCATCATCTGCGCGCCAGTAGATTCATTCGGCACGGCGGTGAAGCGGATGATGTCCGTCTTGGCCGCCTTAGAACCCCAGTAACGGTCGTTGCGCTGCAGTTCCAGCAGGCCGCGCCCCTCGTCCACGGACTTCACGGAGTACTGCCCCGCAGAAGCGACGGAGCCCCCGTCCATCATCGTGCTGAAGCTGCGCCCCTCTGCCCGGTAAATGTGGCTGGGCAAAAGGTGGGTGAACAGTCGCTTCCAGGAACTCAGAGGCTTATCGAAGGTGACTTTGAAGCTCTTTTCCTTCTTCTCCGGCTCGATGGAGGTGATGTGGCGGTACAGCCCCTTCGCCTCCGCGAGGGGCTCGTCCACAATCGCTTTATGCAGGTATTGGAAGTCGGAGATAGTGATGGGCGTGCCGTCGGACCACTGCGCCTCCGGCTGCAGGGTATAGACCACTTCCGTCGGATTCTCCCGGTCGTTTGGCTTGACCTCGCTGATCAGATCATCGTTGAGGTTCTCCCCCATCGAGCCATCTGTGTAGACGCTCGGCAGGGTCAAGTCGGCAACCGCCGCCACCACCGGGTTGCGGTTACCCACCAGGTGCGGGTTGAGGTTGCCGGTGAAGCGATCCACGCCCACCGCGATCTCCCGCAGGCTCTCATCAACCGGCTGCGGCTGCTGAGTTTGGGTGGAGGCGGAAGGGTCTTCCACCGTCGGAGCCTCGCCCGGATTCGCCTGGCAGGCGGCCAGCGTTAAGGCGAGTGTCGCCGACGTCAGGGCGGTCGCGGCGGTGGGCGTCACACCCCAAAAACCGCGACGGCGTGCGCCGGTAGAACGGCGCGCCGACGAGCTAGACAGTGGAAAGAATGAGAACAAGGGCAACTTTAGGAGTTGTTATTGCGCTGCTTCTCGCGGGAACGGGCACGGGCGCGATCGGTGGCGTTCAAGGTCACCTTGCGCACGCGGATGACCTCCGGAGTTACCTCAACGCACTCGTCGAAGCCACAGAACTCCATGGCCTCTTCCAGGGTCAGGGTGCGGGCCTTGGCCAAGGTCACCGTCGCGTCCGCGGTTGCGGAACGCATGTTGGTCAGCTTCTTTTCCTTGGTGATGTTGATGTCCATGTCCTCGTCGCGGTTGTTCGCGCCGACGACCATGCCCTCGTAAGCCTCTGCGCCCGGCTCGACGAAGAAGGTGCCGCGGTCCGCCAGCTGGATCAGCGCGTAGGCGGTGATCTGGCCGGAGCGGTCGGCAACCAGGGAGCCGGAGGCGCGGCCCTTGATCTCGCCCGCCCACGGCTCGTAGCCAGCGGAGTAACTGTTGGCAATGCCGGTGCCGCGGGTTTCGGTCATGAACACGGTGCGGAAGCCGATCAGGCCACGGGCCGGAACGATGAACTTCATGCGGATCCAGCCGGTGCCAGTGTTGTCCATGGACTCCATGCGGCCCTTGCGGGCGGCCAGCAGCTGGGTGACGGCGCCGAGGTGCTCCTCCGGGACGTCGATGACCAGGTTTTCGTAGGGCTCGTAAACCGTACCGTCGATGGTGCGGGTAACCACCTGCGGCTTACCGACGGTCAGCTCGAAACCTTCACGTCGCATGGTTTCCACCAGAACGGAGAGAGCCATCTCGCCACGGCCCTGAACCTCCCAGGCATCCGGACGTTCGGTGGGCAGCACGCGCAGGGAGACGTTACCGATCAGCTCCTGATCCAGGCGAGCCTTGACCATACGGGCGGTCAGCTTGTCGCCGCCGCCACGGCCTGCCATCGGAGAGGTGTTCACGCCGATGGTCATGGAGATCGCGGGCTCGTCGACGGTAATGCGCGGCAGGGCAACCGGGTTCTCGGGATCAGCCAGGGTATCGCCAATCATGATGTCCTCGATGCCGGAGATAGCGGCGATGTCGCCGGCGATCATTTCCTCGGCCGGCACGCGGGTCACGCCCTCGGTGCGCAGTAGCTCGGCCACCTTGGCGGTCTTGACGTGCTCCTTACCGTCCTCGTCGTAGTGGATCCAGGCGACCTGCTGGCCCTTACGCAGTCGGCCGGCGTGGATGCGCACCAGGCCAATGCGACCCAGGAAGGAGGAGGAGTCCAGGTTGGTGACGTGCGCCTGCAGCGGGCCATCCACGTCTGCGGAAGGCTCCGGCAGAACGTCGTAGAGCACGTCGAACAGCGGCTGCAGGTCCTCGGAGTCCGGAACGTTACCGTTACCCGGGTTCTCGGTGGATGCCTTGCCCTCGCGGCCGGAGGTGTACAGCACAGGAAGGTCCAGCAGCTGCTCGGCGGCCTCTGCAGCCTCGTCGTCCTCCAGGGTGGAGGCCAGCTCCAGCAGCAGGTCCTGGGACTCTTCAACGACCTCATCGATGCGGGCGTCCGGGCGGTCGGTCTTGTTCACGCAGATGATCACCGGCATCTTGGCAGCCAGGGCCTTGCCCAGCACGAAACGGGTCTGCGGCAGTGGACCCTCAGAGGCGTCAACAAGAAGAACCACACCGTCCACCATGGACAGGGCGCGCTCGACCTCACCGCCGAAGTCGGCGTGGCCGGGCGTATCGATCACGTTAATGATCAGGTCGCTACCCTCTTTACCCAGACCCTTGCGGTGGATGGCAGTGTTCTTCGCCAGGATCGTGATGCCCTTTTCCCGTTCCAGGTCGCCAGAGTCCATCACGCGCTCTTCAACTTCGCCGTGCGAAGAGAAGGCGCCGGACTGGTGCAGCATGGCGTCGACGAGAGTGGTCTTGCCGTGATCGACGTGCGCGACGATGGCGACATTGCGGAATTCAGTCAAAGACACAGATCCGAACTTTCCTTTACTTGGGTGTTTAGAGTCTAGAGTTCAAGCTAGTTGTGCAGTGTAGGCACTTCAGGGGAACCTTTCACAGCCTACTCCTTTGGTCCTCCACAATAACGCATAGGGCGCGAAGAAGTTTTTCCCAAAACCTTGAGAAAAGCTTGCAGACAGGTGTTATTGTTTACAAAAGGTTCCCAGCGAACGTTACTAGCGTGACAAATGTGACAGATGTGACTAATGTTGTTCCCATCTTCTGTTTAAACGCATTTGAGATGACTGAATAAAAACCCGAAAGGTTCACCGTGGCTTTCTCTCGACGCTTGACCCGTGCCGCCGCTGCACTGACCACTGCCTGCGCACTGGCAGTCCCGACCGTGGTGGCTCCTACTACCGCCGGCGCCCAGGTACAGGGCTCCATCGATCACCTGGGCCGCCCCGCGCCGCACGTCCTGGATCAGATCGAGGCTTTCGCCAACAATCCGCAGCTGCCGCCGAACGTGAAGGCTTCCCTGAAGAAGCTGGTCGGCTTCTTCCGTGGCGATGGCAAGCCGGGCGTTGACGTTCCGGAGAACGCCCCGGCGTTCACCCAGTTCGGTTGGCCGACCGTTTCCGGCCAGTGCATCGGCGGCAAGAACAAGGCTGTCGGCACCGCAATGGGCGTGCCCGGACCAGCAAAGCTTCCGCTGCCAGGCATCGGCGCTGGCGAGGTCAACTTCGTCTTCACCGCAATGGGCACCGGCACGGTAGCTAAGAAGCAGACCACCGCGATGAACGTCCACTGGATCAACATCAACACTGGCAAGATGGGCCGCACCCCGCTGGGCTACACCGGCATCAATCCGAAGGGTCCGGCCACCGTTAACGGTGTTGCCAAGACTGGCAAGGGCACCGTCATCGCCCTGCTCGAGGGTGGCGTAACCACTCACGAGAAGGAGTCCGGCAACTCCAACTGCAACTTCCTGCCGACCGCGGCACTGCTGCAGGTCTAGTAGCTTTCGCCTAGACACTCCAGAGCCTTCAAGCCCCCTCGGCCGCGCATATCTGCGCGGCCTTTTTCATATCCGCATTCACTACCTACACCTCGCTCTCCCCACACCCCCTCTGGACCCGCCCGCACTACTCACCGCAACCGCTCAGAACCATGGCCGATCTGCATAAAGTAAAGCAAGAAACCTTCGACCTCGCCCGCGCGATCAACATCGACCCGAAGGGCTTCGAGCGCGCCGTAGACGCCTACGAGCTCTCCCCCAACCAGCCCGCCACTGTGCAGTCTGGCACTGCCCACCCCAACCCAGTGCTTTACATGCGCCGCCCCACTCCCGGCCACCCGCGTTTTCACTACCTCGAATCCTGGCTAGTCCCCCACCTGGACATTCGCCTCAATAAGTTCCACTTCTTCGACGGTATCGAGCCCACGCAGGATCTCTATATAGACATAGCCTTTATCGAGATTGATGACGCCACCACCCCACCAACCTGGCGCACCCGCGACATTTACGTGGATGTGGTGACGCACCTCCCGGAGGCTCCCTCCCCAGAACAATCTCAGTCGAGCTCTAGCTACGTCCCGGGCACATCTTCAAAGACGAAAGTCCAGGTACTGGACCTGGACGAGTTGGGCGAAGCACTCCTGGCGGGTTACATCACCGCCGACGAAGCCCGCAGAGCGCTGGATTCCACGCAGCGACTGCTGGATGGGCTGCACGAGCACGGCAGCGTGGCCGATTGGCTGGCCACCCAGGGCGTGCGTTTGGGTTACTAGCGCCCTCGACAGCCATGCCATCAGCCCGAAATCGAACACCTTTACTCCTTCTGTCGGGTGCGGAGGACATAATCGTTATGTTCAGGCAACCCTGAAACTAAAGCTCTGCGAAGCTCTTACACAGCCCCGGACGAATGGCGATTTGAATACGCCATAACCCGCACTGCATATTGACCACAGATAGCTAGCCACACTAGACTCGGTAGAGGACGCACCTAGGTGCTCCACTTCCGAGGCTCGTGTGAACACCACACGGGCTTTCGTGCATATTAGGGGGAATCAATGCACATCGGATACTTCGACGAATTTGGGCACAACGGCGCATACGTCAATCGATACGATGCACGTTTTAAGACCCACCCAGTTTTCGGCATCGGTGGATTCATAATCCCCGCTCAGAATGTCCGACGACTCTCCGGCTCTTTCAAACACCTAAAAGAAACGGGGCTCAGAGAGGAAATAGAAGCCAAAGTTAGGGCTAAAGGCAAGAAGGTAGAGCATTGGGAGAAGAAGGGTGCAGCACTACTCACCACCCGCAACGCCCAGAAATACTCTGAACTGCGCCGCCTTATTAACCGACTTCTCAACATCCTCGACAAGCTAGACGCCCAAGTTGTCTTCTACGGACAGGAGAAACCTCGAGGAACAAACGAAGATACTGGAGAGTATGAAAAGGATCGGTACGACCATGCTATGAAACAGCTGATCCAGCGTATTGGCTGGAGCCTCCCAAGCGATGAGAATTACCTCCTGATTCTCGATAAACAGGGCCCCAGAGAGCGTGCAGAGATTTTCGCGTCTAGCGCTGCTTTCATGTTCACCAATGAGAGCGCGGAAAAGCTCCTCGAACCGCCTCTCGAGGTGGAAAGTCACCTCTATCAAACTGTGCAGTGCGCAGACTGGCTGTGCGCGCTTCTGGGAAGAATTGCTGCTTATAAGTACGACCCCGATTTTGATGGGTTCGAGTGGGCGGTGACATACTTCGGAAACCGCCTATCTCACATTTCCAGCAAGCACGCCAAGATCAGAGCCAATGGCGATGGCAAGGACATGTACTCCAACCATCTCGGAAGTAAGAGAAAGTGCTTTTCTCATACATCCACGCGGGGTGCAAAAGCCGTCCGGCATGGCGTTTAGTTCTCCTGGAACTCGAGCCAGGTATTACAACGACTCAGTTCAGATCACCGTCTGGTTGGGCGGACTACCGAACTGACAGGCCGTGTTACTGCACAGGCCGTTCTACATAATCAGGCCGGTATTTCTTTAGGTCTTCGCGTAGCACCTTGCCGAAGTAGCTTTCGGGGGAATACAGACTTAGTATCTTGTCGAGCATGTCATCCGCGATGACGACCTCCGTGCCAGCGCTTGTGAGTACTGCGTCGAAGAGAGCTGCTTCGAATTCTCCTCCCCATGCTGGACTGAATACTTCATCCATGTCTGCGGCAATGAACTGCTGTTCGTAGCGTTCGAGAAATTCTTCGTAGATTGCTAGAGCAGGGTTTTCGATCACTTTCGTCTTCCTTCGAATTCTCCGGCCATTAGAGTCACCGTTCTAGGACGCTTCCTCGATACAGCAATTCCCAATAGCATTAC
The DNA here is from genome assembly GCF_039907245.1 of Corynebacterium sp. c24Ua_83. Taxonomy (NCBI): domain Bacteria; kingdom Bacillati; phylum Actinomycetota; class Actinomycetes; order Mycobacteriales; family Corynebacteriaceae; genus Corynebacterium; species Corynebacterium sp. c24Ua_83. Next base: position 182,888 of record NZ_JASBOI010000002.1, on the reverse strand, counting down.
TGGCCACTCTTTTTCTTACGGCACAGGCCGTTCTACGTAATCAGGTCGGTATTTCTTTAGGTCTTCGCGTAGCACCTGTCCGAAAAAACTGTCTGGGCTGAAAAGGGAGAGGATCTTATCTAGCATGTCATCAGCGATTTTTACCTCTGAACGCACACTAGTGACTACAGCGTTAAAAAGAGTGGTTTCGAATTCGCCACCTAAAGAGGAGAAGAAAACCTCTTCCATGTCGGCAGCGAGAAACTGTTGTTCGTAGCGTTCGAGAAACTCTTCGTAAATCTCTAAAATTGGGTCGACCACAGCCATAGCCTATCTCCGAATTCTCCGACTATTTGAGACCCCGTTCTCGGAAGCTTCCTCGATACAGCAATCCCCAATAGCATTACTGGCTACTTATCTTCTTACTGCATAGGTCGTTCTACGTAGTCAGGGCGGCATTCCTGCAGATGCTCGCGCAGGATCTCACCGTTTTCGCTCTGTGGGGAGAATAGAGAAAGAATCTTGTCCAGCATGTCAGGTGCGATAACCACCTCGGTGCCGTCGTTGAATAACACCGCATCCATCAACGCATACTCACATTCGCCGCCTAGATCTGCATCGAAAGCATCATCTAAGCCTGCTGCGTAATACTGCTGTTCGTAGCGCTCGAGGAATTCTTCGTAGATGTCCCGAGCAGGATCTTCAAATACCCCAAATTCCATCGTCTATCTCCAATCCTGCTCGGACCCTTTGTCGCTGCAGCTACATTGCGGGAGCCCTCCCCCCTGGGAACGGGCTGCGGCCCGCTACGCCAGGATCTGGCGCCCCATCACCATACGGCAGATCTGGTTGGTGCCCTCGTAGATCTGGGTGATCTTAGCATCGCGCATCATGCGCTCCAGCGGGAAGTCGCGGGTGAAGCCGTAGCCACCGAGCAGCTGGACGGCGTCCACCGTGACCTCCATGGCGATGTCAGAGGCGAAGGCCTTGGAGCCTGCAGCCATCAGGCCCAGCTTGGCACCATCCTCAGCCACGCCACGCTCCGCATTGGAGGCCGCAGTGTAGATCATCAGGCGGGCTGCGTCGATCTTCATCTTCATATCGGCCAGCATGAACTGGGTGTTCTGGAAGTCGGCGATAGCCTTGCCGAACTGCTTGCGCTCCTTCACATACGCAACGGCCTGGTCGAACGCACCCTGAGCGATGCCCAGAGCTTGCGCGCCAATGGTCGGACGGGTGTGATCCAGGGTCTGCAGAGCAGTCTTGAAGCCGGTGCCTTCCTCGCCGATCATGCGGGAAGCCGGAACGCGGCAGTCCTCGAACAAAAGCTCAGCCGTCGGGGAACCCTTGATGCCCAGCTTGTGCTCGTAACCGGAAACACTGAAGCCCGGGTCATCCTTGTTCACCATGAACGCAGAGATGCCGCGCGCGCCGGCCTCCGGATCGGTCACGGCCATCACGGTGTACCAGGTGGACTTACCACCGTTAGTGATGAAGCACTTGGAGCCGTTAATAACCCACTCGTCGCCGTCACGGACAGCGCGGGTCTTCATCGCGCCGGCGTCAGAACCAGCCTCGCGCTCCGTGAGCGCGTAGGAAGCCATCGCACCGTTAGCAATATCCGGCAGGACTTCCTTCTTCAGTTCCTCGGAGCCCTGCAGAATCAGGCCCATGGTGCCCAGCTTGTTCACGGCCGGGATGAGGGAGGAAGAACCACAAACGCGGGCAACCTCCTCGATGACGATGACCGCTGCGAGGGAGTCGCCGCCCTGGCCGCCGTACTCCTCCGGAACGTGGATCGCGTTGAAGCCTGCGGCGTTCAGGGCCTCCAGGGCCTCCTGTGGGAAGCGCTCTTCTTCGTCAACGTCCTTGGCGTGGGGTGCGATCTGCTGCTCGGCCAGGTCGCGGATGGCCTCGCGCAGTGCGAGGTACTCGTCGGGCAGACGGAATGGTTCGAAATCAGGGTTGAAGCCCATGGTTAATTCTTCGCCTCTCTAGCAGTGAAGTTGAGAACGTTCTTTCCCACCGAGTGTAATGCGCTCCGGCGGTTCGGTGATTTGAAAGCGATATTTACATAAGAAACTTACCTTCAGTGCTCCCCCTCGCCGGATACGGCTCCATCACTTTCCGCTCACCATTCGGTAACAAAACGCCAATCTCATTGGCCACATACTTACCTTGTGTTTACAGTGATAACTATGAAGAGCCTACGCCGTCACCCGGTCACCTCCCGATCCCGCGCTCCTCGCTCCGCCCTGGCCGCGGGCGCAGCCGCACTGCTACTCGCCGGTGGTTCGCTCACCTTGACCGCCTGCGAAGACGAGGACACCACCCCCTCCAACGCAGCGTCTACCCAGGAATCTGCAGACGAGAGCTCTGCCCAATCTCTTACCGATCGCAGCACAGCCAGCACCGGCGCGGCCAACAGTAAGGCCGAAGACGGCTCCGTAGGCAAGAACGGCATGTGCGCCACCAACGATCTAGAGATCACCACCGCAGACTCGCAGGGGGCAGCCGGTTCCACGCTGGTCAACGTAGTTTTTAAGAACACCTCCTCCAAGCCGTGCTCGATGCGCGGTTTCCCGGGCGTTTCCATGGTCGCGAACCACAACGGCACTCAACTGGGCAAGCCCGCTCAGAGGGAAAAGGAAGTGCCCAGCAAGGATGTAAACCTCGACCCCGGCGCATCCGCTACTGCGGCCGTGAAAATCACCCAGGTCGGCGCCCTGGACCCGCAGGAGTGCAAGCCCCAGGATGCTGATGGGCTTCGCGTCTACCCACCGGAGCAGACCAAGGCCGCCTACGTGCCGGTAAAGAACCTGGAGGGGTGCTCCGGGGAGGTCGAGTACTTGTCGGTGCAGCCCGTCAGCACAGGAAACCAAAGCGGCCAAGCCGGCGAGTAGCGCCGCCCCGCCCACACCATTTCACCGTGCCTTCACCACACAGCTCTTCCCGCACCGCACCCCGCGGGTTCACCGCCTGGCTGGGTGCGGTGGCTTTGCTCTCCCTCATTGTCCGCGGCTTCCAGCTCAGCCAGCGCACGTTCTACTGGGATGATTTCCTTATCCCCGCCACCTTCAGCGGCGGTTCCCTCGGCGACTATTTCGCCAGCTACGACGGGCACCTCATGCCGGCTTCCGCACTCGTGCAAGTGCTGGCACATCGCATAGCTCCGCTCAATTGGTGGCTCCCCACCACTGTGCTGATGCTGCTCAGCGCCCTCGCCGCCGCACTCTGGGCGAAGGTATGCGTGCAACTCACCGGCCGCAGCCTCGCCACCCTGGGGCTTTACACCGCGCTAATTTTCAGCCCTTTCCTCATGGACGCCGCCGGTTGGTGGTCCGCAGGCATCAACGCCTTGGCCTGGCAGATCGGCATGGCGGGATTCATGGTGTGCCTGCTGTCTTCTCCCAAAGCCCCCAAGGCGCTTCTCCGCTACTCCGTGTTCGCCACCGGGTTTCTGCTCATAGCCCTGCTGTTCACGGAGAAAGCCCTCACGATCGTCCCGGCCGCCCTCGCCCTCGCTGTGCTTGTGGGCATGGCCCGGCGCGACATCGCCCGCTTCTTTTCAGCTCCCGGCGCGCTTTTTGTCGTCTGGTCGCTGCTCTTCCTCACCCTCTCGCCGCTGCCGCGCGAGGAGTCGAATAGCCAGTCGCTGTGGTCTGCCCTGCCCAACAGCCTGTTCACCACCGTGATACCCGGCGCGCTCGGTGGCCCGTTGTCGTGGGATCGCTGGTCACCCTCCAGCACTTTCGCCACCGCTCCGACGTGGTGGAGCATCGCCAGCATTGCCCTGCTGCTCGTCCTGGTCGCTTTGTGGCTGCGTCGCGATACTCGACACCGTCTTCTCGGCCTGCTTCTGGTTCTCGGCTACCTGGCCGCCATCTACATGTTGCTGGGCCGCGCTCGCAACAGCACCGGCACTTCCGGGCTGCTGCTCTCCTCTATGCACTACTTCGCGGACTGGTTCACTTTCGCCGTACTGGTTGTGGGTTGTTGCGCCCTTTCTTATGGACGCCCCTACCTCGCCAACCGCCCCGCCCCCAGCTTCGCGGCCGCGCGCTCCCGCTGGGTTGGGGTGGGCGCGATTCTCAGTGCGGTAGCCATCAGCGTTACCTCCACCTACACCTGGGTTGGCGCGTGGAGCAATGACCGGACCGCCGATTACCTGTCCAACCTGCGCGCCTCCACGAAGTTGGATGGCTCGGGGGAACCTCCGCAACTGTTGGATCAGCCGGTTCCATTGGACATCCTCACACCGGTGGTCCACCCCTATGACCGGGTCTCCACTCTGACGGGCCAGCCGGCGGTCACGCAGGTAGACGAGCCGCCACGGATCATCGACGAGTCGGGGAAGATTGTGGATGCGGAGGTGGTGGCGTCCGCAACAAGCACCGCAGGTAAAGAACCCGAGTGCGGGGTGCGCATCGCCGCAGGGCGCTCCCAGGCCATCCTGCTGGATAACGCTCTGCCGTTCGGGGATTGGACGTGGCAGCTGAACGCGACGGCCAGCACGGATATGACGCTGACCATCACCACGCCCAACGGGCTGGAGGATGCCAAGGAGACCAAGAGTCGTGCCGTGGATGTGCACGTTGGTACGGAGCTAAAGCCCCGCTGGGTGCGGGTTTCCGGGGGCGGCGGAATCCTTTTGGTGCGTGCAGAGGCGGATTCTGGTGCATCTGACGAATCCGTATGCATCGGGGCGGGTGGCATCGGCCCGCTCGTGGCGAAGGCGGACTAAAGCTGGGATAGATGGAATAGTGCGACTTTCCGTACCGTTGAGGGTGGTTAGGAACGAACCAAGCCCACCTCAAGGAGGCATTGAAGCTATGTCGACCCAGAATGCACAGAACATCATGATCCTCGGAGGCCACGGCAAGGTGGCGCTGCTGGCGGCTCCGAAGCTCGTAGAGGCCGGCCACACCGTCACTTCCGTGATTCGCAACCCCGATCACGTGGAGGATGTGGAGGCCACCGGCGCGAAGGCCGTGGTGCAGGACATCGAGCAGCTGGATGTGGCCGGCTTCGAGAAACTTTTCGCCGATCAGGACGTGATCATCTGGTCCGCGGGCGTGGGCGGTGGCGACGATGCGCGCACCCTCCGTGTGGACCGCGATGCGGCGATCCGCTCCATCGACGGTGCCGGAACCAAGCGCTTCGTCATGGTCAGCTACTTCAACTCCCGCACCGATCACGGTGTACCGGAGGATCACTCCATGTTCACCTACTGCGAGGCCAAGGCCGCTGCGGACGACCACCTGCGAGCATCTTCGACCCAGTGGACCATCGTCGGCCCGTCCGCACTGACTATGGACGAACCGACCGCTAAGATCGAAACACGCTCCCCGAAGGCTGATGGCACCGCCAACGGCGACGACGCGCTGCAGGCCAGCCAGGTTTCCCGCGCCGATGTGGCCGCAGTGATCGCCGAGGTTGTGGATCGCCCGAACCTGGTCGGCCACTTCATCGAGTTCAACAAGGGCGACACCCCCATCACCGAGGCGCTCGACGCACACGCCGAGAACCAATCGGCTTAAGAGAAAGAGAATTTCATGGCAGCTGGCCTAGCGGCACTACTAGACGACATTGCACTTATCGCCAAGAAGGCCGCGGCCACGACAGATGACGTCGCTGCCATCGCCGGACGTACCTCAACCAAGGCGGCGGGTGTTGTTATTGATGACGCCGCCGTCACCCCGAAGTTCGTCGCTGGTGTATCCCCGGCTCGCGAGCTGCCGATCATCTGGAAAATCACCAAGGGCAGCCTCGTCAACAAGCTGATCATTATCCTGCCGATCATTTTGCTGCTGAGTTGGCTGCTGCCCGGCGCGCTGACTCCCCTGCTGATGCTCGGCGGTTTCTACCTTTCTTTCGAAGGCGCTGAAAAGGTCCTAGAGAAGGTCGGCCTGGGTAGTCACAGCGAGGGTGAGGCCGGCGAAGATGAGGCCGGCGAGGGCGATGAGGAGAAGGACCAGTCCGAGAGCGCACTGGTGCGCGGGGCGATCTTGACCGACCTGATCCTTTCTGCGGAGATCATGGTGATCTCTCTCAACGAGGTTGCGGACCAGCCGCTGCTGACCCGCGCCCTGGTGTTGGTCCTGGTGGGCCTCATTGTCACTTTCGCCGTCTATGGCGTGGTGGGCGTGCTGATCAAGATCGACGACATCGGGCTTGCCCTCGCCAACAGGGAAGGCGCCAGCAAGGGTATGAAGAAGTTCGGTCTGCTCCTGGTCAAGGGCATGCCGAAACTGCTCACCGCCATCGGTATCGTCGGCACGCTGGCTATGCTGTGGGTCGGTGGTCATATCCTGCTGGTTGGCTTCGACGAGCTGGGCCTGCACTGGCCGTACCAGTCGGTTCACCACGTGGTGGAAAGCTTTGAGCACCTTGGAGGAGCGGTTACCTGGCTGATGGAGACCGGCTTTAGCTTGCTGTTCGGCCTGCTTGTCGGTGCACTCATCGCCGTGGTGGTCGGCGGGGTAAAGAAGCTGCGTGCCCACTAAGCGCTGCAGGTGCGCTACACATGTAAATATAGAAATCCGCTAGAAGCCTAAGGAGGCTCACCTCTTGTCTGCGAAGGACGTAGCCCTCGTGCTCGAGGGCGGTGGCATGCGCAACAGCTACACCGCCGCCTGCATCGACCAGCTGCTGGAGCACAATATCGAGTTCGGCTGGGTCGGCGGCATCAGCGCCGGTGCTTCTCATACCGTGAACTTCCTCTCCGGCGATAGGAAGCGCGCTCGCGAGTCCTTCGTGGAGTTCGGCGGCCACCCAAAAACCGGCGGATTCAAATCCCTGCTCCGTGGCACCGGCTACTTCAACGCCGAGTACATCTACGAGACCGCTGGCGCCCCTGGAAATGATCTTCCCTTCGACTGGGAGACTTTCCAGCGCTCAAACTCCCAGGTATGCATCGGCGCGACCCGCGCGGACAACGGAGAGACGGTCTATTGGCGCCGCGAGGACATCAAGGATCTGCCGGACCTCATGCGCAAGGTCCGCGCCAGCTCTACCCTGCCGGGCCTCATGCCCGTGCCCACCATCGACGGGGTGGATTATGTCGATGGTGCCCTCGGAGATTCCGGTGGCCTGCTGATCGATGCCGCCATCGAGGATGGCTTTGAGAAGTTCCTCGTGCTTCGCACTAAGCCCAAGGGCTACGTCCGCCCCGCACTGCGCAGCCCGCAGCTTGTTAAGGCCCTACTGCGCTCACGCCCCGCCGTAGCTCAGGCAATGATCGACCGGCCGCCGAAGTACAACCTGGCCTCCGACAAGATCGCGGAGCTGGAGGCTAAGGGCCAAGCGTTGGTGTTCTACCCGGAGAAGATGCACGTCAGCAATACCGAGCGTCGGATGGATCGCCTGGAGCAATCCTGGAACGACGGGTTGGAGCAGACCAAGCGCGAATGGGACACGTGGATGGAGTTTCTGGGCGAACCTAAATGATGCTCAGCAGGCCCAGCACGATGAGCATCGCCGCCACCACATAGCCCGCTAGCGCCACCATCTGTTCCTTCCTATGGCGTAGCCCATCAATGAACCGTGCCAGCCCGCTTTCCGGCTTACGCAGAACAAAGCCCAGCGCCAGGCCAGACAGCGCCGGCAGGCTCAGCGCGAGCGTGGCGTAGAGGAAGACCGCAAAATACTTCGCGGCGGAGCTGATCCCCACGGTGCTCAAGTACGCCAAGCCAGCGAAGAAAGGCGCGGACGTCGCCGACTGAACGATTCCCAGGGCCATGCCCGAAAGGAAGGTCCTCCACGACGCTTGGCGGAGGGGGCGGGCCAGGCGATCGATCATCGGGGTGGGATCGCCGCCTCGCAGCGTCAAAAAGGCACTTAGAAGACCCACCGCGATGAGGACCAGACCAAAAATCGGCGAGGCCAAGGCCGTCTGCACGGCGTCCGAAATTCCGTTGAACAGCAACAACACGGCCAGCGACAGAAGGAACACCCCGAACCAGTCCCCCGCTACTAGCACTGCAGCGATGGGCGCGTAGCGGCGCGGCCTCGGGTGCATCACCGCGACAGCGAAAAGCACGCCGATGAGCAGCACGTTGACGGAATCGGCCAACGCAAAGCTCACGGCGTGCAGCATACGGTGAATCCTTTCGGAGGTTCCCGCAGCACCTGAACGATCTTCCTGAACAATCTTGGGTCAGGGCGCGGGAAGGGGAGGTTGAACTCTAGCGAACTCTAGCTAACCTTCCGGCCGTGAACAAGGAAGTACACGGCAGCGCTGACCGCGACCAGCCCGGCAAGCAGTGTGTACATCGCCTGGTAGCTGGTGGCAGAAACGATCATCCCCAGCAGGATCGGGCCGAAGCCCACGCCCACGTCCAACAGCAGGAAGAGCGTGGAGATGCCCGCGCCCATCTGGTGTGGCTCGACCGCCTTAACGGAAATCGCCTGCGCGGCCGGCATCAGCGAACCATAGCCCAAGCCCGTCAGCGCACCGGCCAAAACCACCATCCAGTCCTGAGTAGAAAACGCGAGCACAACCAGGGCGATGGCGAAGGTAACCAAGCCCAGGTAGATCACAATGTTGTCGCCCTTCTGGTCCTGGATCTTGCCCAGAACGAAGCGCATCACGAGGGTCACCAGTGCATAGGCTAGGAAGAAGTATTTGGCGCCGGTGACCAGGTCGTTGTCCTCGGAGTAGCTGTTCAGGTAGGTGATCACACCTGCGTAGCACACACCGACCAACAGCATAAAGAAGCCGATGGGGGCAACCTTCGGGTGCACGATAGCCGAGAGGCTAAAGGTGGGACGGTGGTGGTGCGCATCCGCGCCCTTGGGCTCTGGGGAACGCACCAGCAAGGACAGCAGGAAGGCCACGATGGACATGCCCACCACGACCTGGAACATGGTGGTGTAGCCGACGGAGCCCACCAGCCATAGCCCCAGCGCCGGGCCGATCGCGGTGGCCAGCGTGGTACCCAGAGCGAAGTAGCCGGTTCCCTCCGCGCGGCGTGCATTGGGAATCACGGACTGGGCGACGGCCATCACTGCGGTGCTGGCGAAGGCATAACCGATGCCGTGGATAATGCGCACGGCGATCAGCAGCCCCAGGGAGTTTGCGGGAATGTAGAAGGCACAGGTCACGATGACCAACACCAGCGCGGTGAATAGCACTCGCCGCCGCCCCACCGCGTCCACCAGGAATCCCGAGAATACGCGAGCCCCCGTCGCGCCGATCACGAAGGCACTGGAGGCCAGGCCCGCGCTCGCGTTATTGGCCGCAAACTCCTTGACGGCGTAGCCCGCCATGGTCGTCACGAGGACGTAGAAGATCATGAACTGGGCGAAGTTTACTAACCATGCAAAGACAAAAGCCGGTGTTACAACCGGCTCTTTCGTTGGTGCGGACGTTAGGAACACCTTCTTCATTTAATTGTGTTTATGTTTTTATGCCGCGGAGCACGTTACCAAACATCTGCAGCCTCGGTGAGACAGGGGCCACTTTTCTGTGTTCTTTCTTTCGTGCTTTCTTTGGGACGCCCCTACGCACCCGACCCTCAATCAGACATCAGGCAAGCACCACACGCTCCCCCACGCTTGGCCTCCAATATGCCGCCTCAACTGCGGTGATGGACTTAAACTCTCGCGGTGTGATCTGAGACAGGGCGTCAATAAAGGAAGGAACAACATCCCGCGGCAACCTTAATCCGACCGTGAGGTGCGGAACCCAGCGCGGGCCGCGACCGTCCGGGTTGAGCGCACTGAGCTCGCGGGCGGCGTTCTCCAGCTCATCCGTGGCTTCGAGCAGCCACGCCACCGTCTGTTTCTTTCCTGTGCCGAAGACGACCACGCCCCGGCGGCTAAGCTCCGAGGGCACGGCGGATGGCAGGATCTCGCGGGCGCGCTCCACGACGTGCGGGGCCATATTCGGAGAGAACGTGACCGTGATGTGCGGAGTCTGCCGCTGTCGCGGAAACCCGCGGGCCGCGAGCTCGTCGAAGATGCCGCGGACGGTGGTGGCTTGCTCGTCGGGCAGGTTCAGCAGGATGTTCTCAGGGGAATTGACGGACATTGCCCCCTATCCTAGCTGGCTGCACCGGGAGCGCCGGCGCATCGCTTGGCGGCGCACAACTCGGCGACGCAGAACCCGGCGGCGCGTTACTTGAAGGACACGTACTCCGGAAGGTCAGCAGGCCTTTCCAACGGCTGCTTCTTCGGGTTCATGTCCAGCCCCAGCTCCTTGGCGAATACCAGGCGGGTGGACTTGTAGACTCGCTCGTCAGCCTCGTCCAGCTCGAACACGCGAGCGCCGCGCAGGGTGTGCATGGACCAGGTGCCGTCCTTCAACCCATAGGGGCCGAAACCGGTTCCCGGGCAGTAGCCCAGTTCTACCCCGAAGTAGTTGCCGTTGAAGGTGTTGATGTGGTCGTGGCCGCAGTAGATACCCAGGACGTCGCCGCGCTCGCGAACGGCGGAGTAGATGCCGGGGTTGAAGGCGCCGACGTAGACATCCTCGTTCTTCACGCCCTCGATGCCGTGGCGCTTCTTGGCCTCGCCATGCTTGATGAGGTCGTTATTGTATGGCCCGCCGAACCACATATCGCGGTGCTCGTAGGTCGGGATGTGGAAGTACATCAGGCCTGGAATCTTCTTGCCGTAGCGCTCTTCGTAGCCCCGGGAGGTATCGCGGTACCACTGGATTTGGTCGCTGTGGATGTAGTCGTAGCCGGGGATCTCCTTGGTCTCCTGACCCGCCAGCTCCTCGCCGATGTAGTTACCGGAATCCAGCAGCCAGATGGCGAATGCCGGATCCGGGTTGGCGTTGCCCTGAACCAACAGGGATACGTTGGATTCGCCGTGAATCGGGTCGTCGGCGACGTTGAGGTTGTACTTGTACTTGCGCACGAAGTTCAGCAGCGCGATCTCGTCGGCTTGAGTGCCGTCCTCCATGGAGTCTTCGTCATGGTTGCCGAATGTGATGGCCCATGGGATCTGGCGGGATTCCATCGGCAGCACCACGTTGTTGACGGCTTGGAATGCCTGTTCGGTGGTCTTGGGGCCAGAGGAGATCACGTCACCGTTGATCAGCGCGAAGTCCGGCTTCTCCTGGTCCAACACCTTGCCCATGAACTCGATCGTGCGGCGATCAGTAAGGTGATCGTCTTGAGTGTCATTGAACTGGACGATCTTGAACTTGCCGTCGCCGTTGAACTTCAGCGGCATGTCCGCGCCGCCGTTGTTGTCGCCACCGCCGTTTCCGCGCCCCGGGCCGAAGCTGGATCCGGCCAGCGAGCCTGCTGACGAGTTCCACGCCTGTGCCTGCGCTGCTGGCGCAAGTGCAGCGGTGACGCCCAACGCTCCGGTTCCCGCCAGGAAGTTACGGCGGTTCACATTGAACTGCTTGGGCGCATTCTGGCCTTCCAGCTGCTGCGATTTTTTAGATGAATTACTAGACAAGGTAATTGAGTTCCTTTTCCTGCGAGAATTGAACTTCCACAAGCTATCGGCCGCAGGTAAGCGCAAGGTTTCCTGAAGATGAATTCATAACAACTTCGCGTCTTCCCTCTCCACCGCTTGACCACTTCGCTTGACCTTGCCGTTGCGGCAACCGAAAGGATGTAGCCCATGACCGAATACACGATTGGTGATGCTGCAGATTTTTTGGGTGTGACGCCCAAAGCCCTGCGCCATTGGGATTCCATTGGGCTACTCAGCCCACAGTGGCGCACACTGGGCGACTACCGCCTCTATACCGAGGAAGATCTGCGCGTCGGCGCGGCCATTGTGCTGTACCGGGACATGGGTTTCAAGCTGGCGGAGATTCCCGACCTGATTGAAGCGCCTTCCGACGCTGCCCTTGACCGTGCCCTCCGCGCCCATCGGGAAGCCTTGGCGCGCAAGCGCGACGAGGTGGAGAGCCAATTGCGTGCGGTCGAGGATTTGATAACAACAACCCGAGTGGAGGGATACACCATGGAACAAATGGACAAGATCAAGCAGTACTTCGGCGAGCAGATGCCCGCCTACCAGGAGGAAGCTCGCGAGCGTTGGGGCGACACCCCTGAATACCAGCAGTCCCAGGAAAAGCTGGCCTCTATGAGTGACGGCGACTTCCAGGAGGTTAAGGCCAACCACGACCGCTTCGTGGCGGATTTGGTCGCTGCCCGAGATGGTGGCGTCACCCCCGATAGCGAAAAAGCACAAGAACTCGTGGAGCGGCACCGCGCAACGATTAACCAGTGGTACGAGGTTACGACCTCGCGGCAGCTGATTCTGGCGCGGATGTACGTGGACGACGAGCGTTTTGCCGAGGCTTACCAGGGCGCACAGGATTACCTGCTTTCGCTAGTAGAGCACCGTGCGAAGCAGGAGGGAATCACCAATCCCAGCTGGGATGACTAGCTAGGGTTGCTACGATTGCGCCATGAAAGGCTACCGCACCGGAGAACACGCACTGGCTATCTACCTATCCTCTATCGCAGGATTCGTAGATACGCTGGGCTTTTTGTATCTGGGAGGGTACTTCCTGTCGTTTATGTCGGGTAACACCACGCGCCTGACTGCGGCGGTCAATGCGGGGAAATGGGACGTTGCGATGACGGCTGGCGGGGTCATGGCGTTGTTCCTCATCGGCGTGGGAATCGGAGCGCTAATCAGCCAACTAGGGCGGCGCTTTTTGCCCCCGACGCGCACGCGCGAGGCGATTCTTCTGTTTATCTGCACCACCTCAACAATTGCCTCCGTACTGGTCTTAACCGGGCACGAACAGTTGGCGGTGTACAGCCTGTCCTTCACCGTGGGCGCTATGAATTCCACGTTCGAACGCGACGGCGAGGTAAGCATTTCCCTGACGTACATGACGGGCACGCTGGTGAAGATGTCTCAGCGGTTCGTGGCCGCACTCTTCGGTGGCCCGCACTTGGATTGGCTCCGCTATTTCGCTCTGTGGATGGCGCTTGCCTGCGGGGCACTGCTGGGCGGCTGGATGTATGTCCAGGTGGGCCTGCACGCGGTTCTGATGGTGACGGGCATGCTGTACGCGGGAACCGTGACTGCGCTGGTGTACCGCCAATGGCGGCGCAACCGTGGGCTGGCGGTTTAGCGCTAGTGGACTAGAGCTCCCAGGGGTTCAAATTGAGCATCCTCGCGGCTCGAAGTCCATCCTTTCGTCCTCGAGGTCAATGTCCTCTTCCATTTGCAACCGCGAAGCCCAGTCTTCATTCGAGCCGGAGATCTTCCTGTAGTCATCAATGGAAAGCAATACGAAGGCCGGCTCACCTCGATCAGTAATAACAACTGGCCCCTCACCGGCCTTCCTTTTCGCGTAACTCACATCCTGATGGAACTCACGCGCGCTCACGCTAGTCATAGCCAACCTCCTGACGCAACAACGTAACTACAAAATAGCGCGAAAAGTCTGGGCGTCTTTCATAACAAGTTAGAAACACCCTGTTTTTATCTTGGCAACACATCGTTGCTAAAGTCTGTGTAGCGACTGATCAACCGCTCACCTCCCCAACCCCAACCCCAGGAATTTTCATCATGTTTCTAGCCTTGCGCGAAATGCTTTTTGCGCGCACCCGCTTCCTTCTCATGAGCGTCGTGTTGGCGCTCATGTCCTTGCTGGTCGTCATCATCTCCGGCCTGACAGCCGGTCTGGTCAACGACGGCGTTTCCGGCTTGAAGGCAATGGATAGTGACGTCATCGCTTTCGCCGATGGCACCCAGACCGATTCCGCCTTCACGCGCTCCGTCATCGACATTGCAGAGGCCGACAAGTTCTCCAACATCGACGGCGTTGAAGAGGCCGCCCCGCTGGGCCTCACCATCGCCAACGCTCACAACCAGGACGGCAAGGCGGTCGACCTCACCCTCCTCGGTGTAAAACCCGGCTCTTTCATCGCACCAGAGGGCCTGCCAGAACAAAGCACCACTCCTAACGACGGCGCCCCGACCAAAACCAAGCACGAGATCGTCGTGTCCTCCACCCTCCAAGACGAAGGCATCAAAGAAGGCGACACCATCACGATCGATCGCCTGGAAATCCCGTTGAAAGTCGTTGGCTTCTCCGATGGCCAGCGCACTTTCGGCCACGTCGATGCTGCCTACCTGCCCCTCGACGTCTGGCAGGAAATCCACGCCGGCGCACGTAAGGGTGAAAAGGTAAGCCCGGAGGCGTACAAGGAAATCTCCGTCATCGCCGCCCGCACACAGGACAAACCAGACACTGGAGCGCTCTCCGACGCCTCCGGCCTGGACGTCCGCACCCTCAAGGAAAGCTTCGATTCCTCCCCTGGCTACACCGCCGAAATGATGACCCTTTCCATGATCAAATGGTTCCTCTACGTCATCGCCGCCCTGGTTACCGGCGCCTTCTTCCTGGTGTGGACCATCCAGCGCGCCGGCAACATCGCCGCACTGCGCGCGATGGGAGCCACGAAGGGCTTCCTGCTGCGCGACAGCCTGGGCCAAGCCGTCATCATTCTGGGTGCGTCCGTCATCGTCGGTGCACTCATCGCCGTCGGCCTCGGGAGCCTCCTGGAAACCACGGCGATGCCCTACGCCACCGAACTCGGATCCGTCCTCAGCGGCAGCGCGATCCTCTTCGTATCTGGCCTGATCGGCGCGCTGATCGCCGTCGTCCGCGTCACCCGCACTAACCCGCTCGCAGCCCTAGGAGAAAACCGATGAGCCCCGCCCCGCACCTTCCCGCTCTGGAACTTAAAGACGTCACAGTGACCTACACCGACGGCGATTCCCAGATCACCGCTCTCAACCAAGTGAACCTGACCGTCGAGCCCGGAGAGTTCGTCGCCGTCGTCGGCCCTTCCGGTTCCGGTAAGTCGACGCTGCTAGCCGTCGCTGGAGCGCTGACCAACCCGGCCTCTGGCAGCGTCAAGATCGGCAACGAAGAAATCACCAACTACGACGACAAGGAACTAGCCCGCATTCGTCGCGACTACATCGGCTTCGTCTTTCAATCCTCCGGCAGTCTGCCGGGCGCCCTCACCGCCGAGGAACAACTGGAGCTCGCCGCGCGCGTTATGGGTAAGCACGGTCGATACTCTGGTGCGGAGCTGTTGGAGAAGGTTGGTATGACGCCCCGAGCTAAGCACCGCCCGGGAAATCTGTCGGGTGGCGAACGTCAGCGTGTGGGCATCGCCAGGGCTCTCGTCGGCGACCCACAGGTGTTACTGGTCGACGAGCCCACCGCGGCTCTGGACCGCAAGCGTTCGCAGGAAATCGTGGAGCTTCTGGCTCGCGAATGTCACGACTTCAACCTCGCGGGCGTGATGGTCACCCACGACCACGAGGTCTTGAACCACTGCGACAAGGTCTACGAAATGGTCGATGGGCGCCTGAGTGCAGCCTCCGAATAGGCACCCAAATAGGCCTCTACGCAGGCCAAAAAACGGGTAGTACACTAAGGAACCATGCCGAAGATCACGGAGACGACAGTAGCCGAGCACCGCGCGGTCCAGCACCGCGCAGTGCTGGAGGCCGCCGAGCGGCTGATCGTTGCTGGCGGCGGCAAAGTTCCCTCCCTGGCAGAGGTGGCGGCCGAGGTTGGCCTAGCCCGCCCCAGCGTCTACCGCTACGTCTCCTCCCAACATGATCTGATGGTTCAGTTGCTGGTGCTCAACAGCGAAACTTGGCATGACCAGCTGGAAGACAAGGTCAAGGCCGCTCCGCCAGAGCCCGAAGAACGCATCTGCGCTTACGTCGACGCGATGCTCGATCTCTTCGTTCACGGCTCCCACGGCCCCCTAATGGCCGCCGCCCAGCACTTCCCGGAAGCGTTCGCCGAGGAAAAGGTGCAGAAATCACACGCCGGCTTCAAGGAAATCGTGGATAGCTTCTGCCCCGGTGTTTCCTCCATCGACATCGGATTGCTGAATGCGGCGGTGGTGAGGGCGTCAGAAATGGCAAAAACCCCCGAAGACCTCAAACAGGCAACGGCAACACTGCACCGCATGGCGCGCGCCATCGTGGCGGGATAGCCCGTCGAACCACCTGCCTGATTCTGCTGTTCTGCCTGGGCAAGACCGGGCGGCGTTGTAGGCTTTAGGTCATGCGAAATCGCCTTGTTGCACTCTCCGTTGCCGCATTGACGGCCCTCTCGCTTGCAGCCTGTTCGGATGACGAGACTCCGCCTGAGCAGAGCGCGGCTCAGTCTTCTAAGGAGTCCGGCGAAACTTCCGCCGCCGAAGGACAAGGAGACACTTCGGAAGAAGGGCAAGATGATGAGGCCGCAGATAACACAGATAACAAGGCCCAAAAGCGCCCCAACCCCACAGCACCCAGCACTCCGAAGCCCGACAAGGTCGAGCTCGCCCCGAATGAAACGGCTCTAGAGGGCAAGCTGATGAAGGTGCGCTTCAGCGACATGACCCCACCGGAGGACTTCGCACGAGTGGCGGACATCGTGGACGATAGCGTGGTCTACTACGCGATCAAGCTCGATCCGAAAAAGCCCGTGACGGCGAAGTTGGGGGCAGGCATTGGCACCCAGACTCCCGAATGGGCCATCGTTGGCAGCAGCAGTATGCCGAATGAAATGAACTGGGACTCTATGGTCGGGCGTAATATCCGCGCCATCGCGCACCGGGACAACATGACCTTCGCTACGGACCCATCCGCTCCCCCGACGGCGGTGACGGTCGAAAACTCGGACTACAAGCCGGAGATCCTCGACTAAGGGGTGTGCCGCTATATTCCCATCAAGTTTTCGGCAGATGCATCCAGGGTTCATGAGATCATGTACCTGGAAAGCTGCTGGTTACTCCGAGGTGAAAAATGGGATTCCTATCTAAATTGCTCGGCTTGCAACAAGCCAAGCCGAAGCTGCAGAAACGCGAACCTGCACGCAAAAATGGTAACTTCCTGAAACCATGGCCCGCCAAACCACAAACTAAGATTTTGGAGTTACCTGGCGGGTACGACCGCACGCTCTATGTTTACGATGGCTCACCTTTCTCCACCGCCAAACGCGGCGACACCATTCAGGTTGAATTCTTCCCTGGCGAAGCAACTCTGTTGAGTAAAAAGTCAGGGTCGGCGGTGGATACCCATAAAGACGCGGCGGTTTGCCTGCTCCACAAAGGTCGGCCAGTCGGCGTGGTTTTCGACTATCGGAACGACGTTCGGCTCGCTTACGACAAAGGAATTCGGCTTTTGGCTACCGCAACGGTCGGCCGCCAATTACCTGATTATGGCAACATCCGCGCTCTAACTCTTCACCTTCCAACCAGCCGAAGCACTACTAGTTAATTGAGAACTATGAGGTAAACAGCAAAGTTCCCAAGAGTGCACAAAGGATTCAATTTAACGAATGGGACGAGCAGGACTTCGAACAGCTCACTGGAAGAAGTAGTTGGGCCTTCGAAAATGCAAGATTGGAGTTTCTCCCTGTCCCCAAGGGATCATCCGCGAAGCCCCACATTCTTGCTTCCTCAGCAGAAGGGCGAAAGGTATTCCGTCTAACTGCACGTAACTCGGTCTACAAGGATGTAGCCTCAGCCATTGAATCCAGCGCAGAATTCCTGATTCTTGCTGAACGGCGAACTGCTGGAGATGGGCGAGTAGGCTACAACATCACACTCGCTCATTGGTAGCAGGCTAGTTTTAAGTTTTGCTTCACCCTGACCAAGGGAGTTGACCCTACGCCCTTCGCCCCCCTCGCGTCACTTAGTGCCCAGCAACTCCCGGATATTGACAACCGACCTCGACACCTTGCTCACGTCTCTGCCCTCGACGGTGGACGGCGGAGGGTAGAGGGAAATGCCCTGTGACAACGCCAACGGCGCCACCTCGTCTTGCCAACCAGGCCAGCGCAGCCCCTCGAAAACCACCCCCAGCCCGCCGCCCAGCGCAGCCATAAGGAACGCCGAGTAGCCTCCACCGAGCCCGTCCCATGTGAGGGTGTCCGGCCCGAAGTAGCAGACTTCGCCGGGCGAGACACCCAGCGCGCCGCCGTCAATGGCGAATAGGCCACCGAGGACGTCATGTCCGACGATGAGCGCACCGGGCGGTGCCGAAACGGAGCCTCCCAGCCCGTTTGTTTTAGCGATGCTAGGCAGGCTCTCACTACCGCCGCCGTACAGACGAACCCAGCCGTGCTCCGCGACGATACCGCCGGTGTGCAGCGCGACGGCTCCCATCATCGACGCGGCAGTGACCTGCAACTCCCACAGCGAACGCTGCCCTTGCTCTGGGGCGACGGACAGCGCAATAGCCTCAGATTCAGCTAACGCCTTCTGAAGGTGGGGCCAGGCCAGACCGTCGACGGCGATGAGGCTTTCGATGTCGCGCATTGGGGGCTCCTTCGCTTGTGGTAGTCACATATCCAATTGGAGGGCGGCCTGTTCGTCGTCGACGATGCCCGTCAGGTAGTCGACCATTCCGAGCATGCCCATCTCCCAGTGAATAGCTTCTGACAGGTATTGCAACGGAATTCTAGAACAGAGTTCTCCTAAGCTCAGCACAGTCGCGCCTGGGCGGATCGACCTTGTCCGTGGCGATCGCAGTTCTATGCCGAGGCAGCTTGAACCGGCTGAATCTGCTCAATCTCGGTGAGGATTTTATCCTCGGCCACATCCAAGTCGTACTGGGTCTGTAACCCGAGCCAGAACTGGGGGCTCATCCCGAAAAACTTCGCCAAACGAAGGGCCGTGTCCGCGGTAACAGCGCGCTTTCCATGAACGATCTCATTGATCCGACGAGGGGGAACGCCGATAGAAACAGCAAGCTTGTGCTGCGTAATCCCCATCTCCTTGAGAAAATCCTCCATGAGGATCTCGCCGGGGTGAACCGGAGGGAGCTTGTCAGTGGTAGTCAACGATCTCAACCTCCTCTGGCCCTGCGGCGGACCACCGAAAACAGATCCGCCACTGGTTGTTGATTCGAATACTGTGCTGACCCTGACGATCGTCTTTCAATGCCTCGAGACGGTTTCCCGGAGGAATCCGCAACTCTTGAAGGCTCTGTGCGTAGCCAAGCTGGCGCAGTTTACGCAGCGCCACTGAGTGAATGCGGGGATCAATCGAGGGCACACGCTCTCGATTCCACAAACGCTCAGTGTCCTTGTTGGCGAACGACTGGATCATGCTTCACCCTATCCCCCATAACGCGAAGCGTCAATAACGCTACACGTTAAACTTGAACTCCACGACGTGTCGTTGCTAAATACACTTTACCCTATGGACATACAGTAGAAGCTGCTAGAGATTGAGTAGATACAAGAAGTAAAAAGCGATAGCTAGGATCGCAGTACAACCTTCGAGACCGCGACGACGGCTGCTACCGTAGGCCTCGTTGCCTAACTGACACCAACGCCGTGTCCACTACTCGGAGGACACCCCCAACATTAATGCTGCCCTGCCGGCAGACCAGGGCGGCCGTGTGAGTATCGGACAATAATGCGTAGTCCTCCAAGGGTCTGGACACAGGGGCTTTCCCCTTTCCTCAGTGGTGCGACCAGAGGGAGTAGAAACATCCACCCCGGTGCACCCGCTGCGGTGACAACGACCCATCGCCCGCAGCAGGTGGCAATCGTCACGGTTATCCCTCTTTTTCAGATTCCTGTCCTCGGGATCAGAAAAAGACGGGGACCTGTCATAGGTCAGTGAGCATTTGCTGCATCTGGGCGATCTCGGCCTCCTGGTCGTTGATAATTTGTTCGGCCAGGGTGGTTGCATGGGGATTCTGGCCGTCAGCCACCTCGTCACGGTCCATGTCGACCGCACCTTCGTGGAGGGCATCTGCTCCAGGTAAAGGCGGGCGGCGCCGGTGCCCTGGGCTTCCTCAAGGGCTGTCATGTCCTCCTGGCTCATCATCCAGCTCATGCCACCCATCTCGCCGTGATCCATTCCACCTATCTCATCCATGGTCCCCATGCCCCAGAGTCGGTGACCGGCTGCTGGCCCCAGGCCTCGAGCATGGCGTTCATCCGGTCAATCTCCGGTCCCTGGGCGTCAATAACCCCCTGGGCAAACTCCACGACCTGGGCGGGGATGCCCTCCTTGGCCAGGAGCATCTCACTCATTTCCACGGCCTGCTTGTGATGGGGGATCATCATCTGGGCAAACATGATGTCCGCGTCGTTGTGATCGGCGGAGATCTCCCCGTCCTCCTCAGTCGCCGCCCTGGTGGTCTCGGTCGTCTCAGCGGTAGTCGTCACAGTGCTGGTGCCGAGGTGGTGGCGTCGGTGTTGCCTGAGTCGGTGGCCTCACCGCTGGCGGCCAGCGCCAGGGTGGAGGCTACGGCGAGAGCGGAAAGAACAAGGGTGCGCTTTATGGTGGAGCCCTTTCAGGGTCATATGGGGTCAGTGGAGAGAAGTGATGGATCAGTGGACGGCGGTGGATTTCGGAGTAGGCGTGGTGTGTTACTCCTTCGGACTGGTGGGAGCCAGGTGGGCCGGGTCCAGATCAATCCGGCGCAACAGCTGGGCGTTCAGGGCCACCACGATGGTCGAGGCAGACATCAAGATCGCGCCCACGGCCGGGGACAGCACGAACCCGATCGAGGCGAGCACTCCGGCGGCCAGCGGCACGGCAAGGATGTTGTAGCCAGAGGCCCAGACCAGGTTCTGGATCATCTTGCGGTAGCTGGCCTGGGACAGCTCAATCATCGACAGCACTGCCCGCGGGTCATCACTGGCTAGGACCACCCCGGCAGATTCCATGGCCACATCCGTGCCGGCACCGATGGCGATACCGACCTCCGCGCGGGTCAGAGCGGGGGCGTCGTTGACACCGTCGCCGACCATGGCCACGCTCAGGCCACGCTCCTGTAACTGGGTGACCTTGGTGTCCTTGTCCTGGGGCAGGACCTCGGCGAAGACCTCATCGATCCCCAGGTCCTGGCCAACCGCCTGGGCCACCTGCTGCGCGTCACCGGTGATCATCGCGACTTTCACCCCGCGGTCCTGCAGGGCTTTCACGGCGGCGTGGGATTCGGGGCGGACCTTGTCCTCGACGGCCACCGCACCGATGATCTGACCGTCGCGGACAATATGGAGCACACCGGCCCCACGCCCGGTCCAGGCGCTGGTGGTGTCGGTGAGCTCGGCCGGGGTGGTGAGGTTGAACTCGCGCAGCATGTTCGGCCCGCCCACGAGGATCTCAGCGCCATCGACAGTGGCCCGGACCCCCCGGCCGGAGGCGGCGCTGAAACCAGTTGCACGGATTTGCCGACGGGAGGCCTCGGGATGGGCGGCCGCGGCCGCCACGATGGCGCGGGCCACGGGGTGCTCGCTGTCGGCCTCCGCGGCGGCGGCCAGGGCCAGCAGCTCGTCCTCGGTGACGCCGCCAGCTGCCGCGACACCGGTGACCGCGTGCGCTCCCTCGGTCAGGGTGCCGGTTTTGTCGAAGAGCATCACGTCGATGGTGCGCATCCGCTCGAGCGCCATCCGGTCCTTGATGAGCACCCCGGATTTCGCGGCCCGCTCGGTGGAGATCGCAATGACCAGCGGAATCGCCAGGCCCAGGGCGTGCGGGCAGGCGATGACCAGTACCGTGACCGTGCGCGCCACGGCATCGTCCGGGCTGCCGATGATGATCCACACCACCGCGGTGATCAGAGCGGAGATCAGCGCGAACCAGAACAATAACGCCGCCGCCCGATCCGCCAGGGCCTGGGCCCGGGAGGAGGACTCCTGGGCGTCGGCAACCAAGCGTTGGATCCCGGCCAGGGCGGTGTCCCCGCCGGTAGCCTCCACCCGGATGCGGACGGTGTTGTCGGTGGCCACAGTACCGGCGACCACCTTGTCACCGGTGTCGCGGAAGACGGGACGGGATTCGCCGGTGATCATCGCCTCATCGAATTCGGCGGCTCCGTCGAGGATGGTTCCGTCGGCCGGCACTCGGGCACCGGCCCTCACCAGCACGACGTCGTCGACGGCCAGCTCGGAGATGGCCACGGTGCGGGTGGTCCCGTCGATGACTTTCTCGGCCTCATCCGGCAGCAGGGCAGCCAGCGCGTCAAGCGCGGAGGACGCGGCCCCGAGAGCGCGCATCTCCAGCCAATGGCCCAGCAGCATGATGGTCACCAGCAGAGCCAGCTCCCACCAGAAGTCCAGGTCAAAACCGCCCAGCCCCAGAGTGGTGACCCAGGAGGCGACAAACGCCACGGTGATGGCCATGGCGATCAGGAGCATCATCCCGGGTTGGCGGGATTTCAGTTCGTTCCATCCGCCCTTGAGGAAAGGCGTTCCGCCGTAGACGAAGATGATCGTGCCCAGCACCGGGGGGATCCAGGTGGATCCGGGGAATGCCGGGAGATGGTAGCCGAGCAGCTGGGCGACCATGGGGCTGAAAATAACGACGGGAATGGACAGAATCAGCGACCACCAGAAGCGTTCCCGAAACATTGCGGTGCTGTGTCCGGCGTGTTCGCCGTGACTATGAACGTGGTGGTCGTCGTCCATGGCGGAGTGCGGGTGATCGTGGGGCATCGCCTGGCCGTGGGTGTCGGCATCTGCGTGGTGTTCGTGGCTGGCATGATGCGTGTGGTGGGTGTGGTCTGTTTCCGGAGCGGGGTGATCACCATGGTGGTCACCGGAATGGTAGGGAGTGCTCATGACGTTCCTTTCGCTCAACCCGGTCGGGGTCGAGATGATGGGTAAAACTGATCAGGATAAGACGGTGTAGCCGGCCTCTTCGATGGCCCGGCGAACCATCTCCGGAGGTACGACACCGGTGACCCTGACGGTAGAAACACCACCAGCAGCGAGATCAATCTGGACGTCGTCGACCTGGGGGAGGGCCTGAAGGGCCTGGGTCACGCTTTTCACGCAGTGCCCGCAGGTCAGGCCGGTGACCTGGTAGCTCGGGGAGGATCCTCCTGCTGACGAGTCGCTGGCGGCAGGGATGGAGGCGGTGTCGGCACGTGAGGCAGGTCCGCAACAGCTGCAGCCGTGGGAGTCCATCGGCAAGAGGCGGGGCGGGGAGGTGATCATAGGAAAGCTCCTTCGGTTCGGTAGGGTTCGGCGATGCCGCTATCTAGCGTATACCCCCTGGGGGTATATTTTCAGCATACCCCCTGGGGGTATATTCTCAAGGGGTGGAGGGCACGGCCCTCACGCGGGGCAGGGTGTGGTCACCGAGCAGCCTCCTCACTGTCGGGAGGGGACAGCGGGAGGCGGAGGGCAAACACCGCTCCGCAACCGGGTCCGGGGGAGGTGGCTGTGAGAGTGCCGTCGTGGGCCTCGATCAATGCCTTGGAGATGGTCAGACCGATACCGGACCCGGCGGCGTCCCGGCTGCGGGCGGCATCTCCCCGGTAGAAGCGTTCGAAGATGTGTCCGAGCTGGTCAGGTGGGATGCCCTCGCCGTCATCGGCGACGTGGATGAGCGCGGTGGACGCCCCCTGTCGGTGGACGCTGATCCGGACCTGCCCGCCGGCCGGGGTGTGCCGTAGCGCGTTCGACAGGAGATTGCTCATCACCTGGCCGAAGCGTTGCCGGTCCACGAGCACCCGGGCGGTTTCTGTAATGGTCTCGACCTGTAAATCGACGCCTTTGTCAGCATAAGCTTCCCCCGCGGCAGCAGCGGCGGTATGGAGCAGATCCCCGAGCCCTTCCTCCGCCAGGTCCAAATCGATCCGGTGTTCCTGGCCCCGGGAGACATCGTCGATGTCTTCCATCAACCGGGTCAGGCGGGTGAGTTGGTCAGCCATGATCGTGTGGGTGGCATTATTCCAGTCCACGACCCCGTCCTGGAGACCATCGAGGTAGACCGTGAGCACCGATAAGGGGGTGCCCATTTCGTGGGCCAGATCAGAGAGCATCTGGCGGCGGACCTGTTCGGTGTGTTCCAGCCGGTCGGCCATGGTGTTGAAGGCATGCGCCAGGGTGGTGACCTCGGGGCCTGCTTTTCCGGCGGGCACGCGGATACGGGAGTTGCCGGCCGTTAGGCTGGTAGCGGCGCGGGTGAGATCCTGCAGGGGGGGTGCGCAGACGACGCGATAACCACAGGCTGGCCAGCAGGGCACTGATCAAGGCGGTGGGTAGGGCGACGGCCAGGGTGATCAGGTTGGCGCCCCGGTAGGCCTGCTCGGCATGGAACAGCTCCAGCGAAGGGTCCTCCCGGCCGGTCATCAACATATGATCGTGGAACAGGGGCGGGCCCACCATCGTGGCCACGGCCGCGGCCACCAGCAGGCTAATCACCACGACCAACACCTGGGCGGCCAGGAAGCGGAAGGTCAGGCCGGGTCCGTGATTCATGGCTGCCCCACCCGGTAGCCCACGCCACGCACGGTGTCGATAAACCCCCGGCCCCGGGTGTCGGTGCCGAGCTTGCGACGCAAGTTGCCGATGTGGACATCGACGATGCGTTCATCACCGACCCAGGTGGTGTCCCAGACCTCGGTGACCAGGTCGTGGCGGGTCAGCACCTGGCCGGGGCGCAGGGCCAGGGCAACCAGCAGCTCGAACTCCGTGCCGGTGAGCTCCACGGTCGTCTCCCCCACCCGCACCTGATGGGCGACGGGGTCAAGGATGAGGTCACCAACGATCAAGGGGGTGGTCACCTGCGGTGGGGTGGTGCTGGTGCGTGGACGGCGCAGCACCGCATGCACCCGGGTCACCAGTTCCCGGATGCTAAAAGGTTTGGTGATGTAGTCATCCGCCCCCAGGGTCAAACCGCTGATCTTGTCGTCCTCGCTGCCACGCGCGGTGAGCATGAGGATGTAGCAGTCCGAGAAGGTGCGGATGCGTCGGCACACCTCCAGGCCGTCGAGTTGGGGCAGCCCCAGATCCAGCACCACGACATCGGGGGAAAAGCGACGGGACTCGTCCACGGCCTGGGTGCCGGTGTGCGCCTGGCGGGTATCGAAGCCGGCCCGGATGAGGTAGGAGGCCACCATCTGAGCCAGGGGTTGTTCATCATCGACGACCAGCACCCGCCCCGGGGGCGTGGCGGTGGTCGGTGTGTGGTCAGCCATAGACCCCAGTATCGCTCCGGCCAAGGGGGAATACCATCCTCGCTCAGTGCCCGCCGGGGAATCTTCATCAAATCTTCAAACATCACCCTTCGACCGCCGTCACCCCTGTGCCCCGCCCCGGGCCGGCGGCATCGCCTCCCCTGGTCGGTTCAGCAGGCGCCACCAGGGATTTCACTGCTTGCACCGCATACCCGGGGCGGGTAGAAGGACATCGCCCACGGCTGTGGGGTGGTGTTCCGGTGGTGACCCAGCCCACCGAATTCACCCCCCTTTTCGCCCTGTTATAAGACTGTGAGCAGGGTTTTTGAATTCTAGTCCGTTAGGCACCCGTGCTAGATAAAGGTATGGCATCGACCTTGAGGCGGTGTCTTCTCATGGCCCAGCCACGATCCAAGGAGATTGACGTGAAACGAGCAGCGATCGCAGCCGCCGCCCTTGCCCTCGCCCTCACGGGGTGTTCGGCCGCCGACCCGGAACCCACCGCCGATGAGACGGTGTCCCAGGACACATTCCTGACTACCCATGGCCTGGCCGGCATGGACGCGGTGGAGATTATTGATCACCTCGACCGGCAGAAGGTCACTGAGCGTCCCACGGATCTGATCGCCTCAGTGCGTAACGATGAACTGCTGCTCTCGAGCGATGACCAGGAAGTCGTGGTTGATCTTCCCGACAATCAGACGTATGTCTCGATCGCACCCTATCTCACCTCCACCCACGACTGCTTCTACCACAGCCTCACGACCTGCCAGGGGGAACTCGACAATGAGGATATCCAGGTCACGATCACCGATGAGGCGACCGGTGAGGTGCTGGTGGACGAGGCGACAACCACCTTCGACAACGGGTTTGTCGGCTTCTGGCTTCCCGATGATGTCACCGGCCTGATTGAGGTCAGCTACCAGGGGCGTACCGGCACCACGGAGTTTTCCACCACCGACGACGGTGCCACCTGTGTCACAGACCTGCGCCTGACGTGATGGCTCAGCAGGATCCTCACCTGCGCCTGTCTCCCGTGTCACTGAAATCTTGCACCAAGAAAGGTTAAATCATGACGAACGCGTTTTCCCGACGACAGTTTCTGCTCGGCGGGCTCGTCCTCGCCGGCACCGGGGCCGTGGCCGCCTGCACCAGCGCCCCTGGACCCGCTGCCTCGGCACCAGGTCCCTCCCTTCGCCCCACCCCCACTGCGCTCGGTGAGCCGACGGTGCGCAGGACACTGACCGCCCGGCCCCTCTCTCTGGATATCGGCGGTATCGAAGCCAAGACGTGGGGATACGTCTCTGACACCGGGGATGCGGCCATTGAGGCCACCGCCGGCGACGTCCTCCAGGTCGATATCACCAATGAACTGCCTGAGAGCACCTCCATCCACTGGCATGGCATCGCACTCCACAACGCAGCCGACGGTGTGCCCGGCATGACCCAGGACCCCATTGAACCTGGCGCGTCTTTCTCCTATGTTTTTGAAGTCCCCCACGGTGGCACCTACTTCTACCATTCCCACACCGGCCTGCAGCTTGATCGCGGCCTCCACGCCCCACTGATCATCCGTGACCCGCAAGACGCTGAAGACCAGGACGTTGAGTGGACCATCGTGCTCGACGACTGGGTCGATGGCATTCAGGGCACTCCCGACGATGAGCTCGACAAGCTCACCGGAATGGGTTCGGGCGACCATAACGGGGGTATGGGAATGGGAGGTCACGGCCAGATGATGCACGGCACCCCGGACCGGGTACTGGGCGGGGATGTCGGCGATGTGATGTATCCGCACTACCTCATCAACGGACGTATCCCCCGTGCTCACCGGACCTTCGAGGCTCGCCCGGGCGACAAGGCCCGCCTGCGGTTTATCAACTCCGGCGGTGACACCATCTTCAAGGTGGCCCTCGGTGGTCACCGCATGACCGTCACCCACACCGACGGCTTCCCCGTCCAGCCCCGGGAGACCGAATCGATCTACCTGTCGATGGGCGAGCGTGTCGACGTCGAGGTCATCCTCGGCGACGGCATCTTCCCGCTCACGGCTTTGGCGGTGGGTAAGGACGACCGCGCCTTCGCCGTCATCCGCACCGCCGGCGGCCAGGCCCCCCACCCCGATGTCGACTTCCCCGAGTTGTCGTCCACCGGACTGCTCCTGTCCTCCCTGAAGCCAGCAGACCGTGCACTCCTACCCGAGGACACACCAGACCGAGAAGTCAGCATCGACCTGGGCGGGCAGATGATGCCGTATGAATGGAGCATTCTCACCGACGGCCAATCCTCCTCCGCGACCGTGCAGGAGGGCCAGCGCCTGCGGATGGTCATGCGCAACAGGACCATGATGCCCCACCCCATGCACATCCACGGCCACACGTGGGCGCTGCCCGGCAGCGGCGGACTACGCAAGGACACCGTCCTTCTCCGCCACGGTGAAACCATGATCGCCGACCTGATCGCTGACAACCCCGGTGAGTGGGCATTTCACTGCCATAACGCCTATCACATGGAAACCGGGATGCTCAGCTCGCTTCGCTACGAGTAACCCCCACAGCAGGGTATCGAGCGAGATGCGAAGGTAAATGGCAGCACGTGTTGTTATACGACTAACACTAGCGCGCCTTAGGTTACGTTGAACTTGAACTCCACGGAGTGTCGGCGATAACTAACCATTTGATGCGCGCGTGCGGAATTAACAACGAAATACCGCTAAAACAGACAACATATGGGGTGCACAGAAACACATATAGGTTCTGCGGAAAACCTATAGGGCGCGTCGCTAAAAACCGCTGTGCGCGGAAAACATAAAGGGTTTACGGACCCGGTCCCAGACCCCTCAATACTCTGAGCCGGAAGAATGGAAAGTGGAAGGTTGATGTATCCCCGCTATTTATTTTTTCCGTTTTTCGGAGTACATCGGGAGCTACAACTGCGGACCAGCTCTGTGTGAACTAGATGAGAAGGCGCAGCAGCGAATCATCGACGCTGGACAGTTGGTGCTGCGGGCACGCGAGCGGCACCCCCGGCGGTCACTCGCGGAGCACTACAACCCGTTATCGATGGACCCAATTCTGCTCAAGGCTCACAACAACTTGGACCAGGAAGTCGATAAGGCTTTCGGTGCGGCACGCAAACTCACCAACGAGCGCCACCGCCAGGAGCTACTGTTCGCCAGCTACGGGGAGTTGGCGAGGGGCTATGTCTCCTCGCTTTCATCAAAATCGAAACCACCAGCAGGGTCGTTCCCCGTGCGGGTGATTTTGATCGGCCCGCTGCCGGGTGTAGAACCCTGTCGCTGGCAACGCCGGGAACTATGACTGTGCCCGACGAGAACACGTCACTGTCATAACGCGGCTCACGGTAGACGAGCATGGGTCGTTCACTACTACTGGTGGATTTCGGTTTTGGTGGTGGGGGGATTACCGCCGCCGGCCTCGTTTTTTCCGTTGAGGAGGGCGTTGACTACTTCCCGATTGTGAAATGGGCCGATGGCGCGGTGGAGAGAAACCAGTCACCTGGAAGAGATCGATCCAGTCGCTGGTGCGCAATCTGGGAGGTAGGGTTGCGGGGTCGATTCCTCGCGAGCGCAACCATGATTGTGTCTCTGAACGTGATGAAAACAACCCTGCCCTTCGGAGAATTTCCCCTATCCCGCGTCCCCGGGCGGTGAAAACGGTGTGCACCATCGCCTGAAAGGCTTTGCGCTGCTCTATCGGGATCTTCGGGTCACCCACCCGGCGGATCACTAAGATCCCCCCGTCAACGTTTGGCTGTGGCCGGAAAGCAGACCTTGGTACTCGGGAACCAAGGTGAAATGTGAACCATGGGGACCACTGAGCCGTCATCATTGTGCTTGCGCCTACCCCGGCCCGGCGGCGAGCGACTTCCCACTGCATGAGGAGTACAGCGTCAGTCCATGCCGGCGCATGCAACAACTTTCGAAGAATGGCAGTGGTGAGGTGAAAGGGAATGTTTCCCACAATGACGCAGGGAGTGGCGGGTAACGGGAAGTTAAGGAAATCATCATGGACCACTTCGACCGACGCCGAGGCGGTCTTTTTTGTGAGTTTGGCAGCTAGTTTTGCGTCTACCTCAACTGCCGTTATTGGCCTCCCCAAGCGGGATAGCGGGTGAGTGAGGGCACCGCTTCCTGGCCCGATCTCAATGATGGGGCCAGAGGATTGTTTTACAAGATCGACGATGGAGTTGATGATCTTGTGGTCTGTGAGAAAATTTTGGCCATGTTCGTGACGGCCGTATCCGTATGTAGACATCAGGTGTGCTCCGTGGAGTTGAAACGAAGCCGGGCATGGCAAATGGCCGCCCGGCTAAAGGACCGGAGCGGTTTCTAACCTGCGGGAGGGAGAAAACCGCCTTAGCGGCTGGTGAGCGGCCGCATGAAAACGGAACCTGAAATCAACATGGGCCTATCGTATCCAATTAATTTCGCAGGGTCCAATACGGTGAGAAAGAAGACAACCGCACCGCAACAGTGCAAGACCTCTCTGGATTGGAATTTGTCCTACTTTCGGCTCGTCGTACAGACGCCACTGGCGTATTTTGTCTCTGGGCAACGAGGGGGAGTTACCCCCACCTCCGGATGTTTTTAAGGTGCACCCCTGATTACGCTGTGGTGCGGGAGTAATTTTGTCCGACCGATCGGACTATCCACCGACGTGGGGCGGGTAGTTCGAGGTCCCAGCAGATGATCGCGTCGATTTCGCCGCGTTCAAAGGACGCCACCATGGCGTCGTAGTCGGGGCGAGCCACATTCTTCTTTGACGCGGAAATGGACTGATCGACGTAGTTATGTCCTATGTCCAACGTGCAAGCCACGCTGCTTTGCAATGGCTTCACAGTCCTGACGCTGCCGGTCGATGGTGAGGCCATCCACGTCAGCGTCTCGTGAGATACGAAGGTAAATAGGAGCGCGTGTTGTCAAACGCTATTAATAAGGCCCTTAGCTACACATTGAACTTAAACTCGACGGTATGTAGTTGCAAAGTTACTTTCTCGAGAACCTCGCCGCCCACGTCGCTCCCGCGTTGGGTGGCAGCCGAACCACAAAGGATCAGTCATCTGCTATCCCATCGACTAATTCTTGCAGGTCGCAGGACCTTCGCGTAACTGTCAGTTCAGCGCATTTTGAATAGTTCAGCACACGATGTATTGTTCAGCACATGCTGACCATTGTTTCACGCCTCGACGTCATGAACCGGCTCGGCCGGGCCATGGCGGATCCGACGCGCTCCAGAATCCTGATGACACTACTCGACGGCCCGAGCTACCCGGCCGTGCTTTCGCGCGACCTGGACCTGACCCGCTCGAACGTCTCGAACCACCTGACCTGCCTGCGCGACTGCGGCATCGTCGTCGCCGAGCCGGAGGGCCGCAAGACACGCTACGAAATCGCCGATCCGCACCTCGCGGCAGCGCTCAACGCGCTGGTGAACGCGACGTTGGCTGTCGACGAAAACGCCCCGTGCATCGACCCTGAATGCTCGGTGCCCGGCTGCGGCGAGAAGGGAGCGGACGCATGAGCTCGGCGTGTGGATGCGCACACGAACCCGCCACAGAGATCGAAGAACTCGATCGGCCATGGTGGAAGGACCCCGAGTTGCTACTGCCGATCTTCTCCGGCGTAGCCCTCGGCATAGGTCTGGCGCTGGACTGGTCCGGGGTAGAGACACCCGCGACAGTACTGTTCTGGGTCGGCCTGCTGCTAGGGGCGTATACGTTCGCGCCCGGCGCGATCCGAAACCTTGTCACGAAGCGCAAGCTCGGCATTGGTTTGCTGATGACGATCAGCGCGGTCGGCGCGGTAATCCTCGGTTACGTCGGAGAGGCCGCGGCGCTAGCGTTCCTGTACTCGATCGCCGAGGCGCTGGAAGACAAGGCAATGGACCGGGCCCAAGGCGGACTGCGGGCACTGTTGAAGCTGGTACCGCAAACCGCGACCGTGCTGCGCGGCGGTACTACGGCCGAGGTCGCTGCGAAGGACCTTGAGGTTGGCGAGCTAATGGTCGTACGCCCCGGGGAGCGGATCGCCACGGACGGCATCATTCGGTCCGGACGCTCCAGCCTTGACACCTCAGCGATCACCGGAGAATCCATTCCGGAGGAGGTTGCGCCCGGCGACGAGGTACCCGCGGGAGCGATCAACTCCGCCGGTGTGCTGGAGGTCGAGACGACCGCAGCTGGAACGGACAACTCGCTGACCACACTCGTCGACCTCGTCGAGCAGGCGCAGGCGGAAAAGGGCGACCGCGCCCGGATCGCCGACCGAATTGCCCAACCCCTAGTGCCCGGGGTGATGATCCTGGCGGTGCTGGTCGGCGTGATCGGCTCGCTGCTGGGCAACCCCGAGACGTGGATCACCCGAGCGTTGGTGGTCCTGGTCGCAGCATCCCCGTGTGCGCTGGCAATCTCCGTGCCGCTGACGGTCGTAGCCGCCATCGGCGCGGCCAGCCAGTTCGGCGTGGTCATCAAGTCCGGCGCGGCGTTCGAGCGACTCGGTGGCATCCGTCACCTGGCGGTGGACAAGACCGGAACCCTTACCCGCAACCAGCCCGAGGTTACCGACGTGGTCCCGGCAGACGGATTCGATCGGGCGCAGGTGCTTGCCTTCGCGGCGGCAGTTGAGCAGCAATCGACGCACCCCCTCGCCGCGGCGATCGTGGCAGCGGAGCCCGAAGCGCCCACCGCCTTGGATATCAGCGAGGAAGCCGGACATGGCATCGGCGGCACTGTCGAAGGTCGACGGGTGCTGGTGGGCAGCCCCCGGTGGATCGACGCCGGGCCACTAAAGGCAGACGTTGAGCGCATGGAGTCCGAGGGCCAGACCTGCGTCCTTGTCACCGTCGATGACGCCCTCTCTGGGGCGATCGGGGTCCGCGACGAGCTGCGGCCCGAGGTGCCCGAAGCCGTGCAGACCCTGCACGCCAACGACGTGGAAGTGAGCATGCTCACCGGCGACAACACTCGCACCGCCCGGGCGCTGGCTGAAATCGCCGGAATCGACGACGTGCGCGCCGAGCTTCGCCCGGAGGACAAGGCAAGCATCGTCGCCGAACTCTCCTCCAAGACGCCGACGGCGATGATTGGCGACGGCATCAACGACGCTCCTGCGCTGGCGGGCGCGACGGTGGGCATAGCGATGGGAGCGACCGGCTCTGACGCCGCAATCGAGTCCGCTGACGTCGCCTTCACCGGCCACGACCTCCGACTGATCCCGCAGGCGCTGCAGCACGCCCGTCGAGGCAGCAGGATTATTAACCAGAACATCGTGCTGTCTCTGGCCATCATCATCGTGTTGATGCCGCTGGCGATCAGCGGCGTGCTGGGTCTGGCCGCCGTCGTGTTGGTTCACGAGGTCGCCGAGGTCATCGTGATTTTGAACGGCCTGCGGGCTGCGCAAGCGAAGCGCTGAGACACACCTTCGCCCAGCGCGCTGGCTCTCCAGCGCGGATCTTGGAAGGATCGAGCTGCTTAGGGACCAAGCGTCGCCTCAAAACTTTTGCTGCCGAGCTTCATCGACACGGTCCGCGACTACCTGGGCAGTGTGTTTGGCAAAGAGCCCCACACCCATCAGGGTTGCCGATCCGTCGCCGGTCCAGTTGCCATAACCGACTAGATGCAGATTCTTCACTGCGGTTTCGCGGCCACGCATGAGGTGGCGGAATGGACTGAGGGCCGGACGGAAACCAGTGCACCAGATCAGATGGTCGTGGTCGAGCTCGCTCAAGCTATCGAAGATGGGGGTAGCGGTGAGCTGGCCGGAGTCGCGGAGCTCACGTAAATGAGGAAGCGCGACAATGTCCCCGAGGTTCAGGCCGGAATCGCCACCGAGAATCCGGCGGTGGCTGCCCGCGTTAAACGTTGAACTTGAACTCCACGGATTGTCGAAAGACTATAACCTCCCCCGAGCCGCCAAGCCCTTTTCCGTATTACGATTATGTTCATGAAAACTATCAACGGAAAGCCAGTCAGCGAAGAGCAAATCGATGCGTGGGTAACCGAAGCCGAGAAAGGCTACGACGTAGAAATACTTCGTCGACGAGGAAGGAAACCTCGCAACGAAGATACTGCGAAGGTTATCTCCATTCGGCTCTCTCCTCGCGAAATCTTGGACCTCGACAAATACGCAGCCGCCCACGGATGGTCACGGTCCCAGGCAATCCGCGAAGCGCTAAAGAATGCTATTTAGAAATGCACGTAGCAAGCGTCAGATCCCATCCTCATAATAGAGACCATGAATGATGCCAATCTCACGATCCGGCAGATCACCTTCGACTGCCACGATCCCTCAAAGCTCGCCAAGTTTTGGTCCGCCGCAACCGGATGCGAAATCGCCGCGGATTACGGCGATTTTGTGATGGTTGATTCCACCCCGGCGCTGGGATTTCAGCGCATCAAGGATCCGACACCTGGGAAAAACCGCATGCACATCGACGTTGGCGGGGCGGAGCGCGAAACTTTAATAGAACGCCTCAAAGACCTAGGCGCTACCGAACTCACCACCCACGAGGCGCCGGGATTGGTGTGGACTGTCATGCAGGACCCGGAAGGCAACGAGTTCTGCGTGGGTAACCCCGGGGACTAGCTACACTACGCGGAGCGTCTCTAGGTCCAAGGCTGGCGTCAATCTGTGATGTCGCTAGCGGGAGACACAGTCAATGTCGCGAACTGCGCCCGTCAGGCTGCGGTGGATCAGGCGCAGAAAGCCACCGAGAAAATTCGCGACATGAACGACGACCGGCTACTTGCGAAGGCCGCTGAAATCGAAGCCCGACGGGAGAAGGAAGAGCAAAAAGCACTCGACTCAACCGACGACGAGAATAATTCTGAGGCTGAACCCCGTCCGTCGCGACGCGGTCTCCGCTTCCGCCGAGACAAGAACGACTCGTAGGGCACCTAGACTGGGCTGCATGAAAGACCTGACCATCGCGCCCGGCCCGGGGATCCCCGACGGTGCAGTCATCACCGCTGCCGACCTAACGGAGCGGTTCGCGAAGTCGTCGGGTCCGGGCGGCCAGGGCGTCAACCCGACCGACAGCAAGGTCCAGCTTTCCATCGATATCGCTGAAAGCGCATCGCTTACCGACGCCCAACGCCGCCGGATCTTGCGCAACCTCGAGCACCGCTTGGACGGCTCCGTCCTCACCGTGTCTGCGTCGACCCAGCGGTCGCAGGTGCGCAACCGAGCTGAGGCACGCGAACGCATGGCCGCCCTGTTGCGCGAGGCCCTAGCTCCGCCCCCTCCCCCGCGGCACAAAACGAAGCCGACGAGGGGCTCGGTACGGCGCCGTCTCGAAGCAAAGAAGCGGCGCTCGGAGCTGAAAGCGATGAGGCAACGGCCCCAAATTCCCTAGGTGCGGCCTACGCCGAAGCAGCTTGGACCGGCTGAATCCGCTCGATCTCGGCGAGGATTTTGTCTTCTGCCACATCCAGGTCGTACTGGGTCTGCAACCCAAGCCAGAACTGGGGGCTCATCTCGAAAAACTTCGCTAGACGAAGGGCCGTGTCAGCGGTTACAGCGCGCTTACCGTGAACAATTTCGTTGATCCGGCGGGGCGGAACGCCGATGGAGACGGCGAGCTTGTGCTGGGTGATCCCCATTCCCTTGAGAAAGTCCTCCATTAGGATCTCACCGGGGTGAACCGGAGGGAGCTTGTCAGTGGTAGTCAACGATCTCAACCTCCTTTGGCCCCGCAGCGGACCACCGAAAACAGATCCGCCACTGGTCGTTGATTCGAATGCTGAACTGACCCCGCCGATCACCTTTCAACGCCTCAAGCCGGTTTCCCGGGGGAATCCGTAACTCATCAAGAGTCTGCGCGTACCCAAGCTGGCGAAGCTTACGCAGCGCTACTGAGTGAATGCGGGAATCGATCGAGCGAACCCGCTCTCGATTCCACAGACGCTCAGTGTCCTTGTCAGCGAACGACTGGATCATGCTTCACCCTATCCCCCATAACGCGAAACGTCAATAACGTTACACGTTAAATTTGAACTCAACGGTATGTCGTTGCAAAGTTACCCCCTCTCGTTAACACCATCAAAAGGAGTGTTATTCAATGAAAGCGATCGGCTTCTTAAGCTTCGGGCATTACGCCTTCGGCAGCTAGTGCGGGCCATCTGCGGAAAAGATCGCCAAGACTCGTCTGGAGATCACCCAGGCTGCGGACGAAATCGGCGTGAACAACGCGTCCTTCCGAGTCCACCACTTCGCACTGCAGGCCTCCGCCCCGATGCCGCTGCTGTGTGCTATCGCGGCCACCACCAAAATCATCGAGGTGGGCACCGGCGGCATCGACATGCGCTAGCGCATATCGGGGTTGTAGCGTTTGAGTCATTGACTCCCGCCGTCTACAAGTACCTACACACTTGATCGGTGCTGCACGTTTCAGGATCCGGGTGCGCGGCGTCCTGGCTAAGGTCCGCGATAGTGTCGCGCAGCACGGAGAGCTGCGCGATCTGCTGCTCGATCTCAGCGAGGCGCACGTCAAGCAGGTCGCGCACGTGCCCGCAGGGCGCATGGCCGCCGTCGCGGATGTCGAGGATCTGGCGGATCTGGGCGAGGGTGAGGCCCGCGGCCTGGCCGCGGTGGATGAAGTCGATCCGAGCGACCGTCTCGGGCGCGTAGTCGCGGTATCCGGACGGCGTGCGCTCGGTCGGGGGTAGAAGGCCCTGTTCCTCGTAGAAGCGAAGGGTCTTCGCGGTAGTGCCCGCCCTCTCGGCGAGTTCTCCGATCCACATTGCTGTCTCCCTCCGTGGCCGCGCTTGACCTTCCCCTGCACTGGAAGGTCCAGTATGGCTGAGACAGAGCAGAAAGCCAAGAGTTGACAGGAGTAGCGATGCCTACGAAGTACGATCTCGCCATCATCGGATCGGGAGGCGGCGCGTTCGCCGCTGCGATCCGCGCCAGCACGCTCGGGAAGTCGGTGGTGATGATCGAGCGCGGGACGCTCGGCGGCACCTGCGTGAACACGGGCTGCGTCCCGTCGAAGGCGCTCATTGCCGCGGCCGGCGCGCGGCACGTCGCGGTCGACGCCGCAACCCGGTTCCCCGGGATCGCGACGACGGCGGATCCCGTCGACATGCCCGCGCTGATCGCTGGGAAGCAAGCGTTGGTGGAGTCGCTGCGCGGCGAGAAGTACGCCGACGTCGCCGACTCCTACGGCTGGCAGGTCCTCCGCGGCGACGCCTCGTTCGTGGGCACCCCTGATGCGCCGGTTCTCGATGTTGCCGGATCCGACGGAAGCGTCGAGACCATCGAGGCCCACCACTACCTGGTCGCGACTGGTTCTCGCCCGTGGGCACCGCCGATCGACGGCCTGGAGGAGACCGGATACCTGACCTCGACCACGGCGATGGAGCTGACGGAGGTCCCCGAGTCGCTGCTGGTGCTCGGCGGCGGCTACGTCGCCCTGGAGCAGGCGCAGCTGTTCGCCCGCCTCGGCTCGCAGGTCACGCTGCTCGTGCGGTCCCGGCTCGCCTCGAAGGAGGAGCCGGAGGTGTCGAAGGCGCTCCAGGAGGTGTTCGCCGACGAGGGCATCCGCGTCGTCAGCCGCGCAGTGCCCACCCGGGTCTCCCGCGGCACGGGAGGCGAGGCCGTCGTGACCGCCGCCTTGTCCGGCGGCTCGCAGGAGTTCCGCGCCGACCAGGTCCTGGTCGCCCTCGGACGCCGTCCCGTCACCGATGGCCTGAACCTCGATGCGGTCGGGGTGAATACCGGAGACTCCGGCGAGGTGGTCGTCTCCGACCGGCTGCAGTCCTCGAACCCGCGGGTCTGGGCCGCGGGCGACGTGACCGGGCACCCCGAGTTCGTCTACGTCGCCGCCCACCACGGCACCCTCGTCGCCGAGAACGCGTTCGCCGACGCCGACCGGTCCGTCGACTACGCCCGCCTGCCGCGGGTGACGTTCACCGGGCCCGCGATCGGCGCGGTCGGGATGACCGAGAAGGACGTCCTCGCCGCGGGGATCCGCTGCGACTGCCGCGTCCTGCCCCTGCACCACGTGCCCCGCGCCTTGGTGAACCGCGACACCCGCGGGTTCATCAAGATCGTCGTGAACGCCGAGACGAAAGAGATCCTCGGCCTGACCGCCGTCGCCAAGGACGCCGGGGAGCTCGCCGCCGCAGGCGTCCACGTGCTCGGCAGGACCGTCGCCGAGGTCGCCAACGCCTGGGCCCCCTACCTGACCATGGCCGAGGGCATCCGGATCGCCGCGAAGGCCTTCACCACCGACCCGTCGCTGCTGTCGTGCTGCGCATGAACGGCAACGCAGGCAATCGGGGAGATCTCATCCTGAAGCAGACGATGAGCGCCGATCAGGACCGCGACGAATGGCGCGCCGGTCCCGTCGTCGCTGCAGTGACCGGGCTGCTCTTGCTGGCATGCTGCGCGCTTCCGTCGCTGCTCTGCTGCGGCCTGCCGTTCATCGCGGCGGGCGGAGCACTCGCAGGCGTCGGTGGGCTCCTCGGTAATCCCTGGATCATCGGTGCCGGGACCGCCGTCGTGATGGCCGTCATGGCGGGGATGCTCGTCAGGCTACGGCGGCGGCACCGGCGCCGCAGGTCCGGCTGCTGCGAAAATCCTTCGACCGCTGATCGGAACCGGTAGTTCGAGCGGATCCAGCGATCACTGCCACCTGCGGAGGCCGCTGAAATCGAAGCCCGACGGGAGAAGGAGGAGCAAAAAGCGTTCGAATCAACCGGTGACGAGGATAATACTGAGGCTGGATCCCGGCCGTCGCGACGCGGTCTCCGCTTCCGCCGAGACGAGAAAGGGTTGTGGGCACCTAGGCTGGGCGGCATGAACGACATGACCATAGCGCCCGGCCCGGGGATCCCCGACGGTGCGGTCATCGCCACCGATCTCGCGGAGCGTTTCGCGAAATCGTCGACTCCGGGCGGCCAGGGCGTCAACACGACGGACGGCAAAGTCCAGCTTTCCATCGATGTCGCCGAATGCGCATCGCTTACCGACGCCCAGCGTCACCGTATCTCGCGCAACCTCGAGCACCGCCTAGACGGCTCCGTCTTTACCGTGACTGCGTCGACTCAGCGGTCTGTGTTTCGCTAGTGGTCCTCTCGCTTGCACCTGCGACACAGCCTCGTGCCCCCGGGCCGTAGCGTTCGGGGGAGCACAATAGCCCCAGTCCTCATCACGTCCCGGGATCAAAGAGTTCATCGCAGAGGTTAAGCACTACACGTTAAATTTGAACTCCACCACGTCACCGTCGGCCATCACGTAATCCTTACCCTCCTGGCGCACCTTGCCGTGGGCGCGAGCCTCCGCCATGGAACCGAGCTCGTCCAGGTCCTCAAAGGCCACGATCTCGGCCTTAATGAAGCCCTTCTCGAAGTCCGTGTGGATCACGCCGGCTGCCTGCGGCGCAGTGTCACCCTTGTGGATCGTCCATGCACGGGCCTCCTTCGGCCCGGCGGTCAGGTAGGTCTGCAGGCCCAGCGTTGCGAAACCAGCCTTGGCCAGGGTCTGCAGCCCCGGCTCAGTCTGCCCGACGGATTCCAGCAGCTCAGCCGCCTCCTCGTCGTCCAGCTCCAGCAGGTCCGCCTCCGTCGCGGCGTCCAGGAACACGCAGTCCGCAGGAGCCACCAGCTCGCGCAGCTCCGCCTTCTTCGCGTCATCGGTCAGCACAGACTCGTCGGAGTTAAACACGTACAGGAACGGCTTGGCCGTCAGGAAGTGCAGGTCGCGCACGGTCGCCAGGTCGATCTCCCCCTGCGCCGCGGCGCTCGACAGCGTGCGGCTATCCTCCAGGATCGCCTGAGCCTTCTTAGCCCCCTCGACCTGCTCGGCTAGATCCTTGTTCTTGCGCGCTTCCTTTTCCAGGCGCGGCAGAGCCTTCTCCACCGTCTGCAGGTCAGCCAGGATCAGCTCCGTCTCAATGACGGAAATGTCGCTGGCGGGATCCACACGTCCATCGACGTGGATCACGTTGTCGTCGGAGAACGCACGCACCACCTGGCAGATCGCGTCCGCCTCACGGATATTCGCCAGGAAGGCATTACCCATACCCTCGCCGTCGGAGGCGCCCTTCACGATGCCGGCAATGTCCACAAAGGACACAGTCGCGGGCAAGATGCGCTCGGATTCGAAGATCTCGGCCAGGCGCGTCAGGCGTGGGTCCGGCAACTCCACCAGCCCCACGTTGGGCTCAATAGTCGCGAACGGGTAGTTCGCAGCCAGAACATCGTTGCGGGTCAGGGCGTTAAACAGCGTGGACTTGCCCACGTTGGGCAGGCCAACAATTCCAAGAGTAAGAGTCACGTGCCCCATCCTATCGCCCGGCCGTCACTGCCTCCAATGCGCCCTTTCTATTGCCTCTATTGCCATACTTATTGCTTCTTTTTGACGCCCACCGCTGCCCACCCAAAGCCGCTCCAGTACCCCCACATACCCCAGACCGGCTACCCCCGCCCCTTCATTGGGTAGTCAATCTCGGGAAAGAATTGTGAAAACCCACTATCAGAACCTTTCAACGGTCATATAGTAAATGCACCTTAGAAAAACTTGAGGCTTTACCACCCATTAAGCCTCTTCTGTTAATTCTTCGCCTTGCGAGATGCCTGCTAGAAAGTTGCACCTCAATGACCACTTCATCCTCCTCGCCTGAAGCTAGCACCCGTCAGAGACGGGAAACATTCAACACCCGCCTCGTGTTCCTCATGGCCGCAATTGGCTCTGCGGTCGGCCTGGGTAACATTTGGCGTTTCCCCTACGTCGCCTACGAGAACGGCGGCGGCGCCTTCCTGATTCCCTACCTGGTCGCACTTC
Source organism: Corynebacterium sp. c24Ua_83 (assembly GCF_039907245.1). NCBI lineage: Bacteria > Bacillati > Actinomycetota > Actinomycetes > Mycobacteriales > Corynebacteriaceae > Corynebacterium > Corynebacterium sp. c24Ua_83. The sequence continues at coordinate 143,218 of NZ_JASBOI010000002.1, read as the reverse complement.
TCACCGCGGGTATTCCGCTACTCTGGTTCGATCTCGCCATGGGCCACCGCTTCCGCGGCTCCACTCCCCTGACATTCCGCCGCACCAGCAAGTACGCAGAGCCGATCGGTTGGCTGAAGGTGGGCGTGAACTTCTTCATTGCGGTCTACTACGCCGCCATCATCGCCTGGGCGGGCCTCTACACCTGGAAGTCCATTGGCAAGACGTGGGGTGAAGACGCAGAGACTTACTTCATGGGCGACTTCCTGAAGGTCGACGATTCCTCCGTATGGACAGGCGACTTCGTCATCCCGGTTCTGCTGGTCATGGTCGCCGTATGGGTGGTCTGTATCTTCACCCTGGCACGCGGGATCAACGAAGGCATCGGCCGCGTCACCATGTTCTTCGTACCGGTACTTATCGTTTTGTTCATCGTCATGGTGGTGCGAGCCCTGTTCCTCGATGGTTCCGCCGAGGGGCTGAATTCGTTCTTCACTCCGGACTGGGGCGTACTGACCGATACTTCCGTATGGATCGCCGCTTATGGCCAGATCTTCTTCTCCCTGTCCATCGGCTTCGGCATCATGATGACCTACGCCTCTTACCTCAAGCCGCGCACGAACCTCACCGGCACCGGTATGGTCACGGCCTTCGCTAACTCCTCCTTCGAAGTTCTGGCCGGCATCGGCGTGTTCGCCACCCTGGGGTTCATGGCTGTCCAGTCTGGCACCTCCGTCGAGGAATCGGTCTCCGGCGGCATCGGCCTGGCGTTCATTGCCTTCCCGACCATCATCAACGAAATGCCGGCGGGACCCCTGTTCGGCGTGCTGTTCTTCGGCTCCTTGTTCCTTGCTGGCATTACGTCGCTCATCTCCATCATGGAGGTTGTCATCTCCGCTGTGAAGGACAAGCTGAACCTGACTCGTGAGGTCGCTTCGATCAGCATCGGTGGCGTCATGGCCATTGTCTCCTGCCTACTGTTCTCCACCACGTCCGGACTGATCACCCTGGACATCATGGACAAGTTCACCAACAACCTGGGCATCGTGATCTGCGCCGTCGCCGCGGTTCTGACCATTGGCTGGGTTCAGGGGCGCCGTAACGAGATGGCACAGCACCTCAACGCTGTTTCGGAGCTGCGCCTCGGCCTCGCGTGGAAGGCATGCGTCTTCGCCATCACTCCTGTAGTACTTCTCTACTTCCTGTTCGAGGAGATTCGTACTCTCCTCTCCGAAGGCTACGAGGGCTACGCTTCCGGAACGATCTTCGCTTATGGCTGGTTGGTGCTCATCATCATCGGCCTGGGCGCGGTGGTATGGAGCTTCGTGCCTTTCCGCGGCAATCTGTTCCTCGATGGTCTGCCGAGTTCGGACTACGGAGTGCCGCCAAAGGGCCGACCGAACCACACACCAAACCCGCTCGCTAATGGCTCTACAGCTGCAGCCACCTCTGCTACCTCTGCTACCTCTGCCTCCGGTTCTAACAACGGCGCTAACAATGGAAAGGAACTGTCATGACCGGCCCCGCAATTCTCCTGATGGCCCTGTTCATTATCGTGATCTGGGGTGGGCTCGTTGCAGCGATTCTTATGCTCGCCAAGACTGATGACGCCACCACTGGCGAGCTGGGTTCTGCTCCCGGCACGGACAACGAGTCCCTACTCCAGGTGAACACATCCTCCGTGGCGCATTAGGCCGCCGAATAACACGCCCCGGGGTGCGTCATAAACTCCCGTTTTGGACCTGTGTGAGGCAGAATGGGGAGAATGAACTCCCAGAACCCCCACGACAGGTCCTTTCCTCGTAAGGATGGCCGTGATTTTGCAGACTTTATCGCGGGTTCCCATCGAATGGATACGGAAAACATCCCAATCCCGGGTGACGATAGAGACGAAGAACGCCTCGGCAACAGCCGGTTCGCTGACGAACCGCAGGCAGCCAAGCACCCAACCGTAAGTCCTGATTCCCCCGAGGCCGAGCTGGTCGAGGACAGGCGGGCGGAAACTTCCCCCACCGTGGAGGAAAAGGGGGATTCCTACGTCCAGGAGCGCAACACAGCCCGCGCCACAACGGGCACGGAGAAGCCACTGGATGAAGATCACGAGCCGGATGGGGAGACAGAGACCGACGATCACCCCGGCCTTCGTTCTCATGCCGCAAAGGTTAAAAAGAAGGCCAAGAAACCAGCCAAGAAGTCTCCCATAGATGAGGAGCTGAACCCTGAACTACGCGACCGTGCGGAGGTCATCGGCACCACGGGTCGCTGGTTTGCAGGCTGGTGCTTGCGCTTCATCATCATCGCTGCGGCTCTCTACCTAGGTTTCCAGGTATTCGGCAAGCTCTGGGCCGGCATTCTGCCGGTCTGCCTGTCGGTGATCGTATGTACCGTGCTGTGGCCGATCGTGCGCCTGCTCCGCAAGTTAAAGATCCCCAACAGCTTGGCTGTGCTGATCTCTATCCTGGGCTTCTTCGCCCTCATCATCGGCACCTTCGCCGCCATCGCGCCCAGTGCCGTGGACCAGGGTAAGACTATCGTCAACCAGGCCAGCGACGGCATCGGCCGGATCCAGGACTGGCTGCAAGGTCCTCCCGTTAACTTGCAGGAAAGCCAGTTCAACGACGGTGTTCAGCAGATCACCGACTGGCTGCAGAACAAGTCCGGCGATATCGCAACCAGCATTGCCGCTTTCGGCACGGAGACTGCTTCCCTGCTGGTCACTCTCTTCGTGATGTTGGTTCTGACGTTCTTCTTCTTGAAGGACGGAGAGAACTTCCTGCCGATGCTGCGCCGCGTGACCGGCCGCCGTGTCGGCTGGCACCTCACTGAGGTCTTGACCCGCTGCTGGAACACGCTAGGCGGCTTCATCCGCACCCAGGCCATCGTGTCCGCCATCGACGCTATCTTCATCGGTCTGGGCCTAGTCCTGCTGAACGTGCCACTGGCCGGCCCGCTGGCTATCCTGACGTTCTTCGGTGGCTTCATCCCCATGGTCGGTGCATTCGTCGCCGGCGCCCTGTCCGTGTTGATCGCACTGGTGGCAGTCGACTTCAACACCGCCGTTATGGCACTGCTCCTGGTCATTGCCGTCCAGCAGCTAGAGGGCAACATCCTGCAGCCGGTGCTGCAGTCCCGCGCGATGAACGTTCACCCCGTCATCATCCTGCTCTCCGTCACTCTGGGCTCCACCCTGTTCGGCATCATCGGCGCCTTCCTGGCCGTGCCGTGCGCCGCTATGATCGCGGTCATCCTGCGTTACATGGGCGACCTGACGGACCTCGCCACGGGCGAGAAAACCTCCCAGGACATCGAATTTGCTACCACCGCCGGTTCCCTCACAGGCGAACAGTCGGAACGTGCCGCCCAACGCTGGCAGGAGCTACGCAAGGCCACGATACTGAACAGCTCCGAAAAGCCTGATTCTGCTGATTCCTCCAATGCCACTACCGCCACAGCGGTCAGCGAAAATCCTGCGGAGGCGGCAGCCGACGGAGGCGAGAGGGCGTCATCCCTCAGCGACAAGAGAGCACAGATCCGCGGTAGGGTGCAGTCAATCTATAAGTCCCTCCGTGGCAATAACGAGTAGAGCGAACCAAAGAAGTAGCATTACCCCGTGACCGAAAGCAGCCGACACAGAAGCAACAGCCGCTCCGCGCACCGTGGCGTACGCAGCCGCGGCATGGCTGAGGTGGCGCACGATGATTCACCGGCGCACTGGTTCCCCGTCTGGGCGCCCGCACTGGTAATGCTGGCCATTGTCTTCACCGGCTTGGTGCTCGCCAATGGCGATACCACGATCCCGACTCTTTTCTTCGGACTCTTCGCTGTCGGGATGATTGCCTCCACAATCTTCGTCGAACCGCGCGGGCTCTTCATCACCGTCGCCTCGTTCCCGCTGTTTTACCTGTTCGGGTCGCTTTTGATTGGCTGGTTCAGTTCCGGAAGGGCGACGATTGCCAGCCGAAAGACGAAAGTCATCACCTCTATCTACCCCGCCATCGAGCACTACCTTTGGCTGCTGATCCCCTTCCTCATCGCGGTGGGTATCGCGGTTTTCCGCTGGTGGAACTTCCGCGAGTCCCTCACCCGCAAGGCCGCGAAGCTGGAGATGCAGCGCCGACGTCGCAGCGAATCCGACCGCAGCAACATTGAGACCTACGGTCGCGCACAGAAGCGTTCGCACGCTCGGAGCTACACGCGCAGGAGTGCTCGTTCTGTTGATGACGCCCCCAGCTACGAACCGCGGGAGCGTTCAGAGCGGACGGCACAGCGTGTAACCCGCATCCCGCGGGGCGGAGATTCGATTCCTGCCCCCTACCAGGAGCGCGCCGCCAGGAGCTTGGATAGGGATTCCGACAGGAGTTTCGATAGGGACGAGGAGTTCCTGCGGTTCGAAGAACGCTCCGGCACCGATGACGTCCGTTCTAGCGCCAAGCGGGTAACCCGCAGCTCTGAAGAATTGCGCGAGAACGCTCAGCGCCGCCGGGTCCCCTTCCCGGAGCGGCGCATGTCCCCCAAGCGCTACCTCGACGACGAGCGCGACTAGCTGATCTGGCTTTGGCGCTCTGCGGTTTGCGCCCCCTATCGGATTTGGTTTACTTCTGGGTCCGCGGCGGACGCAGCTCGCGTGGCAGGGAGAAGATCAGGTCCTCCGTGGCGGTGGTGACTTCCTCCACCTCGCCATAGCCCCGCTCCGCCAGCAGCTCCAGCACACCGCGAACAAGAATCTCCGGCACCGATGCGCCCGAGGTCACGCCGACATGCGTCACGCCATCCAGCCAAGCGGGATCGACCTGCTCTGCGTAGTCCACCAGGTGGGCATCCTGCGCACCGTGCTGCAGGGCTACCTCCACCAGGCGCTTGGAGTTGGAGGAGTTCTGCGAACCGACCACGATCATGAGCTCCACCTTTGGCGCAATGGCCTTAACCGCCACCTGGCGGTTCTGAGTGGCGTAGCAGATGTCATCGGACGGCGGATCCTGGATGTGCGGGAACTTCTCGCGCAGCAGCTTCACGGTGGTCATGGTCTCGTCCACGCTCAGGGTGGTCTGGGAAAGCCACACCAGCTTCGTGTCCTCCGGGAAGTCCAGTGCATTCACGTCTTCCTCGCCGTCGACCAGGTGGACGACGTCCGGGGCTTCACCCGCGGTGCCCTCGACCTCTTCGTGGCCGTGGTGGCCGATCAGGATGATCTGGTATCCCTGCTTAGCGAAGCGAGTGACCTCGTGGTGAACCTTGGTGACCAGCGGGCACGTGGCGTCAAAAGTCTTCAGCTCGAGCTGGCGTGCCTCCTCGTGCACCGCGGGCGATACACCGTGCGCCGAAAACACCACGTTGGAACCGCGAGGGACCTCCGAGGTCTCGTCGACGAAGATCACGCCGCGATCCTCGAAAGTCTTCACAACGTGCTTGTTGTGCACGATTTCCTTGCGTACGTACAGCGGTGCACCGTGCTTTTCCAAAGCCTTCTCGACGGACTCGACGGCGCGGTCGACTCCGGCGCAATAACCGCGCGGGGCAGCTAGATAAACCTTCTTAGTATCGGCAGTTGCCTCGGTAGTTGGGGTAGTCATGTGCCCCATCGTAATGGAAGTACCTGACAGTGCCCATCCCCTGGCGTCCGGGCCGTCATTTAGAATGCTTAACCATGAGTGTTCCAAACTCCCCTGAGGCCCCGTGGGCGGTCGGGCAGCTAAACGACCAGGTGAAGAACTGGATCCAAAGGCTGGGGTTCATCTGGGTCGAAGGCCAGGTCACACAGGTAAACATGAAGAGTACCTGGCGGTTTTCCTACATCACCCTGCGCGACGTGAACCTGGAAGCTTCGGTCTCCCTGACCGTGGAGACGAGCGCGCTGAAGAACCTGGCCACGCCAGTGAAAGACGGCGACCGCATCGTCGTGCACGGTAAGCCATCGTTCTATTCCAAGCGCGGCAGCTTTTCCCTGTGGGTCACGGAAATCCGGCAGGTCGGTATCGGCCAGCTACTCGCGCAGATCGAACAGCTGAAGAAGGCCATGTTCGCCGAGGGACTTTTCGATCCCCGCCTGAAGGCTCCCCTGCCCTTCCTGCCCACCACCGTTGGTTTGATTACCGGTCGTGGTTCGGCGGCGGAGCGGGACGTGATGGAGGTGGCCAAGCGCCGCTGGCCCGCAGTGCGCTTTCGGGTGATTAACACCGCCGTCCAAGGCCCGAAAACGGTTCCGCAGGTCGTCGATGCTCTACACGAACTGGAGCAAGACCCGGCGGTCGACGTAATCATCGTCGCCCGTGGCGGTGGTTCGGTGGAAGACCTGCTGCCGTTCTCCGAGGAAGCACTGGTGCGCGAAGTATCCCGACTGAGAACCCCAGTGGTGTCGGCCATCGGGCACGAGCCGGACAATCCCCTGCTGGACTACGCGGCCGACGTACGCGCGGCCACTCCCACAGATGCGGCCAAGACGGTAGTCCCGGATGTGGTTCAGGAGCTGCGAATCATCAGCGAAGCACGCCAGCGCGGCGCCGGGGCCCTGCGTAATTGGGTGGCGCACGAACGTAAGGGGCTGGCGCAGATCCGCACCCGGCCTGTGATGGCGGATCCCAGCCTGCCGGTCACCCGCCAGAAGGACATCATCGCGGAAGCTCTGCAGCGCAAGGACCGTGCCCTGGGGGTGCATGTCCGCTCACTGCGTTCCTCGATCGAGTCGCTGAAGGCACAGGTCAACGCCCTGGGGCCATCCCAGACCCTCGCGCGTGGCTATTCCATCGTGCAGGTTATTCCGCGCGACAAGTCGGGAGCCCAAGTGGTCACCACGGTGGATCAGGTTGACCCCGGTTCGCAGCTTCGCATCCGTGTCCCCGACGGATCCATCACGGCCGCGGCAATGGGCGTGCAGGCGGCGCCTGGGGGCGTCATGAATAGAAACAGCAACACGACAGACAGTACCGGCAGTACCGACAGCACCGAGAACAGCACAGGAGAGGCGTAAAACGATGGCGGACAACAACACCAGCAACGGCACTAACAACACCAACAACGGCGATCAGCAGAAGTTTCGCCCGCTCGACCAGCTGAGCTACGAGCAGGCACGCGACGAGCTGGTGGAGGTCGTGAAGATCCTCGAGCTCGGGCAGATGAGCCTCGACGAGTCGCTGAACTACTGGGAACGCGGCGAGGAGCTGGCCGCGTACTGCGAGGACTACCTCAACGGCGCGTCCAAGCGCATCGAGCAAGCCCTACAACAGCGCGAGGCCCGCAACGCCGCGGCGCAGAGCGAGAGCTAGCGTGCGAGCTAGCGCCAGGGGCTAGTTAGCTGTTTCGCCGCTACTGGGCTCGACGGTCGCTTCGTTAGCGTCAGCGTCGGAAGCGTCGGTGACGTCGATCGGCTCCGTCGCAGCGATCTTCTCCGCGGCAGTGCGAGTCTGCTCGTGGGAGGCCATCGCCTCAATAGCCAAGCGCACATCCCCCAGGTCAGCAACCCACAGCGGGCGAGCATCCTCGCCGGTGAAGACGTGCCACTCGACGTCCCCCGTGGTCTCCGTGCCAGTCTCTTCCCGCACGGAATCATCAGGCTGAGAAGCAGCCTTAAAGTCGGCACCGGTTTGGGTCAAGGAAATGTAGTTCTCCCCGTTAATAACCCAACCGACCAGGCTCGACGGCTCGCCGCCGACCATCACACGACGGGCGGAGTTGGCCACCCAGCCTTCCGGCATCTCCGGATTACGGATCGGGAAGTCGAAGGTCCGGGCATCCATCTGCAGCACAGTATCCTTGTCGACCTCCTGCACAGGGCCCGAGCGATCAGCCTCTCCAGGGTTATAGGAGCACAGGCCCGTAAACCCGACCGTCAGGAACATGGCAACCAACAGCACCACCAGGGAAAGCACAATGTCCTTGGTGGATTGAAACGCACGGGGTTTTTGAATCTGCACGCCCGCCATTATCGCATTGCCACCGCTGGCCTGGCCAAATCAGCCCTGCACAGGGCGGAACCCAACCCTAGGCAGGGCTGGACGGCGAAACATAAGGCGCAGCATCAGACAGCGCCCGGGGTAAATGAGGCACAATGGAAGAAGAGTGGAAACAATTACCTATCAGCCACCAATCAGCAACAGAAAAGAGCTTGAAGATCATGTCTACTGAGCACATCCCTGCTGTCTCCCCCAACCCGGAGGCTCCGGACCGCAACCTGGCGATGGAGCTGGTCCGCGTGACGGAAGCCGCCGCCCTCGCCTCCGGCAAGTGGGTTGGCCGTGGACAGAAAGAATCCGGTGACGGCGCAGCCGTGGATGCGATGCGCCAGATGATCAACTCCGTGGAAATGGACGGCGTTGTCGTGATCGGTGAGGGTGAGAAGGACGAAGCCCCGATGCTGTTCAACGGCGAGCAGGTCGGCACCGGCAACGGCCCGGCGGTGGACATCGCAGTCGACCCGGTTGACGGCACCACCCTGATGGCCGAGGGCCGCCCGAACGCAATCTCCGTAATCGCCGCCGCCGAGCGCGGATCCATGTACGACCCGTCCGCCGTGTTCTACATGAAGAAGATCGCCGTCGGCCCGGAGGCCGTGGGCAAGGTGGACATCGACGCTCCGGTCGCCGACAACATCAACGCCGTCGCCAAGGCCAAGGGCACCGTCCCGGGCGACATCACCGTCGTCGTGCTGGACCGCCCACGCCACGAGGATCTGATCCGCGAAATCCGCGAGGCCGGCGCGAAGGTCCGCCTGATCGGCGACGGCGACGTGGCAGGTGCTGTGGCAACTGCCCAGGACACCTCCACCAACTCCGTGGACATCATGATGGGCATCGGCGGCACCCCGGAGGGCGTTATCGCCGCCGCCGCCATGAAGTGCATGGGCGGCGAGATCCAGGGCAAGCTGTGGCCGAAGGACGAGGCCGAGCGCCAGAAGGCTCTCGACGCAGGCCACGACCTCAACCGCGTGTTGACCACCAACGACCTGGTGAACTCCGAGCACTGCTACTTCGTGGCCACCGGCGTGACCAACGGCGACATGGTGCGCGGTGTCTCCTACCACCAGAACTCCGCCACCACCCGTTCCCTGGTTATGCGCTCTCGCTCCGGCACAATCCGCTTCATCGAGTCGCAGCACCAGCTGGCGAAGCTGCAGTCCTACTCCGTGCTGGATTACACCCGTAACTAACTCTTTTTATGACGCCCCCACGCCGCCGCCGTACAGCAGGCCTTTTAGGTAGATTGGGCGGTGTCCGTGCGGGGCACGAAAGACAATCCGCTTTCCCACGGTTCCCGACTTTGAGTCCTTCGGTGGGTTCGAAGCGGGAGGCGTCAAAAAGCTTAGAAGATAAAGGTGATGAAAGAATGACCGAGCAAGAATTCCGCATTGAACACGACACGATGGGCGAGGTTAAGGTTCCCGCGAAGGCTCTGTGGCGTGCGCAGACGCAGCGTGCGGTGGAGAACTTCCCGATCTCCGACCGTCCGCTGGAGTCCGCACAGATCCGCGCGATGGGTCTGCTGAAGGCGGCCTGCGCGCAGGTGAACAAGGACCGTGGCCTGTTGACCGACGAGCAGGCGGATGCCATCATCTCCGCCGCCAAGGAAATCGGCGAGGGCAAGCACGACGCTGAGTTCCCGATCGACGTGTTCCAGACCGGCTCCGGTACCTCTTCCAACATGAACACCAACGAGGTCATCGCCTCCATCGCCAAGAACAACGGCGTGGAGATCCACCCGAATGACCACGTGAACATGGGTCAGTCCTCCAACGATACGTTCCCGACTGCCACCCACGTAGCCGCAACCCAGGCTGCCGTCAACGACCTGATCCCGGGTCTGAAGGTGCTGCAGGAGTCCCTGGCCAAGAAGGCCAAGGAGTGGGAGACGGTCGTGAAGTCCGGCCGTACCCACCTGATGGACGCCGTCCCGGTAACCCTGGGCCAGGAGTTCTCCGGCTACGCCCGCCAGATCGAGGCAGGCATCGAGCGCGTTGAGGCCACTCTGCCCCGGCTGGGTGAGCTGCCGATCGGCGGCACCGCAGTCGGCACCGGTCTGAACACCCCGGCTGACTTCGGCGCCAACGTGACCGCCGAGCTGGTGAAGCTGACCGGCGTGGAGCAGCTGCGCGAGGCAGAGAACCACTTCGAGGCACAGGCTAACCGCGATGGCCTGGTTGAGTTCTCCGGCGCTATGCGCACCATCGCTGTCTCCCTGAACAAGATCGCCAACGACATCCGCTGGATGGGCTCCGGCCCGCTGACCGGCCTGGGCGAGATCCACCTGCCGGACCTGCAGCCGGGCTCCTCCATCATGCCGGGCAAGGTCAACCCGGTTCTGTGTGAGACTGCAACCCAGGTCGCTGCACAGGTCATCGGTAACGACGCTGCCGTTGCCTTCGGCGGTTCCCAGGGTGCGTTCGAGCTGAACGTGTACATCCCAATGATGGCCCGCAACGTGCTGGAGTCTGCGAAGCTGCTGGCCAACACCGCCCGCGTATTTGCGGAGAAGCTGGTCGACGGCATCGAGCCGAACGAGGAGCGTATGCGCACTCTGGCTGAGTCCTCCCCGTCCATCGTCACCCCGCTGAACTCTGCTATTGGCTACGAGGCTGCGGCGAAGGTTGCTAAGACTGCTCTGAAGGAAGGCAAGACCATCCGTCAGACTGTTATCGACCTGGGCTTTGTCGACGGCGAGAAGCTGACCGAGGAGGAGCTGGATAAGCGTCTCGACGTCCTGGCTATGGCAAACACCGACCGCGACAAGTAGGCGAAAACTAAGTACTGACGCTGTTGCGGGGCCAGCCGGCTAGTTGGCTGGCCACACTAGCTTCTGCGGCGCTGGCTCGGGTGGCCACACTTGCCGGGTCATCCTGGCTGGCCTGCAAGCCGGGCCGACACACCCGCTGTTGTTTTCCGAAGGCACTAGTAGGCATTAGCGCTACTAGTAAGTACTAGCCACCGCCTTGGAGGAGCGACAGCGGGTTTTCCTATGTCTGACCGCGGCCAGCCTCGCCTACACCTTTCTTGTCCCTCCGCCTTACTTCCATCCCGGCCTCTTCTGCCCCTTTTAGTTCCCTTTCGCCGCTCCCATAGAGCCAAAATGTCGTTAGAACGGGAATACGCACGGCGCCGCAGCCGACTCCGGAAAATCAAAACCCTCTGACCTGGGCTTTTACTTTACTGGGATTTGATCCCATTAACGGATTCTCGTTCTAGCGACATTCAGCCTCTCCAGCACCGACCAATACCCACTATCTGCCGTCACATCGTCAACCAACCACTATCCTTCAGAAGCTATTGGTCACACCAACACCACACGTTTCATAGATGTCGGAAAAGTTGCAAAAGGCCTCCCCTCCAGAATTGGCCCCTTCAGCAACACCCCCGTGACCTACACTTTTACACTATTGAAAATTCGCCCCGACAAGGTTGTGCAACTTTTCCGACATTTACCCAACCGGAGTGCAACATTTCCGACATTTACCCAACCGGAGTGCAACATTTCCGACATTTACACCCCCACAATGGAACTTCGCGACCACGCCCACCACAAACCCACCCGTGACGACAGGCGCAGCACCCCCACCCGCAAAGCCAGTCACAGCACCCCATCCCACCCGCGGCGCAGACCGTTAACCACCACACACTAGGCAAACCCGTATGAAGAATCACACAAACTTTGCACTAGATACAACTTTGCACTGGGTGTAACTTTGTTCGAGTGATGCATTCGAACCGCTCCGATCCCCCAGCTCCCCCAGAGTCCACGGAGCCCACGGAACCCACGGACCACACAACTCCCCCAGACCCCACGGAACCTCCAGCTCCCCCAGAGCCCACAGATCCCCCAACCATGGGACTGCGCGAGCGCAAACGCCTGGAAACCAGGCTAAGGATCGAGGACGAGGCCACTCGCCTCTTCCTCGATCGTTCCTTCGATGGAGTCACCCTGGAGGAAATCTGCGAAGCAGCGGACATCAGCCGCCGCACCTTCTTCAACTACTTCTCATCCAAGGAACACGTTGCGGTCGGCAAACAACCCCCGTTGCTCACCGAAGACGACTTCAACAAACTCGAAAGCTTCTCCCCGGCACGGGGCAGCCTGCCTCAATACCTCTACGACATGCTGACCAAGAAGCGCATCGAGGAGGCCAAGAAGTCGGACAATGCCAACCTCGATCCGGAACTGGCGGAGTCGATAAGGTGGCGTCGATCCCAAATAATAAAGAGATTCCCCAGCCTGGCACTTGCGAAGCTCGCCAGCTACGAAAAGCTGCGCAGCGACCTTGCCGAAGCGGTGTGCAAGAACCTCGAAAGGCACCCGCATAACCGCAGCACCGACATGGAGGCGATGGAGGAAGCACACCTCATCGTCACCGCGGCAACAACGGTGCAATGGGCCGCAGCAACCTCAGCCACACGGCGCGGCAGAACCCTGAACAGCACAAAGGACTTCGACGTTGCTTTAACCGGGCTACGGCAAGTCTTCAGTGCCATCGAACCGGCCACCCTCAAGCCGTCAACAGCCTCAACCGCAGAAAACATCTCGCAGAAAGCACAGAAAACCAAGGAGAACCGCCCATGAAAGATACTCGCGAAGAAGCCGCTGCAGCCAAGGCACGGCTCGACGCGGCGGAAAAGCAGCGCCAGGAAAACCACAACAACGTCCCCCTAGTCTTCGGCTGCCTGATGCTAGGCATGCTGATGTCCTCACTGGGGCAGATGATCTTCTCCACCGCCCTGCCCACCCTCGTCGGCGAGCTCGGCGGTGCCAACAAGATGAGCTGGGTCATCACCAGCTTCCTGCTGACCATGACCATCGGCATGCCCGTCTACGGCAAACTGGGTGACCAGATGGGTCGTAAGCCGTTGTACCTGGTGGCGGTAACCCTGTTCCTGGCCGGCTCCGTCCTGGGTGCGCTTGCGCAGAGCATGGACATGATGATCGTCGCCCGCGGCGTACAGGGCCTCGGCGCCGGCGGCCTGATGATCGGCGCGCAGGCCATCATCGCCGACGTGGTTCCCGCACGTGATCGCGGCCGCTACATGGGCATCATGGGTGCCGTCTTCGGCCTGAGCTCCGTACTAGGGCCGCTGCTGGGTGGCTTCTTCACCGACGGCCCGGGCTGGCGTTGGGCGCTGTGGTTCAACGTTCCGCTGGCGGTCATCACGTTCCTGATGGTGTTCTTCAATCTCCAGCTGCCGAAACGTGGCTCGGGCGCCCGCCTGGACGTCCCCGGCACGGTCCTGATGGCCGGCGCTACTAGCGCGCTGATTCTGCTGCTCACCTGGGGTGGGCGCGATTACGCCTGGTCCAGCCCGGTCATCATCTGCCTGGGCATCGCAGCGGCAATCCTGGCTACGCTGTTCGTACTGGTGGAACGCAAGGCGAAGGATCCGCTGATCCCGATGCAGCTGTTCACCGTCCGCAACTTCGTCGTCACGACTGCGGCGGGAACGATCACGGGTGTGGTTATGTTTGGCGTGCTGGCTTACATGCCGACGTACATCCAGATGGTGCACGGCATGACCCCCACCAAGGCCGGTCTGATGATGGTCCCGATGATGGCCGGCATGATCGTCACCGCCACCGCCTCCGGCCAGTACGTGTCCCGCACGGGCCGCTATAAGTGGTTCCCCGTCGCGGGTCTGCTCGTCGCCGCCGCGGCGGTCGGTCTTATGGGGCTTTTTGACGCCCACGATTCCCTCGTGCACCTCGGTCTTGTCTTGGCCCTGATGGGTGTTGGCCTGGGGCTTTCGATGCAGATTTTGGTGCTGATCGTGCAGAACTCTTTCCCAATCTCGATGGTGGGCACTGCGACGGCTTCGAATAACTTCTTCCGCCAGATTGGCGGTACGGCTGGCTCAGCTATCATCGGTTCGCTGTTCACGCACCGCGTGGCGGATCTGATGGGCCAGCGGGTACCCGGCGCGCTCAAGGAGCTGGGTCCGCAAGGGGCTGAGTTCGCAAAGGACTTCCAGGGCGGCGGCAGTGCGCGGCTAACCCCGGAGATCGTCGATACGCTGCCTGGCCCGTTGCATGACGCGATCACTACCTCGTATAACGACGCCCTCGTCCCCGTTCTCGGGGCAATGGCGCCGGTGGCTATTTTGGCTGCGCTGATTCTGGTCTTGGTCCGCCAGGACAATCTGAAGGAAACCATCGAGTAGTCCCAGATGGGATCCTGCGCAAAGAGAAAAGGCGACCGCGCTAATGGCTAATACGGTCGCCTTTTGCTGTGTCTGAGCTCGCTCGGGAACGTGCCTGAGAAACGTGCTTGGGATACGTGCTGGAAAGTTACTCGGACTTTTCTGCCGATTCCTCAGCGTTTTCAGAGCTGCCCGCGTTGCTAGCGCTCTCAGCGTTGCCCTCAGCGTCGCCCTCGTCGGGGTGGTCCAGGTTCTCCTGGTAGTACTTCCATGCCGGGCCGCCCTCGAGAATCTTCTCCATCACCATGTTGTGGCGCCACGTGCCCTTCTTCGGCCCGTAGTTCATGTGAGACATGCAGTGGAACACTCCCACTTCCTCGAAGCCTCGGGAGACGTGCAGCCGCACGGAGCCTTCGTTCTCCGGGAAGATGCTGGAGTGCATCGCCCAGTGGCCCTGCTCTGCGGCCTCCTTGAGCAGCCTGTCGAGCAGGCTGCCGGCCACGCCCTTGCCGGCGGCGTCATTGTGGACGTAGATCGAGTCCTCCAGCACCCCGTCGAACACGTCGCGGTGACTGGCGGAGGTGGCAGTGATCCACCCCAGGATCTTCTCCTCATCCTCCCCAAGCCCCGCGGCCGCCGCAGCTGCGGGATCCGTGTCGATGGCAACGAAGGAGAGCTCGGGCAAGCGGTGGCGCATGAAGTCATCCCACGCTTCGGGCGCGCTTTCCTCAAAGGTAGCCTCGCCCGTATCCATACCGGTCTGCAGGATCTTCTGGACTTGCGGATAGTCCTTCTCCTCCATCAGGCGGATGGAGATAGCCTGCTTGGCACTGTCCTTGGCGTTGTTGCCAGCACTGCTATCTGCGGCTCTCCCTGCAGTGTTCGCAGCGTTCCCAGAGTGCGCAGTGTTACCTGCGGTGTTCGCGGAAGTCATGGAAGAAATTGTGCCCTAAAACCCATCGTTTACGCCACCTGACTACCGGCAGCTGTGAGCGAACTATCCTTTTTCCAACAGATTCGTCACCAGTTCAGCGATCGCGGAACGCTCGGACCGGGTCAGCGTAACGTGCGCGAACAGCGGATTGTTCTTCAGCTTTTCGATCACCGCCTGGATTCCGTCGTGGCGCCCTACCCGCAGGTTATCGCGCTGCGCAACGTCGTGAGTCAGTACAACGCGGGAGTTGCGCCCCAGGCGAGAGAGCACTGTTAGCAGGACGTTGCGTTCGAGTGACTGGGCCTCGTCCACAATGACGAAGCTGTCGTTGAGGCTGCGGCCACGGATGTGCGTCAGCGGCAGCACCTCCAGCAACCCGCGGGCGTCGATCTCCTCCAGCACGTTGTCGCTCACCACCCCTTCCAGGGTGTCGTACACCGCCTGCGCCCAGGGGTTCATCTTTTCCGTCTCACTACCGGGCAGGTAGCCCAGATCCTGGCCGCCGACGGCGTACAGGGGGCGGAAGACGACGATGCGCTTGTGTTCACCGCGTTCTAGCACTGCCTCCAACCCGGCGCACAGCGCCAGAGCGGATTTGCCGGTGCCCGCGGAACCGCCGAGACTGACAATGCCAACCTCGTTATCCAGCAGCAGGTCCAACGCCACGCGCTGCTGGGCGCTGCGCCCCCGGATGCCGAAGGCTTCCAGGTCGGTGGGAACCTGGCGGACCATTCCGTCGCCCATCGAACGCGCCAGAACGGACTGGCTGCCCGCGGTCAGCTGCAAGCCGCAGTGGATCGGCAGCTCGTCGACCTCGTCGCCGTCTACCGTCAGGGCGCCGGAGATGTCGGCCTCCCCCACGTCGTACAACTCGTCGATGATGCTGGTGGGCACCTCCGCGCGAGCCATGCCGTTGTACCCGGTTAGCACGACGTCCTGGGCGTGGTACTCGTCGGCGTCAAGACCAACGGCGCCGGCCTTCACACGCAGCGGCACGTCCTTCGTCACCAGCGTGACGTTGTGCCCCTCCGCTCGCAGGTTCAAAGCGCAGGCCAGGATGCGGTGATCGTTCTGTTCTCCGCGCAGGCCCGTGGGCAGCACGGACTGGTCAACGTGGTTCAGCTCAACCTGTACGGTGCCGCCAGCTTCATTGACGATGCTGGGCATGTCCAGTCGACCGTGCTCCTGACGAAAGTCCTCGAGCATGCGCAAGGCCTGCCGGGCGAACCAGCCGAGTTCCGGGTGATGGCGCTTGCCTTCGAGTTCACTGATGACGACGACGGGGAGGATGATGCGGTGTTCCGCAAACTTGATGAGTGCCCAGGGATCGGATAGCAACACCGAGGTGTCAAGGACATAGGTGCTTAGGCCGAGCTCTGCGTCGGAATGGGCGTTGAGAGCCTGCTCTGCCTGAAAGTTCTGATGTGCCTGATCGGTGGGTGCGGCGGAAGTCATGGAGGTGGTGCTCCTTGTAAGGGATTATGAGTCAATCAACCCGGACGTTCCACGCCGCAAAAGCTACGCTTTACATCCGGGAAACGGATGAGGTGGGTAGTTGTTACTTGCTTCGGACACCCTCGACGCTATGCGCACCGCATGGAAATTACATTGTTGTCAGATGAACTCTGGGTAAACATAAAAAGCCCCAGGCTTCGGGGCAGTTCCTGCCCCTCACCTGGGGTTATCAAGTTCTACTTGAGGGTTAGAACTTAGCGCTTCTCGATGGTCTCGGAGAACTGACCGGACTCGTCCTTGGCCCACGTGATGGTGCCGTTTTCGAAGGACTGGGTCCAGCCGTTAGCTGCGTCGCCCTTCTCCGGAGCGGTCGGCAGACCCAGCTCGTTGTCCAGGCCGCCGCCGTTGTTCCAGGTCTCGCCGATCTTGCCGATCAGCGGAACTGCACCGTGGTCCTTGGAGTTGGCGATCCAGCCCTTTTCGAAGGTTGCCAGGGAGCCGTTCTCGCCCTCGGTAAACTCGGCGAGCTTACCGAAGGAACCGGACTCGCCGCCCTCGTTGTCCCAAGCGGTCTTGACGTCCTTCGGCAGCTCAACTTCTTCACCGCTAGCGGTCTGGACCTTCTCGGTCTCACCCTCGGCGCCCTCTGCGTCTGCGCCCTCAGAGCCCTCAGCGTCAGCACCCTCAGCCTCGGACTCGCCGTCCTCGCCTTCACCGGCCTTCGCGGTAGCAGAGTCGGCAGCCTCGCCAGCCTTCTCAGTAGCGGAGTTTGCTGCGTCGCCAGCCTTGTCCTTGGCGTCCTCAGCATCGTCAGAGCATGCAGCAGCACCGAATACCAGAGATGCACCTGCAGCCAGTGCCACTGCGGAACGACGGAAGCGCTTGTTGGAGTTCATTACTAATACCTTTCTGTCGGCTCTTTTTCAGCTCTCGCTTATTGCAAAAGCAATACCCCTCCATTCCTAATAGTGTTCCAACGAAAAATGCACGTGTTGTTGAGGATCTTTAACCCAATCGGAACCAATTCTTTATTTTCGCCGCGCGCCTTGAGAGGTCTTTTTCTTACCTCTTTTCTTTGTTTTATCTGCATTTTTATGGACGCCACCACGCCCACGCTTAGCCACCTGTCGCGAGCTGCTCGCGGTGCGCCCTTTACATATCCCAACGAAGTCCTGGATGACGTCACTGTCGGATTCGGTAAGCCACATCAGGGCCACCCGGGTGCGGGGGCACGTGGTGGCGTCAATCCCCGAAAGATCCCGATGCACCACCCCGCGCTGGTTAATAGCCCGCAGCAAGGGACGCGGCGCGACGGCAATGCCAACATTGGCGGCAACCACCTGCAGGGCTTCGCGCAGAGCTGCCACATTATCCCAGCCGGTAGGAGGGGTGACGTACATAAGTTTCTCGTCGGCCAGCTCCCGGAAGTTGATGGAATCCATGACCCTGGCGGGATGCTCCTTGGGTGCGGCAACGCCGATCTGCTCCTCGTAGAGGGCAACTTCGTGCATGTCAGCCGGGCGCTCGAACCCTTCCGCCGGGAGACGCACCAAGGCAACATCCGCCTGGCCTGCGCGTATATAAGGCAACGGGTCATCGGTGCCCGCGCTGGCGATCTTCCACCCGGGAACCCGCTCGTCAAAACGGCGGAACCACTTATCCGGCTGCACGCCAGTGCTAAAGACAACTTTTAGGTGCTGGCGCGGTTTCGCGGCGTGGTTCTGCTGAGTGGGCATGGCACCAATAATAGAGCCGTTCATTAGAATGATGAACATGACTGACGCGATCCCAAGTTACAAGTCCGGCCCGCCCATGAAGCCCGCCACCGCCGCAAAGAAGCTGGCCATCTACCTTCCAGCCACGCCGCAGGAGTTCCAGGATTCCGCACTTACCCATGAGCAATTCGTGGAGCTGCAGAAGAACCCGCCCGAGTGGCTACAGACGCTGCGCCGAGAGGGGCCACACCCCCGCCCCGAGGTAGCTCGCAAGCTGGGCATTAGCATTACGTCGCTGAAGAACAATGACATGGACAAGCCACTGACGACCGCGGAGATTAAGGCATTGCTTGAAAAGCAGCCGGAGTGGCTGCGAGAGGCTCGCCGTAAGTTGGCTAGTGAGCGCGAGGAGACGGGGCGTCAATAAGTTCAGCTAGAGGCGGCATAAGAATAAGAAAAAGGCGAGGATAAGCCCGATATTTCGGACCTTTCCTCGCCTTTTCGCCTTTGGCCATTGACCTTGGGCCTTCGATGGTGACGAGCCATCAGAAGCTTTATCCGGTAAGCAACCTCCAGGTGACGAAGCTGACGGTTGCCGGGTAACCGGATGAACAACCACAGCACCTCGGAGGAGAAAGTGGCTACCGATGCTCGTGCGCTTCGGGGAGAAGAGAGAAACCCTCGTCGCATGAATACTGCGCCGACAACTGAACTTTCGACAGGTGCTGCAACATATTCCACAACTGCAGTGCGCCTCAGGTGACTAGCCTGCGACACATCCAAGAGGTTAGCCAAGCCTCACCTGGCTTGTCAATATTTAAACAACAAAAATGTTGAATAAATAGTTGACCTGGGCTTTTTTCAGGCGGGGGTGGCTAGATCTGCCCGCAGGGGTGAAGTGGCAACCATGTGCGACACATAACAGTGTGTTTTCGCCCAATATCGAGGGGTTTCCTTGTACTTTCACCCCAAAGAAATGCTATTCTCATAAACAACGCAGAGATGCACGTCACAATAGCGATGTAACATCGAGCTGCAACACACAGAAATCTCTATAACCGACATTGCTGCCACTGGCGCTACGCACGCTGCTGGTATTCCAGTAGTTCAAGTTCGGCAGTTCAAGCAGCCAACGTCTTGGTTTGAAAGGAACCCATGAAGAACTTCCTGCCACGCAACATTTTCGAAGAAGAGCACAACATGTTCCGCGAGGCCTGCGCGGACTTCGTGAAGGCCGAGATCGCCCCGAACGTTGACCGCTGGCACGAGCAGGGCTACTGCGACCGCGAGATGTTCCAGAAGGCCGGTCAACAGGGTCTGCTGGGCATGATGGCTCCGGAGGAGTTCGGCGGCGGCGGTATGGAGAACGACTACCGCTTCAACGCTGTGCTGACCGAGGAGCTGGCTAAGGCTGACTCCGGTTCCGTTATCGTGGGCATCCAGACCATCAACGACCTGGTCATCCCCTACCTGCAGCGCTTCGGCAACGACGAGCAGAAGGAGCGTTTCCTGAAGCCGCTGTGTGCCGGTGAGAAGATCGCCGCACTGGCAATGACCGAGCCGGGCGCAGGTGCCGACCTGGCTGGCATCCGCACCTTCGCGAAGAAGGACGAGAACGGCGACTACATCGTCAACGGCGCGAAGACCTTCATCTCCAACGGTGTCCAGGCAGACTTCACCCTACTGGTCGTCGTCACCAACCCGGAGAAGGGCCGCGCAGGCGTTTCCATGCTGATCGTTGAGGACGGCATGGAGGGCTACACCAAGACCGGCCCGCTGAAGAAGGTAGGCCTGAAGTCCCAGGACACCGCTGAGCTGTCCTTCGAGGACACTCGCGTTCCGAAGGAGAACCTGCTGGGCGAAGAGGGCGCCGCATTCGGCTACCTCCGCACCAACCTGGCACAGGAGCGCCTGTCCATCGCCGTGGGCTCCATCGCTACCTCCCGCCGCGCATTCGACCTGGTTTACAAGCACTCTCAGGACCGCAAGACCTTCGGTCAGCGCCTGATCGACCACCAGGCATACCGCTGGGAGCTGGCCAAGATGGCCACAAACATCCAGGGCTCCCAGTCCTTCGTTGATGCCTGCATCATGGAGAAGGTCAACGGCACCCTGGACGAGGTCACCGGTGCAATGGCTAAGTACCAGACCACCGAGCTGCAGATCGAGGTTGTCAACGAGGCTCTGCAGCTGCACGGCGGCTACGGCTTCATGCTGGAGTACCCGATCTCCACCCACTACCTGGACTCCCGCGTCCAGCCGATCTACGGCGGCCCGAACGAGATCATGATCGAGATCATCTCTCGCCGCCTGGCCAAGGGCGATAGCTAGGGTCTAGCCTTACTCCCCCTTAAACTGCGGTGGTCGCTTTCCTAGGAAGGCGGCCACCGCTTCGCTATGGTCGGCGGTGTTAAACAGGCGCAGCTGTGCCTCTGCCTCCGCTGCGGCAGCCTCGCTGATCGCCGCAGTGTTCTTCACCAGTGCCTTCATCTCCTTGTACGCCGCGGTCGGGCCGGCGGCGAAGCTGTTGGCCAGTTTCTCCACGGTCGCTTCGAGATCCGCTGGCTCCACAAGCTGCGCTACCAGGCCCAGCTCTGCGGCTTCCTCGGCGGGCACCTTGCGGTCCAAGAGCAGCAACTGCAGGGCCTTAGCGCGGCCCACGCAGTCGACGAGGGTCTGTGACAGGCCCGAATCCGCCGCCAGCCCCACGCCCGTGAAGGCGCCCTTGAAAGAGGCGGCGGTGGACATCACGCGGAAGTCGCAGGCCATTGCCAGTCCCCAGCCCGCGCCTGCCGCCGGCCCCTGGATCGCGGCGATCGTCGGCACGCTGATCCCGGCGAGGAGCTCAGTCATGGGGTTGTACTCCTCCACCACCTTTTCCATCCCCGTGCGGTTCTGCGTGTCGCGCAGCTGTTCCTTCAGATCCTGGCCAGAGCAGAACGCCTTGCCATTGGCGCGCAGAACCACTGCGCGCACTGCGGAGCCGAGTTCTTCCGAATCCTTTTGCGCATTGCGGAATGCCTCGATCAGCGCGAGACGCAGCCCTTGGTCTAGGGAGTTGTATGCTTCTGCGCGGTTGATGGTGATGTAACGTACGCCGGCTTTGTCTTCGACCAGTACAAGATTAGTGTTTTCGCTCATACTGGATACGCTACGTGGAGCGGCTGCGTAAAGCTGTGCTTTGGGCAGATGCTGTCGTGGTTTCTTGTCTAGTGACGCCCCCTCGCCATCGCCCTCTTGTGTACCCGCTAGCGCGGGATGGCTAGCGTGGTTGGGCGATAACCTCGGCGCCGGCAGCCCTGAGGGCGTCCAGAGCCTGGGTAGCGCCATCCTCGCTCACCGCGGCGCAAAGTTCCTCGATGACCGTCACGCCGAAGCCCGCCCGGAGCGCATCTTCGGCTGTAGCGCGCACGCAGAAGTCGGTGGCGATGCCCACGATCGTCACGTTTTCTACCTCGTGGGAGTTCAGCCACTGCTCAAGTGTCTGCTCCTCGCCCGCGAGGTGACCTTCGAAGCCAGAATATGCGGCGGTGTATTCGCCCTTGTGGAACCAGGCGTCCACCAGCTCGGGGTTCAGCTCGGCACAGACCTGCGCGCCGTGCGTGTCGGCTACGCAGTGGACCGGCCAGGTGTCCTTGTAGTCCGGCTCCTCCCCTTCTGGCGCGAAGTGGCCTTCGGGCTTGATGTGCCAATCCTTTGTGCCGACGATAAGCGGGCGGGCGGCAACGGAGGAACCGTCGCCTGCTTCGACTTCCTCCTCGGCGTGCACCAGGCCGCCCAGCCAGGCGTTGATCCCCCGTGCCACTTCTAGGCCCCGGTCGGTTCCCAGGGAACCATCGACGAAGTCGTTTTGAACGTCGACGACGATGATTGCATCCTTCACCTGCGTGCTGACCATAGTGCTAAACCCCAATTCTTATAGCCGCTATTCTCAAAGCCGCTTGCCTTGAAGCTGCCTGTCTTGAAGCCGCTGGGCTCCTTAGACCAGCTTCCAGTCTTCCAGGCCCTCGTACAGCGGGAAGTCCGCGGCAATCTTATCCACGCGGGCGCGCAGCGCAGCAATGTCCGCGTTGCCGGCCAGAGCAGTACCAATGATGTCCGCAACCTCGGTGAAGGCCTCGGTATCCAGGCCACGCGAAGCCAGGGCAGAGGTGCCGATGCGCAGGCCGGAGGTGACCATCGGCGGGCGCGGGTCGAAAGGCACTGCATTGCGGTTGACGGTGATGCCAACCTCGTGCAGCAGGTCTTCGCCCTGCTGGCCATCCAGCTGAGAGTTGCGCAGATCAACCAGCACCAGGTGTACGTCGGTGCCGCCGGTGAGCACCTGCACGCCAGCGTCCTTCGTATCCTGAGCGTTCAGGCGCTCAGCCAGGATCTTCGCACCCTCAAGGGTGCGCTGCTGACGGTCGCGGAACTCGTCGGTCTGTGCAACCTTCATGGCCACGGCCTTGGCGGCAACGGCGTGCATCAGCGGGCCACCCTGCTGTCCCGGAAATACGGAAGAATTCAGCTTCTTGGCGTACTCCTGCTTAGCCAGGATCATGCCGGAGCGCGGGCCACCCAGGGTCTTGTGCACGGTGGTGGAGACCACGTCAGCGTGCGGAACCGGCGACGGGTGCAGGTCCGCGGCAACCAGGCCAGCGAAGTGAGCCATGTCCACCCACAGCTTCGCCCCGACCTCATCGGCGATGGACTTGAAAGCTGCAAAGTCCTGGTGGCGCGGGTAGGCGGACCAGCCGGCGATCAGCACCTGCGGCTTCTCTGCAATGGCCTGCTCGCGGATCTTGTCCATATCCAGGCGGAAGGTCTCCGGATCCACCTCGTATCCGGCGACCTCGTAGAGCTTGCCGGAGAAGTTCAGGTGCATGCCGTGGGTCAGGTGGCCACCGTGTGCCAAGGACAGGCCCATGATCTTGTCGCCCGGGTTAGCCAGGGACATCAGGACTGCTGCGTTGGCCTGTGCACCAGCGTGCGGCTGCACGTTGGCGAACTCTGCACCGAAGACCTGCTTGGCGCGGTCGCGGGCCAGGTCCTCGACGACGTCCACGTGCTCGCAACCACCGTAGTAACGACGGCCCGGGTAGCCCTCGGCGTACTTGTTGGTGAGCACCGAACCCTGTGCCTGCAGCACAGCGCGCGGCACGAAGTTCTCCGAAGCGATCATCTCCAGGGTTGTGCGCTGGCGGCGCAGCTCACCTGCGATGGCTTCTGCGACCTGAGGATCCAGCTCCGCCAAAGGAGTGTTGTGCTGTTGCGAGTTCTGAGTGGACGAATTCTGCGGAGAAGTCACGTCTACCAAGGCCTTCCATTGTGGATGAATCTAAGAAAGATAAAACCGGTTGCTTATCTGCATCACCATCATAGCGAGTGCCCGCAGCGCCCTATACCCAACCCATACCTCATCCCAACCCCAGCCCACACCCACCCCACTGCCAAACTATTGCGGTCTCATTGCGACCCCATTGCGTTCCCATTGCGGTCCCATGACAAACCCAAAGCGATCCAATTTCACCTTGCCCCATTTTCGGGGCACAATGGGTGCTATGACTTCCCCCAGCCCTTACATTGAGCTGGACCGTACTCAGTGGCGCACCTTGAGAAAGTCGATGCCCCAGGTCCTCACCGAAGATGAACTGGAACAGCTCCGCGGCATCGGCGACGAAATCGACCTGGAAGAAGTCTCCGAGGTCTACCTGCCACTGTCTCGCCTGATCTTCCTGCGTGTCGAGGCGCACCGCAGGCTCAACGCCGCTACCGAAACGTTCCTCGGCGAGGCAATGCCGCAGATCCCTTACATCATCGGCGTCTGCGGTTCCGTCGCCGTAGGCAAGTCCACCACCGCCCGCGTGCTGCAGGTTCTGTTGCAGCGTTGGGAGACAAACCCGCGGGTGGACCTCGTAACCACCGACGGCTTCCTGCTGCCCACCGCAGAACTCGAGCGCCGCAAGCTCATGCACCGCAAGGGCTTCCCGGAGTCCTACGACCAGGCGGAACTGCTGAGCTTCATCACCAAGGTGAAGTCCGGCACCCAGAAGGTGCAGGCGCCGGTGTACTCCCACGAAGCCTATGACCGCATTCCGGACCAGACCATCACCGTCGACCGCCCGGACATCCTCATCGTCGAGGGGCTGAACGTTCTGCAGACCGGCCCCACCCTCATGGTCTCCGACCTCTTCGACTTCTCCGTTTACGTCGATGCCCGGCGCGAGGACATCGAGGATTGGTACATCGACCGCTTCCTGCGCCTGAAGAACACTGCGTTTAAGGATCCGAAAGCGCACTTCCACCACTTCGCCAACTTCAGCGATGAAGAGGCCACCGTGGTCGCTAGGGAAATCTGGCAGACCGTGAACCTGCCGAACCTCATGGAAAATATCCTTCCCACCCGCGTGCGTGCCTCTCTAGTACTGCGGAAGGGCCCGGACCACCTGGTGCAAAAAGTGCGGATGCGGAAGATCTAGCCCCGAGCTCTATCGCGGGCAGTTATCGTCCGCGCCCTATCGCCGGTTATCCCCGGCTTAAAGCCCGAAGCGACGGTGCCGCTGCGAGTAGTCGCGCAGCGCGCGCAGGAAATCCACGCGCCGGAAAGCCGGCCAATAGGTATCGGTAAACCAGATTTCCGAGTACGCGGACTGCCACAGCAGGAAACCGGATAGGCGCTGCTCCCCCGACGTGCGGATCACCAGGTCCGGATCCGGCTGCCCCGAGGTGTACATGTGGTTCCCCAGCGCCTCGGCGGTGATTGCCTCCGCCATATCCTCCGGCGCGGTCCCCTGCTCCGCCAGCTCGGCCACGAGGGTCTGCACCGCATCCACGATCTCCTGGCGCCCGCCATAGCCCACGGCCACGTTCACGCGCACGCCCGTGTGGTCGTCCGTTTTGGCCTGGTTTTCTTCCAGGCGAATGCGTAGCTGTTCAGGCAGTAGCTCCAGGTGGCCGACGGTGCGCAGCTGGAACCCGGCGTCAGAATCCGCCAATTCCTCGGCAACGTCACCAATGATGCTGCACAGCAACGACAGCTCCTCCGGGGAGCGCTTCAGGTTTTCGGTGCTGAGCAGGTACACCGTGACGGTTTCGATCCCCAGTTCATCGCACCATCCGCACATTTCCGCGATCTTCTTCGCGCCTACGCGGTGGCCGTGCGACACATCCGTGAACCCGTTCTCGCGCGCCCAGCGGCGGTTGCCGTCGGCCATGATGGCGACGTGCTTCGGCCGCGGCTTATCGCGCAGCGAGCGCGCCAGGCTGGCCTCGTACGCTGGGTATAGCAGCTGGGGGATGCGGTTCACGGTATTGATCCTACTGATGCTGGTTCGGGGGTTCTTCGCCATCCTTATTGACGCCCTTAGCCCGCGCCCGTTCCGCGTCAATAGCAGCGGGGCCGGTCAGTGTGCCGGAGGAGGGCAAGAAACGCTCATCTGTCTGCGGCACCTCGGTTCGGGCAAACATGGAACGCTTGCCGGCGGTTTCGTCGAAGCCTTCGGCCTTCATTGCAGCTTCCAGCTTCTCCGTGTCGAACAGATCAATGCCACGCGCATTGGCGAAAGCCTGGCGGCGCTCGAGGCGGCGGATGCGCTTGTTCATGGCGAAGCCGATGAGCAGCACAACCAGCAGCAAGATGACGATCACGAACAGGCCCACGGGGGCGGCCTTGCCGAACTCGGCGCCCTTCGGGCCGGTGCGCTCTGCCTGCGCAATGATCCAGGTGGCGGTGTTCATCGCTGGAAACTCCTTCTTGTTATCTGCCCATTAACTGTAGTTTGTCGCTCGCCTGTGGGGAAACCCTGCGCTGCGTGAATCAGGCTTGTGCTGCGTGAATCAGCCCAGTGCTGCGCTAATCCGCCGAATCCAGGCCCGCGAAGAGTTCCGTCTCCGGCAGCTCGCTGTGCACGCGCGACTGCGCGAGCTCGAACTCCTCGGTAGGCCACACCTGCTGCTGCAGATCCGTGTCCGCAAGGAAGAACGCCCCCTTCGGGTCAATCTGAGTGCGGTGGGCACGCAGCGCATCATCGCGGCGCTCGAACCAGTTGGCGACATTCACGCGGGTAGTCACGCGGGAGAAAATATCGGGCAGCTGCCTCCAGATCTCCAAGTGCCGCAGGACGTGCTCCGGCAGCTGCGCGCCGCGCTCGTACATGGCGGTGGCCAGGTTCTCGAAACGCTCGCGGATGAAGCCATGGGTGTAGTAGAGCTTCTTTACCTCCCAAGGTTCGCCGAGCTCCGGATGGTAGTTCGGGTCGTCGGCAGCCTCCCAGGCACGGACGGAAACCGCATGCACCTTGATGTGATCCGGGTGCGGGTAGCCGCCGTACTCGTCATAGGTGATGATGACGTGCGGACGGAACTCACGCACCACCCGCACAACGTTCTGTGTGACCTCTTCCGTGTCCTGCAGGGCAAAGCAGCCCTCCGGCAGTGGCGGCTTCGGGTCGCCCTCCGGCAGGCCGGAATCCACATAACCCAACCACTCATGCTCCACACCCAGGATGGAGGCTGCCTGAGCCATCTCCTCGCGGCGCACCTCGATCATCTCTCCGATGCCCTGCTCGGCCAGCTCCTGCATCTCTGGGTTCAGGATGTCCCCGCGCTCACCGCCGGTGCACGTCAGCACTTTCACCCGGTGCCCCTCATCAACATAGCGAGCCATGGTGGCCGCACCCTTGCTGGATTCGTCGTCCGGGTGCGCATGAATCGCCAACAGGCGATAACGCGGCGTAACTGCGGAAGATGTCTTTTCACTCACGCCAATACAATCTACTACCCAGCCCTCCCCTGCCCAATAGAGCCACCAGTCCAGGCAGCCCGGGGACGTGGGCGTCAATAATAAAAGGGTGGGCTAGACTAGAGACATCATGAACGCGGCGAAGAAGAGCATCCAAGAAGAGCGCTACGGCGAAACGCGCAACCAGAAATTCTCCGGGAAAATCGTTGTGGTAATCCTGGCCGTAATGCTGGCAGCGGCGCTGACTTATGCGGTCACGCAGTTCATGCGTAATTCGGAAGCGGATGTCACGGCGCAGGAATCCGGCGGCGAGATCGTCTCGGACGAGCGCATGACCATGAGCATCGACGTCACCCGCAAGGATCCCTCCAAGCCCGCGTACTGCATCGTCACCGCCCTGGACTACGACAAGAACGAAGTCGGGCGCCGCGAGTTTGTCGTGCCACGCGGCGGCGAAGAAGTAGAGCGCTTCCTAGTGGACATCCCCACCCGCGAACGCGGCTATGCAGCCACGGCCTACGGTTGCTCCGCCACGCTGCCGCCGCACCTCGACCCGCGCGACTAGGCCGGGCAGCCCAGGTAGCCTGGCGCCCAGGTGCTACACTTTGCACGCCTACTTAATAATCTATTGACGCCCACGTGAGAGACCGCGTCAACCTTCAACGAAGATGGGAGAACCCAATGGCCGAGAACCAGACTCGCTGGCTGACCCAGGAATCTTACGACCGACTGAATGCAGAGCTGACGGCTCTGAAGGAGAACCGTCCGGTGCTGGCAGCCGAGATTAACGAGCGCCGTGAAGAGGGCGACCTCAAGGAGAACGGCGGCTACCACGCAGCCCGCGAGCAGCAGGGCCAGGAGGAGGCTCGCATCACCTACCTGGAGGAGCTGCTGGATAACGCCACCATCGGTGAGGCTCCGCAGGAGTCCGGCGTGGCACTGGTTGGTTCCGTGATCCACGTCTACTACGACGGTGACGAGGACGATAAGGAGACCTTCCTGATCGGCACCCGTGGCCTGGAGTCTTCTAACCCGGACCTGGAGACCTACTCCACCGATGCTCCGCTGGGTGCGGCCATCGTCGGCGCCAAGGTCGGCGAAACCCGCGAGTACCAGACCCCGACTGGCGATACTGTATCTGTGACGATCGTGGCAGCTGAGCCTTACGACCCGGACCTGGACGTTCCGCGCGCGGAGCAGTAGTTTCTGCCGGTTGAGCTGGGCTTTAGCTGGGCTAGTTTGCGGCTGGCTGGGCTTGCCCGGGCTAGTTTGCGGCTGGCTGGGCTTGCCCGGGCTAGTTTGCGGCTGGGCTTTTAGCTGGGGCTGGCTGAGCCGGTTGCATTTATGAAGGGCGCTGCGGGCGCCCTTCTTGTTTTCCTCTGCCTTGCGGGCCTCCCCCTGCAGGGTCCAATGCCACTCCGGCGCGCCCCACTACCTCCCGGGCTCAATGCTTGCCCCTACAGGATCCAATGCCACCCCGGCTGCACTTTTCCCACCCAGGCAGCGCCCTGTGCGCCCCTCGGAGGGTTAAATGTCGGAAAAGTTGCAATTTGTTATTGGGAGACATTCTCACTTACCTAAACTTGCAGGTCAGAGCGTTTTGGTATTCACGCATCGATAGCAGGAATTTTAGTTTTGCAACTTTTCCGACATCTAGGCCTGAGAACTGCAATTTTTCCGACATTCTCCCGTCCCGCACTCCCCTTTTCTCTACCCCGCCATTCCCCTTAGCCCCACCCTGAAAGAGGTTAAACCTCCAGATGTCGCCAGATCGAGAATACACAGGAGGGAACCCCGCCAAATCAGGGCAATACCGGGCTGGATGTCGCTAGAACGGGAATACATTCTTGATAACCATTCTCAACTATAAGAAAATGCAGGTCAGAGCGCTGCGCCTTCATCAGGCCGACTGGTCGCGCCCGCGTATTCCCGATCTAGCGACATCTGTCCATGTCCACGCCCGCGTATTCCCGATCTAGCGACATTTTCCCCTGCCGGCGCCCACGTATTCCCGATCTAGCGACATTTCCCCCCTTAGCTGCGAAACCTCCCGCATACAGACAGCAAAATTCCCCGCCCTAGCGGCAATATCCCCCGCACAAGAGCAGCCAACTCCCCCTCTCCGCACACCGGCAGCAGAAAAAGGCTCCCGGTAAACCGGAAGCCCCTCAACTAACAGCGCCCCAGCGCTAGCTCCTAAAGCGCTAGTCCCTGAAGTAGGACAGCAGGCGCAGGATCTCGGTGTACAGCCAGACCAGGGTGACGGCCAGACCCAGTGCCACGCCCCAAGCCATCTTCGACGGAGCACCCGCGCGGACCAGACGATCCGCCTGGTCGAAGTCCAGCAGGAAGCTCATTGCTGCAATGCCGATGCAGAACAGGGAGAAGATGATAGCGATCGGACCACCGTCACGCAGGATGCCTGCGGAGCCCGTAACCAGTGCAAACACCAGGTTGCCCAGCGCCAGAACCAGGATGCCGATCATGGCGCCCACCAGGAAGCGAGTGAACTTCGGAGTCACGCGGATAGCACCGGTCTTGTACACAAACAGCATGCCAATGAACACACCAATGGTTCCCAGAACCGCCTGGGCGATGAGCATGCCGGCGTCAGTATCACCAACCGCAGCACCAGACAGCAGGAACGTAAAGCCACCGACGAACAGACCCTCGAAGGCAGCGTAGGTCAGCGTGACCGGCGCAGAGTCGTACTTCTTGCCGAATGCAGAAACCAGAACGGCGATCAGGCCACCGATCATGCCGACGAAGGTCAGGATCATCGCCAGGCCGGGGTTGCTCAGGCCAATGATGAAGTTCACCACTGCCAGAGCGATGATCACGGCCAGCGTGATACCGGTCTTGGTAACAACGTCATCGACGGTCATCGGACGGTCGGCGCTGCCGGCCTGGCCGTAGTTGGATGCGTCCTGCATGCCGTAACCCATAGCGGCGGTCTGTACACCGCCGTGAGCGGAGGTCGCGTAGGGGTTCATCCCCTGCTGGCCATAACCGCCCTGCTGGCCGTAGCCACCCTGGTTGCCCTGTTGTGCGAACGGGTGCTGGCCCTGGTTCTTGGCCAGCGACCCCATGAACGGGTTCGAGCTCTTCATTCTTTAGTACTCCAAAGTTGTGCTGGTCATTTTCGGTGCCGGAGCCTAGCAATAAGCCACCGGCGCTTTCGCGTACATCCTACCAACGGCTAAGCCTGCTTAAAGGTTCCCACAAGCAAAAGTTCGTGCTCTCGCGACTATTCATTTGCTT
This sequence comes from Corynebacterium sp. c24Ua_83, assembly GCF_039907245.1. Lineage (NCBI taxonomy): Bacteria > Bacillati > Actinomycetota > Actinomycetes > Mycobacteriales > Corynebacteriaceae > Corynebacterium > Corynebacterium sp. c24Ua_83. Next base: position 113,050 of record NZ_JASBOI010000002.1, on the reverse strand, counting down.
AGAAATGTTCTAGATCGAACACACTCCCCCGGCCTTTTAGGTAGTCTCCCAAACATGAAACGAACCAACTACAAGCGCCTATCCGTAGCCGCTCTGCCCGCCGACCTGGAAGTAGAGCTGCGCGAGCTCACCACCAACGCCCGCCTGCACAACCTCAACGACGATTACGACGGCAAGCGCCTGGAGATCGAGGCTCCCTTCCTCGGCGAGACGATCGGCTGGGTCGCCAGCGGTGACGCCGACGATGTCACCGAAGCCTTCCGCTTCGCCCGCCGCGCCCAGCAGTCCTGGGTGCATGTCCCCTTCGCCGAGCGCAAGCGCATCTTCCGCCGCTTCCACGACCTGGTTTTAAAGAACGCCGAGCTGCTCTGCGACATGGTGCAGCTGGAGACCGGCAAGAACCGCGCCAGCGCCTTTGACGAGGTCATGGACGTCGCCAACAATGCGCGCTACTACTCCAACAACGTGGAGAAGTTCATGAAGCCGCGCAAGCGCGCCTCGGCGATGTCGATCATGGCGAAGTCCATCGAGTACCGTCACCCGCTGGGCGCGGTCGGCCAGATCAGCCCGTGGAATTACCCGCTGTCCCTCGGCATTGGCGACGCGATCCCCGCGCTCCTCGCCGGAAACGCTGTGGTCGCTAAGCCCGACTCTGCTACGCCTTTTACCTCGCTTTTGGTCTTTAAGTTTCTTTTTGACGCCGGACTGCCGCGCGACCTGGTGCAGTTAGTTACCGGGTCCGGCCGCGTGGTTGGTAGTGCCATTGCGGATCAGTGCGACTTCTTGATGTTCACTGGCTCCACCGCAACGGGCAAGGTTTTGGGCGAGCAGGTTGGCCGTCGCCTGATCGGCTACTCGGCCGAGCTGGGTGGCAAGAACCCGCTGATTATCGCCAACGACGCGGACGTCAACTACGCAGCCCGCGGAGCTATCGATGCGTGCTTCTCTAACTCCGGTCAGCTGTGTGTTTCCATCGAGCGCATCTACGTCGAGCGTGCATCCTACGAGGATTTCGTGGGCGCGTTTTCCTCTCGCGTGCAGTCCATGAGCCTAGGCAGCGGCTTCGAGTGGGAGACGCAGATGGGTTCGCTGGCTTCCGCCAGCCAGCTGGAGACCGTGGAGAAGTACGTGGAGGACGCCCGCGAGAAGGGCGCGAACATCCTGTGCGGTGGCAAGAAGCGCCCAGATCTGGGGCCGTACTTCTACGAGCCGACGGTCATGGTGGACGTTCCAGAGGATGCGCTGCTGCGCACCGAGGAGGTCTTCGGGCCGGTGGTGTACATCGAGCCGGTGGAGGATCTGTACGACGCGATCGAGCTGGCCAATGACACGGACTACGGCCTGAACGCTTCTGTGTTTGCCGCCGACGACACTGCCTGGAAGATCGGCCCGAAGATCGAGTCCGGTTCGGTGGCTCTGAACGATGGCTACACCTCCAGCTGGGCGGCCATCGATAACCCCATGGGCGGCATGAAGGAATCCGGTGTCTCCCACCGCCACGGCGCGGAGGGGCTGCAGAAGTACACGGCAACACAGAACGTCACCTCGCAGCGCTTCATGTACTTCCGCGGACCGGAGTCCCTCAGCCGGAAGAGCTTCTCCAAGGTCATGCTCACCCTGCTGAAGGCCGGCAAGACCTTCCGCATGCTGCCGTAACTGTGCTGAAGTAGCGCCGAAACTGCGCCGTAGTTTCACAGTAGGCCTTGCGGCAAAGCCCGCCGCGCGATGCTCGCGCTACCGTCACCCTCGGGTGGCCGCCACTACCTCGGCGGCCACCCTTTTTGCATGCACTCCAACGCCAGTGATGGTGGCGGAGCCTGGACCCACCCAATCGCCATAGCCCACGAGGAAGAGGCCGGGGTGCTGGGGCGAGGGGGCGTCACCACGAAAAGAGAGCAACCCGCGAAAAGGGCCGAGGGCGGGGCGGAAGCCGGTGCACCAGATCAGGTGGTCGGTGGTGACTTCGTCGAGGGAGGAGAACATCGGGGTGGGGCGCAGGTGTCCGGAGTCTCGGGCGCGGCGGACCGCGGGAAGCATGACGATGTCCCCGAGGCTGGAATCGGCGCCGGGGTCTTCCTTACCTGCGGAAATGGCGAGGTAGCGTTCGCGGTTGCGGCGGAAGAGCTCCGCGCCATCGACGTCGTCCGGCATCCAGCGGGGCGGGTGGCGGACGAACCAGGTGACGTCGGCGACGTCGGCGCCGTCGGCCAGGTCGGCGGCGATCTGTGCTCCCGAGTTAGCCGCTCCCACGACGGCCACGGAGGAACCGGCGAACGGCTCCGGCCCCGGGTAGGTGGCGGTGTGCCACTGCTGGCCAGCAAACTTGCCGGGATAATAGGGAACGAAAGGCGCGGACCACGTGCCCGTGGCGGCGACGACGGTGCGGGCACGCCAGGTGTGGGAGCGCAGGGTGTGGGAGGAGCTAGTCGGGCGGGCAGCGCCGCTACCCGGGCGGGCGTGCAGATGAAACAGCCCGGTCGGCTCGTCGTACTCCACCCGGTCGATATGCACGGGACGGATGACGGGCAGATCGTAACGGCGCTCGTATTCGCGCAGGTAGTCGACCACATGGCCGGGCGGTGGATAGCCCTTAGACCCTTCGTAACTGGGCATCGGCATGCCCGGAAGGTTGGAGAAGTTGGCGGCGGAGAACAACGTCATCGACGGCCACATGTGCCGCCAGGCCCCACCCGGTTCCGGCTGATCGTCGAACACCGCAAAGTCGGGAGCTTTGCGGCTCCGCCTTCCCTCCCGGCGCAGGTAGAAGGCCGTGGCCAGTGCGGACTGGCCGCCGCCGACAATGGCGCAGTCCAGGATGCGGTTTGGATCGCGGTTTAGGTCAGATTCTGGGCGTGCCATGTAATACTTAGCGCCCGTTGGCCGGGCGGATCGTCAGAGACTCGATCATCGCATCGTCCGTCGCATCAACGGCGAGGCGCACGGCCTTCGCCACCGATTCCGGGCGCAGGTACTGGGTTTCGTCATAATCCGCTTCGGCCACGCCGCGATGGGACTGGATCTGGCGCTGCATGTCGGAATTAACCTTGCCCGGGTGGATGGAGCTCACGCGGATCTTGTTGCGCTGCTCCTCCCGCAGCGCATCGGTGTAGGCACGCAGGGCGAACTTCGTGGTGGCGTATGGCCCGAAGCCCACGCTGGAGCGATAGCCCGCGCCGGAGTTGATCGTCACCACGGTTCCGTGCACCGCCTGCAGCACGCCGAGCAGCTGCCGGGTGAGCTCCGCAACGGCAAACAGGTTGATGTCGAAGGCGTGTTTCCACTGTTCAGGAGTGGTTTCGGTGACCGGGTCGTGCGCCACCACACCCGCGGAGTGCACCAGCACATCCAGACTATCGAGCCCCAGCTCAGCCACGGCTGCACCGATGCCTTCCGTATCGGCGAGATCCGCCACGAAGCCTTGCGCGCTTGGGAACTGGGAGGCAACGTCGTAGGCCTTCTCCGAGCTGCCGCCGATGATCAGGTGGTAGTCGTCCTGCAGTTCGCGGGCAATCGCCAGGCCGATGCCTCGCGTGCCACCGGTGATCAGTGCGATCTTGCGATCCATTGTTGCTTTCCCTTCTATTGCTCTCGTGTTCTCTTGCTCTGTGCCCTTGCGCGTTCTCGCGTTATTCGTAGTCGGGCGCCTACCCCTGCACCACTGTGCCCAGCCACGCCGTCGCATGCGGGATGTGCTGCGCGATCTTCAGCGCCGAGGTCGGTGCCGGGCCGTACGGGGTAAGGGAGGATATATATGACGCCGCAGCGTGGATAGCCACACCAACCGCAGCTGAATCGACCACGTAGTCTGCCTCGTGCGCCTCCAACTCGTACTGGCCGGCTTCTGTGTATCCGGTGTCCCGAGCCCGCTTGCCGGCATCGCGCGCCACCAGCGCGCCCAGAATTCCCGCTAATACGTCGCCGGATCCGGGAGTAGCGGCCCAGGACGATGCGGTATCGACAACCACAGTGCGCTGTGGGTTGGCGATAATGGTGAAGCGGCCCTTCAGCAAAACCGTGCAGTTCAGTTCACGTGCCAGCCGTTCTGTGGAGGTGATCCGGTCCGGCGATTCCGCCGGCAGTCCGGCCGCCTTAGCCAGCCGGTCAAACTCCCCGTCGTGCGGGGTGAGCAGCGTGGGAGCGTTGCGAGCACGCAGGATCTCTAGAACGTCAGGGTTCTTCGCCAGGACGGTGATCGCGTCGGCGTCCAGAACCAAGGGCTGCACCATGTCTAGAACGGCGAGCAGTTCGTCGCGGGCATCGCGATCCGTGCCACGACCGGAGCCAACCATGCGCGCCTGCACCTGCCCCGCCCCGCGAACCACAGGGTGCACAACGACTTCCGGGGTGGTCGCCAGAACGTATTCGGGGTGCTCGCCGATGTAGCGCACCATCGAGCTGGTGGTGTTCACCGCCGCGAGCGTGGCCAGCACGCCTGCTCCCAGATAGTCCTTGCTGCCCGCGCAGATGCCCACTACCCCGCCGGAGTATTTGTCGTCCACTGCGCCCGGTTCGGCGGGCAGTTCCCCAGGCAAGGGTTCCGGGCTGCCGAGCAGCTGTGCAGCCATGTCTTCCGGCGCTAGGCGTTCGACCGGCGTGTGCCACAAAGAGACAGTGCTTTCGAGCCTAGACAGCTCGGCGGAAAGCATAGAACCATCGTCCAGGCCGATGTCCTCGCACAGCACCGTCCCGCACTCGGCACTGAGGCCGTGCGCCCGGCGCAACCCACCGAAAGTGACGGTCACGTCGGCACTAACGTGCCTGCCCGGCGCCTTGCCGGTATCGGCGACCACACCGCTGGGAAGGTCGATGGCCAGCACGCGCGGCCGGTGCTTCCCGCCGGTGCGAACCCCCTGGGGCTTTCGCAGGAACTCGTCGACCTCCACCGGGATCTCACCACGCCCGCCGAGGCCGAACATCCCGTCGACGATCACGCGATAACTGTCTGCTCGCTCCAGGCCGACGAAGCTGCCACCCGCCGCAGTGAAGGCCCGCGCGGCGCGCTCGTGCACGCGGTCGGCGCCTTCGAGCGGGAAGGCCTCGACCTTCCTACCCTGCATCGCAAGAACCGCGCCAGCGTACAACGCATCGCCGCCGTTGCCACCCGGGCCGACCAGCAACAACACGGAACCTTCCGCAGCGCCCGCCGACTCCTCTGCTTTGGCCAGCATCTTTTCCGCTACGACCGCCACCGCGTGCGCGGCAGACTGCATCAGCTCGTCCTCCCGCTGCTCGCGGGGGAACAAAGCCGCCTCGGCCGTGCGGATGTCCTGGGCTGTGTAAAGAGTGCGCATGTCTCCCATGATAGGTGTGCAACGCACCTACCCTGCGCTCGAACCAGACCCCAAGCCTCGCCCACGTGGTGGCGTCCTAAAGAATCGTTTCCCAAAGGTTCCCCAAAGGGCTAGACTGCAAAGTCTGAACTGACGCGCCGGCGGCGCGCATAAAACCTCATAAGCACCTCACTTTTTGGATAAAGGTTCACTCGCTTCACATGCCTCGCCCAATAAACAAGAATCAGCGGTACGTATCCGGACTCGACGGGCTGCGGACGATCGCAGTTGCCGTGGTTGTGCTGTACCACCTGCACGTTCCCGGCTTCGTCGGGGGACTCATGGGCGTGGGCGTGTTCTTCACGCTGTCGGGTTACCTCATCACCGCGAACCTCATGCGTTCGTGGGACAAGAAGGGCAACCTGACGCTCCGCACCTTCTGGCTGCGCAGGTTCCGGCGCCTTATGCCGGCGGTGATAGTCACGCTGCTTGCCACTCTGATTCTGACTGCGGCGCTTGCCCGCGACGAGCTCACCGATCGTTTCTGGGAAGCGCTTTCCGCCCTGTTCTACGTGAACAACTGGCACACCATCTTCCAGGAAAAGTCCTACTGGGATAACTTCGGCGGGCCGAGCCCGCTGAGTCACATGTGGTCGCTGTCCGTCGAAGAGCAGTTTTATCTGCTCTGGCCTCTGGTGCTGCTTGTGCTTCTGGTTGTTACCCGCTCGCGGATTGGTGCACTGATTGGCTCTTTGCTGCTGACGGGCGCCTCCTTCGCCTGGATGTGGGTGCTGGCAACCCCGGGGATGGACAACACCCGCGCATACGAAGGGACCGATACCCGTGCCGGCGGCCTGCTGCTGGGTGCGTGCCTGGCGATTTGGCTATCCTCCCGCCGCCAAGCGGGTAAGTCCGTCGAACCTGCGAAAAGCACCGCGAACCTGTTTGGCCTTATCGGCCTGGCGGGCATCGTGGCGCTTGTTGTGCTGGTGGAGCAGGAATCGATGTTCTTGTACCACGGCGGGCTAATTCTGCTTTCCGTAGCTTCCGTGCTGGCGATCTTCTCCGTTCTGCACCCGCAGAGCCTGTGGAGCCGGGTGTTGGGCTTTAGCCCGATCCGCTGGCTCGGCGAGCGTTCCTATGGCATTTACCTGTGGCACATGCCGGTAATTGCCTTCATGCCGCAGTCATGGCTGGAGAACAACAAGCTGCTGGCCAGCATCATCACCATCGGCGTGAGCGTGGCTCTGGCCGCCATCAGCTGGACGCTGATCGAGGATCCGATCCGCAAGCACGGCGTGATCCCGCCGATCAAGGCATGGATGCGCAGCCGCAAGGCAGACCGCGAGGTCGGCGACAACCGCGACAGCTCTGGCACGCCTGTGGGCATTTTCCGCCAGCCGTTCCCCACCTACTTCACTTCCGGTGCCGCTGTGGTGCTGGCCGCGGTGGTCGCTATTGGTGCGACGCCCATTAGCATCAACCCCACGGCATCCCAGCAGGAAGCTGGCGCGGGCAAGGGCGGTGAGCCCGCAATGGAACTGGATCCTTCGCAGCGCCCGGGTGGCGCTGGGAAGGCTGCGGGGTCGCAGAACCCCAATGCTGAGGAGCCTGCCGAAGATGTCGACCAGGAACCGGATTCCAAGCTGATGAGCTGCAAGCGCGTGGTGCATGTCGGCGATTCCACGTCCATCGGCATGTTCGCCAACGACATGGTGAACGATCCCGAGAACACGGCCTTCGAGACGTATCTGAAGTACGGCGCAGAGGAAGTCATCGACAGTGTCTTCGGCGCGCGCAACACCACCGAGGGATGGCAGTCCGAGGACGGTTCACAGAGCTACCCGCCGGCCATCGACTCCGTGCAGGAGCTGCTGCCCACCGCCGCTGGCCCGGATACCTGCTGGGTTATCGCTACCGGTGTGAACGATGCGGCTAACTACGCGGCGGGCGCAAACCTGGCAGCCCCGGAGCGCATCAAGATCATGATGGACATTCTGGGCGACCAGAAGGTCATGTGGCCGACGGTCACCACCAACACCAACGAGGGCTACTACGCGAACTCCAACATGGAGGAGTTCAACCAGGCTCTGCGTGACGCGCAGAAGGATTACCCGAACCTGCGGATCTACGACTGGGCCGCCGAGGCGAAGCCCGAGTGGTTTGCCGAGGGCGATTTCGCCCACTACGGCCCCGAGGGCAACAGCCAGCGCGCCGAGCGCTTCCCCGCTGCCCTGGCCAAGGCCTACCCGAAGTCGAAGGGCGGCCAGCCCTCCGACGAGTTGGTGGTGAACTCCGGACTGTAGGAGCAAACCCCCAAGAACGTAAACTCCCAAGAACGTGCGGAAACACACTAAGCTTCTGTACGTTCTTCTTTAATGCAATGCTTATGCAACGCTCGTGAGATTAGCGCCCATAAGCAGTCCAACGTGTAGGAGCCCAGGCGTGGAATCACCGGAAAACGGCAGCCGGAACCAGCGAGACCAGCGAAGCCAAAGAAACCAGTGGAACTCGCAGAGCTCAGGGCCATCGAATAACACTCGCAGTTCGCGCGACTCGCGTAATGAGTGGAGTTCGCGGAACGAGTGGAAGACCGTGGTGCGCTCGGACGAGACCCCGGCCGCCGACACCGATGCGAAAACCGGCTCCACCACGCACCCCTCCACGGAGCCTTTCGAACCGGTATCGCCGCCCCAACAGCCAGCTTTCAATCCCATTTCAGCCCCAGGCCCCAGCCCCAGCGCAGGCCCCGCACCCGTGTTCGGCCCGGGCATGGCTCCCCCACCTGCGGCAGCGCAGGCCATGGCGCAGGTTCAGCCTCCGAAGAAAAGCTCGGCACTTCTGCCGGCAATCGTCACCTTCATCGTCTGCGTCCTGCTGCTGGCAGGTGGCCTGTTCGGATACAAAAAGCTCACCGAACCCGCCGGTAACGAAGCTGACTCCGGCAGCAAGCCCTCCGCAGCATCCGGCGCAGCACCTGACGCAAGGGACGACGAGGGGGCTGACGCAGATCCAGCGGCAGAAGACTCCGACGACGGGGGCGACTCCGACGGATCCAGCGAGTCCGGGGAGCAGTTCGACGCCGCCGACCTGGTCCCGCGGATGGCCTCAATGACGGTGCCCGACTTCAGCGTGCTCGAAGATGCCGAACGCTCCGATGAAACGAACTTTCCGGCAGTCACTTTGAGCGATGGCGTGTACGGCGAACCCGGCTATGGTTTCAACATCAGACTCGGCAGCAACGATCCAAGCGGCGATCGCGACAAAATCTCCCCAATCTACGCGCAAGGCGACCTTAACGGTGACGGGGAGGACGAAATCGTCGTGCAAATGTACAGCAACCGGGGAGGAAACAGCTTCGTCAACCACTTCGTGGTGTACGACAAGAACCTCACCCCGATGGGCTACACCCAGGTGGATGACCTCGACGAAGATCTGCCGACGATGGGTCTGCGAGGCCAGACGGCCGACGAGGTGAAGATCGAGGATGGAAAGCTGTTCTTCGACTACCTCGGATACGGCGATTCAGACCCGATGTCCTCCCCCTCCCAGCGCACGCAGGTCTACCTGACCTGGAACGGCGGCACGGACTTCGAGCTAGCCGAGCCGCCGACCTTCCTCTGACCCCCTGGCCCAGTCTCGCTAGTCCTGCTTAAACTCGCGGGCGATCAGCAGCTTCATGATCTCGTTCGTGCCGCCGTAGATGCGCTGCACGCGAGCATCCGTGTACATGCGGGAGATCGGGTACTCGCGCATGAAGCCGTAGCCGCCGAATAGCTGCAGGCAGCGGTCTGCCACGGAGCTCTGCAGGTCGGAGGCCAGGTACTTCGCGGCCGAGGCCTGCGCGGGCGTCAGCTTGCCCTCAATGTGTAGCGCCGTGCAGTGGTCGGTCAGAGTCTTCGCCGCCAGCGTCTCACTCGCGCACTCGGCCAGAACGAACTGGGTGTTTTGGAATCCCAGGATCGGGCGGCCGAACGCCTCACGGTCGTTGACGTAGCGGATGGTTTCGCGCACGGCGCCCTCGCAAGCGGATGAACCGGCGATGGCCAGGATCAAGCGCTCCTGCGGCAGCTGCTGCATCAGCTGCAGGAAGCCCATACCTTCCTTGCCTCCCAGCAGGTTATCGGCGGGCACTCGCATGTCGGTGAAGAAGAGCTCGCGGGTGTCTTGACCACGCTGGCCGATCTTGTCCAGCACGCGGCCACGCTCGAAGCCCTCGAGGTTCTTGGTTTCGGCGACGATCAGGGACAGTCCCCTGCCGCCCGGCTGGTCATTGGTTCGGGCGACAATCACCACAACGTCGCAGTGCGTGCCGTTAGTGATGAAGGTCTTCGAGCCGTTGATTACCCACTCGTCGCCATCCAGCTCCGCGCGGGTCTTGATGGCCTGCAGGTCGGAACCGGTGCCGGGTTCGGTCATGGCGATAGCGCCGACCAGCTCACCGCTGGCCATTCCCGGCAGCCAGCGCTTACGCTGCTCCTCCGTGCCGAGTTGGTAGATGTAGTGGGCGACGATCACGGAGTGCACACCGTTGTGCCAGGCGGAGTCGCCAGCCAGGGCGAGCTCCTGCTGGATCACGGCCTCGTGGGCAAAGGTGCCGCCACCCCCGCCGTACTCCTCGGGGATGGAGGCGCACAGCAGGCCAGCATCGCCGGCCTTGTTCCAGAACTCGCGCTCGACCTGGTGGTTTTCTTCCCACTTCAGCTCGTTGGGAGTCACCTCCCTGGCGATGAACTCGCGGGCGTGCAGGCGTAGGGCGTCAGTTTCCTCGGTTTCCCAAGGTGCGCGGTAGTTATCCAGAATCATGTCGATGGCTCCCTCAAAAGTGAATTGAAACGCCGGCATGTGATTTTGCCAGCGAAATACTTTCTCGGGAGTAACGCTACAACAGTGTGATCGTGAGCTGGCTCACTTTCGAGAAGAAGTTCTAAAAGAAAAACAAAAAGTCCCCCCAGTCGGACTCGAACCGACACTGAACGGATTTTAAGTCCGCTGCCTCTGCCAATTGGGCTATAGGGGGCGTGCCATGACCTCAGCCAGCATCCCGTCCAATATATCCTTCTCGCTGACCGTGATCTCACTAAGCCCCCAATCAAGGAACTGGCTCGTGAAGGCGTCCACCACGATAGAACCGCCACCGATCACATCCGCGCGGCCCGGGTGCATAGGCCCGTACTCGCAGCGCTGGGGTGGCGTCAATCCCAAAAGATTGCGCGCCGTGGCGCGGAAGTCCTCCAGCGACAGGGTGGCCATGTGGATAGCCCGCGAGTCGTACTCGGAAAGCCCCAGGGTAATGGCGGCGAGGGTAGTCATCGTGCCCGCCACACCCACGACCTGATCCACGTCGCGCAGATCCACGTTAGAACGCACCTGCTCCATCAGCTCCCCAACAAAGGCGCGAGCCTCGGCGACCTGCTGCTCCGCCGGTGGCTGGTCGTGTAGGAATCGCTCTGTCAGGCGCACGCAGCCCATGTCTGCCGAGAAAGCCTGCGTCTCGCGCCCCGGGCCGTGCACGACGAACTCTGTGGAGCCGCCACCCAGGTCGATGACGCACACGGTACGGTCCTGCGCATCCGGCAGATCCGTGATGGCTCCGCGGAAGCTCAGCTCCGCCTCCTGCTCGCCGGAGATCACCTGCGCCACCGCCCCTTCGAGCACGCGACCCAGGTGCCGGCGGGTGATGTCGAAGAACTCCTCGCGGTTCGCCGCATCGCGCGTGGCGGAGGTCGCCCCCATCATCACGTCCACCACGCCGTACTCAACCATGCGATCGGCGTAGATCTGCAAGGCCTCGTCCACGCGCTGCAGGGCCTCGTCGGCGAAGCGTCCCGTGGCATCCACGCCCTGGCCCAGGCGCACGATGATGTTATCCCTGTTGAGCTCGTTAATCTGCCCGTCCGGTGTCCGCTCGCTGATCAGCAGGCGGATGGAATTCGTACCGCAGTCGATGGCGGCGAAGCGGGGGTTTGGGGACTCGTTTGGGCGCTGGTTCTGGGCGGTACTCATGGTACCCAGGCTACCCCGCGACAGCCCTGGGGTTACGCTGCGGTCACTCTGCGGCAGCCTTGCGACTACTCCGCGATGCTCGCGGCATCCATGGACGTACCCAGCGAGGCCGACGTCGGCCAGCCCGCTGGCAGCGCCGTGCCCTTTAGCTTCGGATTGTTCTCGATGGCCAACGCGACGGCCTCGGTGCCCAGGCGCACCCGCTGTGGCCCCTCCGCCAGCGCATAGGCAATCAGCACGTGCAGGCACTTCACGCGGTCGGGCATGCCGCCACCGGAAAAGTCCGTGCCCAGATCCTCCATCTTGTTGCGCTCGGCCAGGTAGTGCTCGTGCGCGGCCTGGTAATCGGCAGCCAGATCTTCGTCTTCGGGCAGCCGAGCCTGCATCGTCTTCATCACACCTGCAACCTCTAGGCGGGAGGCTTCGGCGGTCAGGCGCGGGTCCGTCAGGTAGTACAGCGTGGGGAACGGTGTGCCATCCGGTAGCTTCGGCTGGGTCTTCACCACTGCGGGAACCCCATCCGGCGTGTAGTAGCTGACCTCGACCACACCGCGAAGCGGGCGACCGAGCTGCTGGCGCATTATCTCCAGGTCGTCTTCGGTTGGCGGGCCGGGCTGGCGTTGGTTGGTCATGGGATCCCTCAGTTCCTCTGTTGGAGTTGTCGCTCTAGTTTGGTGCTCTAGTTAGCCGGTGCTGGTGCTGGCGCCTGTTCTGGCGCTGCGGGCTGCCCCTCGGACGCGGGCGCTGCGGGCTGTTCCTGCTCCGGCTTCTCCTCCGGCACCGTCGGCAGTTTGTGGTCTTCGGTCGCCGGATCGTCTTCCTTGAGCTCTTCCTCCGGCGTGGAGATCGCATCCCACAGCTGGGCGTACCAGTCGCGGTTGCCGTCACCCTCACCCTGGGACTCTTCGTCCGTTTCGGTGCCTAGCTCGTCGGCGTGGATCTTCGGGGAGATGATGCGGAATGCCGACTCCCCCGGCTCAATCAACCCCAGTCGCGTGCGCGCCTGTTCCTTGATGAAGTCCTCGTCGCGGTAGCGGTTGAGCTCGCTGGTGAGCTCCGCTTTCTCTTTCTCCTGCGCCTCGATCTTCTGGTTCAGCTGCGCCAGCTCGGCGCGTTGCTCGAAGTAGTTACGCAGCGGGTTGGCTATGGAAACTGCCAGGAAAATCACCAACACCAGCGTCACGAGCCACGTGGTGGGGCTCATGTTCTTGGGCACTTCTACAAAGGAGCGCGCCATGCGTTTCGGCGCGGTTTGCGCGCGGGCTCGGCGCCTTTCGCGCCTCTCGATCGACCGTGCTCGGGGCAGGTGGGCGGACTCGGGGCGGCTGTTTTCTGGCCCCTCTTGTTCGGACGCCACGTCTGCGCGCGGCTGATCCTCCGGCTCCTTGTCCGGTTCGCCCTTGGTCGATTTGCTCATGGTCTACAGAGTCTAGCGAAGCGAGACTGAAATGCGAGTAGCCCACGGCCATCGGCTGGATGGCTGTGGCTACCTGATTGCCTTGCGCCCCCTGAGGGGCGCCTAGCGCTTACTTGGTGAAGCGCGGGAAGGCGGAGCGGCCAGCGTAGACGGCTGCGTCGCCCAGGATCTCCTCGATGCGCAGCAGCTGGTTGTACTTAGCAACGCGCTCGGAGCGAGCCGGAGCACCGGTCTTGATCTGGCCACAGTTCAGGGCGACGGCCAGGTCGGCGATGGTGGTGTCCTCGGTCTCACCGGAGCGGTGGGACATCATGCTGCGGTAGCCGTTGCGGTGTGCCAGCTCGACAGCGTCGAAGGTCTCGGTGAGGGTACCGATCTGGTTCACCTTCACCAGCAGCGCGTTGGCTGCCTTCTCCTCGATGCCCTTGGCCAGGCGCTGCGGGTTGGTGACGAAGAAGTCATCGCCGACCAGCTGAACCTTGTCGCCGATCTTGGCGGTCAGGGCGGTGTAGCCCTCCCAGTCGTCCTCCTGCAGCGGGTCCTCGATGGAGACGATCGGGTACTCCTCGATCAGATCCTCGTAGACCTTCGCCATCTCCTCGGCGGTGTGCTCGCCGCCCTCGAAGTGGTACTTGCCGTCCTTGAAGAACTCGGAGGAGGCAACGTCCAGCGCCAGTGCGACGTCCTCGCCGACCTTGAAGCCGGCCTTTTCGATGGCCTCGACGATCAGATCCAGGGCTGCCTTGGTGGAGTCCACAGACGGGGCGAAGCCGCCCTCGTCGCCCAGGCCGGTGGATAGGCCCTTGTCCTTAATGACCTTCTTCAGGGTGTGGTAGACCTCGGCGCCAACGCGCAGTGCCTCGGAGAAGGTCTCTGCGCCGATCGGGGCGATCATGAACTCCTGGACGTCCACGCCGGAGTCGGCGTGTGCGCCACCGTTGAGGATGTTCATCATCGGTACCGGCAGCACGTGGGCGTTCGGGCCACCGACGTAGCGGAACAGCGGCAGGTCGGCGGACTCTGCAGCGGCACGGGCAACAGCCATGGAAACACCCAGGATGGCGTTGGCGCCCAGCTTGGACTTGTTCTCGGTGCCGTCCAGGTCGCGCATCAGCTGGTCGATCAGGCGCTGATCGTCTGCTTCCACGCCCATCAGTTCTTCGTCAATGTCCTCGATAACGTTCTTGACGGCTTTGAGCACGCCCTTGCCCTGGTAGCGCTCGCCACCATCACGCAGCTCGTGTGCCTCGTGCACACCGGTGGAAGCGCCGGAGGGAACGGCTGCGCGGCCGAAAGAGCCGTCGTCCAGAAGTACGTCTACCTCGACGGTCGGGTTACCGCGGGAATCGATGATTTCACGGGCGTCAATGTTGAGGATCAGGGCCATGTGTCTGCCTCCTTGGCATGTGGCATTGAGGTGCCAAACTGTTGATTATCTGTTCTTGGGTTAACAGCTAACAAAGGTCTCCACCGCAGCGCTGGGCAGCCCACGGGTGGCACCGAGCACAGCGGTCTACTTCCATTGTGGCACCGCCAGAAATTTTTCGCCGTCACGGGCGCAAAACCTGGCCAAAACCACCCCTCCCTAAAGGGGGATTGGCTTACTGCGGCGACTGGCCGATCGCGTAGTTCGCCGCTGCGTCGCGTACCTGCATGACGTATTCGTTGGAGAGGTTGTAGCCCTTGATCGCGCTCTTCCAGCCGCTTTCGGTGCCGAGGTCGCGTCCCTCGTTGCACAGCAGCTTTGCCGCGGTGGCGGCAGCATCATAGACGCTTTGCGGATTCTTCTTGCCATCGCCGTCCGCGTCCACCCCGTAGATCTTCCAGGATTCGGGGATGAACTGCATCGGCCCCAGCGCTCGGTCGTACTCGCGGTCGCCGTCCAGGCGCCCGTCGTCGGTGTCCTCCACCTTGGCGAACTCGCGGCCGTTGAGCTGCGGGCCGATGATGTCGGGCTCGGCGATGCCGTCGTCGTTGAGTTTGGACGCCCCGAAGCGCTGGCCGTCATAAGTCCCGTGGCGGGTCTCTACGTAACCGAGCCCGGCCAGCGTATTCCAGGACAGATTGCAGTCGGGGGTTTCCTTCCGGGCGAAGCCTTCGGCCTTTCCGTAGGCCATGAGAGCCTGCAGAGGGATATGCAGTTCCTCGGACTTCGGCTTAGCCCAGTCCAAAGCCTGCTGGTATGCGCGGTCGCTGTCTTGCGGGTCGAAGTCCGGCGCCGGACTCGCGGCCTTCGGTGGAATATCGGTGGGCACCGGCAGGCGGTCGGATTCAGAGCCGTGGTCACTAGTGACGAACCCTGCCACCAGGTAGCCGACCAGGGCGATGATACCCAGCAGCGCGATGACCACTACGAAGAATCCGCAACCGCCCAGCAGCCCCCGGTTCGGGCGGCTTCCGGCTGCGTCGTCATCCCACACAGAATCGTTTGGTTCGATCCTCTGCGGGCGGCGATAGTGGTTCGACGCCATGGATGTCCTTCCTGCTTCTTTTTCTTAGGCCTTCTTGGGCTTCTCAGTGTGACCGCTCTGCGAATTCTTATCGGCTGCACTTACCAACACTGCGCTTAGGCTACTAGCCGGAAGTTGAACCCGTGTTTCCGACTCGGTGATGTGCAGCTCCGCCATATCTGCAAACACACGTTCACCGACGGTGATGTGCACCCCGGGGAGTACGCCGTGCTCGGTGAGATAACGCACCAGGGCAGCATCCCTGTCGCTGATGCGATCCACGATGAGCTGCTCGCCCGTGTGGGCGTCCGAAAGAAGGAAAGCCGAGCTCGCAGGAATGTGTCCCCCCTCGTCGGGAATAGGGTCCCCGTGCGGGTCACGGGTGGGATTGTTCAGCAGGCTGGCGATGCGATCGACGAAGGTGTCGGAAACCGCGTGCTCCAAAACCTCGGCCTCGTCGTGCACTTCGTCCAGGCCATAGCCCAGGTGGTTGCACAAAAAAGTCTCGATCAGGCGGTGACGGCGAACCATGGCCAGGGCAATCTTGCGGCCCGCTTCGCTGAGCTCGATGTCGCCATAAGGGGCGTGGTCGACGAGCCCCTGGGCGGCGAGGCGTTTGATCGCCTCGGAGGCCGTGGAAGGGCGCTGGTCCATGTGACTGGCCAAGACAGAGAGGGAAACTCCACCCCCGGACCACTCCTGCAGATCGAAGATCTTTTTCAGGTAGTCCTGGGACCTCTCGGGAAGGTCTGTGACGTGCATGCCGACCAGTGTACGGGGGTGACGGGGGTTTCAAGAACTCACTGGCCTGGTTTAGACTTCACTATATTGTTCAATGCGTTGAACATTGCACCCCTCAAGGAACGGAAAGTTTATTATCTCGCGAATGAAAAACGGCAAGAAACTGATAGCAACCCTGTTCACCATCACCCTCGCCAACGCGGGCGCCACCGCCTGTAGCGATACAAAACACCATGAAAAAGCCGAGGTCATGACCACTTTCACCATTCTGGAAGACATCACCTCCAACATCGCGGGCGATACCCTCACCGTGCGCTCGCTGACCCAACCCGGCGCAGAAGTCCACGGCTACGACCCCACTCCCAGCGACATTGCCGCTGCCTCCGACGCGGAGCTCATCATCAACAACGGCCTCGGGCTGGAACACTGGCTGGACAAGCTGACCGCAGACAGCTCCGCCCAGCGCACCACTGCCAGCGACGGCGTGAAGCCCATCAACATCAAGGGCACCGATCAGCCCAACCCACACGCCTGGATGAGCCCCACCCTCGCCAAAACCTATGTGGACAACATCGTCCAGGCCTTGAGCGACCTGCGTCCGGAAAACGCAAAGACCTACGAGGACAACGGCAAGAAGTACAAAGACAAGCTCGACGACGTGCAGACCGAGCTCCAGGACGGCCTGAAATCCCTGCCCCGCCACCAGCGGACACTGATGAGCTGTGAGGGTGCCTTCAGCTACCTCACCCACGATGCCGGCATGAAGGAGGGCTACATCTGGCCCGTCAACACCGAGGGCGAGATCACCTCTCAGCAGATCACCCAGGCGTCCGACTTTGTCCGTGACAACGACGTTCCCGCCGTCTTCTGCGAATCCACCGTCGAGCCCGGCCCCAAGGAGCAGCTGATGCGAGATACGGGTGCCCGCGACGGCGGCACGCTGTATGTCGACTCGCTATCTGAGGCCGACGGCCCCGTGCCGACCTACCTCGACCTTCTTTCTTATGACGCCCACACCATCGTCAACGGACTGACCGGCAAGGATGCGAAGTAACTAATGAACTCTCCACGCTCTTCCACCTCCCCCGCTTTGATCGTCGATGATTTGCACGTGAGCTACGGCGCCGTCAATGCCCTGACCGGCGTGAGCCTCAGCCTGAATTTCGGCCAGATCACCGCGCTCATCGGCATGAACGGTGCGGGCAAGTCCACGCTATTCAAGGCCATCATGGGGTTGGAGCGCCCAACCTCTGGGCGCATTGTGGTCAACACCGGCGAGAACTCGGCCATGGGGTTGCGCGGCGCGGTGGCCTACGTACCCCAGCACGACCAGGTGGACTGGCACTTCCCCATCAGTGTGCGCGAGATCGTCGCCAGCGGGCGGCGCCGGGCACGCTCGAAGGCAGGGTTCCTGCCCGAGAGCTCGTGGTTGTGGGGGCTGAGAAGGTGGCGTCAAGAAAAGAAGAACAACGACCGCATCGTCGATAAAGCGCTACAGCAGACCGGACTGACGAACCTGCAGGATCGCCCCGTCGGCGCCCTATCCGGCGGACAGCGCAAGCGCGTGTTCGTAGCGCGTGGCATTGCACAAGAAGCGAAGATCATGCTGCTAGACGAGCCTTTCGCTGGCGTGGATACGCAGTCACAGTCGCAGATCACCGCTCTGCTACACGAGCTGGCTGAGGCCGGGACGGCGCTGCTGATCTCCACTCACGACCTGGATCGGCTGCCGGAGCTGTGCGACAACGTAGCGATGCTCAATCGCCGGATCGTCGCCGAGGGCGCATTGGACGAAGTGCTGACGGCGGAGAACCTCACCCGCACGTTTAGCCTCGACGCTTCGACCGCAATCGCAGGGGCCGATGGATCCACGGGAACTAAAGGAAAGGCGGCGCTGTAATGAGCACGCTCGCAAGCATTTTCGACCCAATCCTGCTCCCCTTGAGCTACAGCTTCGTACAGCGGGCGGTGCTCGCCGCCAGCGTGATGGCCGTGGTCGCGGGGCTGCTGAGCTGCTGGCTGATCCTGGTGGGCTGGTCGCTACTCGGCGATGCGGTCTCGCACGCTGTACTGCCTGGCGTGGTTCTGGCCTACATCTTTGGCGCGCCCTTCGCCGTCGGCGCGATGATCGCCGCCCTCATTGCCGTGGGCTTGGTGGGCTCGGTCAAGGAAAGAACTACGCTGCGGGAGGACACCTCCATCGGCATCATCTTCACTACCTTCTTCGCCCTCGGCCTGGTGCTGCTCTCTATCACCCCCAGCGGTACACACCTGCAGGAGATCCTGTTCGGCAACCTGCTGGGCATCACGCAGTCCGCGCTGTGGCAGATCCTGGCCATTGGCGGCATCGCGTTTGTGGTGCTGCTGGCGAATGCACGCACGTTTACTCTGTGGGCTTTTGACGCCGAACACTCCAGAACCATGGGCTTCAACACGAAGGCCATACGGTGGGTACTGCTGGCGTGCCTGGCGTGCGTGGTGGTGGCCAGCGCCCAGGCCGTCGGCGTGATCTTGGTGGTAGCAATGCTGATAACCCCCGGCGCGACGGCCTACCTGTGGACGCGCCGCTTCCGCCGCATGCTGCTGATCGCCCCGCTGGTGGCCTGGGTGAGCTGTGTGGCGGGCATCCTGTTGAGCTTCAACCTGAATGTCTCCACCGGCGGCACGATTGTGCTGGTGCAGTCGGGAATCTTCTGCCTGACGTACCTCTTTGCCCCGCGTGAGGGGCTGATGCGGGCGCTGCTGGCACGTCGCTAGCTGCCCTGCTGCTGGCTCCCTGGCTGCTGGGGGTTGGGATGCTGAGGCTCGTGCTGTTGGGACTGCAGCTTCTCGCGGAACGCCGCAACAGCATCGTGCAGGCGGCGCTCTGCCTCACCGGGGCTATCTAGCTCCAGGCCAACCATCGGGTAGCGGATGTCGGTCGGGATGTCCTTATCCGGGATTCCCCGCTCCCGCGCCTCGGCGATGACGGCCTCCGCTGCGGTCAGGGCGCTGGTGCCGGTCGAGCCGACAGCTGTGCCAACAGAGTCGGCGGGAACTGCCGAACCTGCCGTTTCAGCGGGCGCTTGGACGGCCGGAAACTGTTCCGCGTGCGGCTCCTGGCGGGGCTGTGCAGGCTCAGCCTGCTTCTCGGCCGCCTTCCGCTCAGCTTCCTTCTTGGCCTCGCTGTAGCGCAGGTACTCCTCACCGAAACTGCGAATTCGCTGAGCTTCCTCTTCCTTCTTGCCCTCCTCCCATAGGCGATCCTGCTCCTGGCGCGGAACCTGACGCTCGATCTCCTCAAACAGGTAGGGGGCGCGGGCGCGCAGCTTCGCAGAAAACGCCCCGGCCACGTGGCCAATGTCGAAGGCGCCACGGCGGTTGGCGATCTCTGCGTGGAAAAGCACCTGCAGCAACACGTCCGACAGCTCGGAGCACAGATCCTGCTCGATCCACTCTGGACGCGCAGCAGCCTCACCCTCGCCCTCAGGCTTCCAGCTCTCCATCAAGTCGATGGTGCGGGCCAGTTCCTCGGTTTCCTCCCGCAGGAACTTCACCAGGCTGGTGTGGGTCATGGACTGCTCCCACTCCCCCTGGCGCAGGGCACGCGCCATCAGCGCCACCGCGTCCTCGATCTCATCCATCACGGAAGCCGGCACCTCGGTGCGCGTCGTGCGGCGCAGGCCGGCCACGGCCGCAGTGTGCTCGTCGGTCCCGACGATCTCGCCGTCCACCACGCCATCGCCCGAGTGGGTGATCTCGGCTGCGTCTTCCCCGTCGGTGGCGTCACTAACAGAAGAGCGACCGGTCTCCAGCTCGCGGGCGGGCTCCATGTGCACCTTGAGGCTCGGCGCGGTGATGAGCTCCTCACCAGCCTCGATGCGGGTAACGACAGCTTCGTTTTCCAGATCCGTCGTGACGATAATGTCGGACTCATCGACCGTGTGGCCGCCCAGGTCCGCGATAACCCAGCGGACGCGGATGGGCACCTCCTCCGTGTAGCACACATCTCCACGGAGCAGATCGACGGCCTCCACGGGAATCATCGCGGGGAAACGGGGATCTAGTAATACGACTGACATGGCGGTTATTCTAGCGCGTCGGTGTTTAGGACGTGCCCTTATCCTTGCCTGACCCCTTGCCTGACCCCTTGCTTGAGCCCTTACCAGCCCCCTTGCCGGCACCGCCCGCCATGTTGCGAATCGGGATGCCAGCCAACTGCGTCAACGCATCGGCGCACCACTGCACCAGCTCCGTATCGCGCAGCGGAACCGCGCGCATGCCCTGCCCGCGCTTCGGAGCCGGGATCAGCACGATCTTGGTAGTCGCACGGTAGTTCGCCGCCGGGAACAGGCGCTTCAGGCGCACCTGGGTGGAATCCTGCAGCTCGATGGGGCTGAAGCTGATCTTCGAGCCCGTGGCCACCACCTCCGTGACCTGCAGATCGCGGCACAGCAGGCGCAGGCGCGAGAGCACCGCGAGCATCTGGATCTGCTCCGGCGGCTCGCCATAGCGGTCGCGCAGCTCCTCGAACACCTTCTCGATCTGCTCCTCGTCCTGTACCTCGGCGAACTTGCGGTAGGCCTCCAGGCGCAGACGCTCCGAAGCGATGTATTCGGCCGGGATGTGCGCATCCACCGGCAGGTCGATGCGGATCTCCTTCTTTTCCTCCTCCCGGCCGTCGACGGGCTTGCCGTCAGCCATCGCGCGAAACGCCTCCACTGCTTCGCCGACCAGGCGGACATAAAGGTCGAAGCCCACGCCCGCGATGTGGCCGGATTGCTCGGCACCCAAGACGTTGCCCGCACCGCGCATCTCCAGGTCCTTCATGGCCACCGCCATGCCCGCGCCCAGGTCGTTGTTCTGGGCGATGGTTGTCAGCCGGTCGTAGGAGGTCTCGGTCAGCACCTCGCCCTTGGGGTAGAGGAAGTAGGCATAACCGCGCTCGCGGGAACGCCCCACGCGGCCGCGCAGTTGGTGCAGCTGGGATAGACCCATGTGGTGAGCATTTTCCACGATCAAGGTGTTGGCATTCGCAATATCCAGGCCCGTCTCCACGATGGTGGTACACACCAGTACGTCGAACTCGCGATCCCAGAAGCCCTTCACCGTGGTCTCCAGCTGCTCCTCGCTCATCTGGCCGTGTGCAACCACCACGCGAGCCTCCGGTACCAGGCGGCGGATGTCCGCGGCGGTCTGCTCGATGCTGCGGACCTTGTTGTGCACGTAGAACACTTGACCGTCGCGCAGCAGCTCGCGACGGATGGCCGCGGCGACGTGCTTATCCTCCTGCGCACCCACATACGTCAGCACCGGGTGGCGATCCTCCGGCGGGGTGAGGATCGTCGACATCTCGCGGATGCCCGCCATCGACATCTCCAGCGTGCGGGGAATCGGGGTTGCGGACATCGTCAGCACGTCCACGTGGGTGCGCAGCGACTTGATGTGCTCCTTGTGCTCCACGCCGAAGCGTTGCTCCTCGTCCACAATGATCAGCCCCAGATTCTTCCAATGCACGCCCATCTGCAGCAGTCGGTGGGTGCCGATCACGATGTCCACCGTGCCGTCGGCCATGCCATCGATAACCTTCTTGGACTCCGCCGGGGTGGTAAAGCGGGACAGCTCCTTGATGGTGGTGGGAAAATCCTGCATGCGCTCGCTGAACGTGTTGTAATGCTGCTGCGCCAGCAGGGTGGTCGGCACCAGCACGGCCACCTGCTTGCCGGACTGCACGGCCTTGAATGCGGCACGCACCGCTACCTCTGTCTTGCCATAGCCCACATCACCGACGATCACGCGGTCCATCGGCACCGGCTTTTCCATGTCGGCCTTCACAGCCTCGATGGCGTTGTACTGGTCCTCGGTCTCGGTGAACGGGAAGGCATCTTCCATCTCCCGCTGCCAGGGCGTATCCGCGGCGAAGGCGTAGCCCGGCGCGGCCTGGCGGCTGGCGTAGAGCTGCACCAATTCGCCCGCGATCTCGCGCACAGCACCGCGGGCCTTACGCTTGGTGTTCTTCCAATCCGCGCCGCCCATCTTCGACAGCGCGGGCTTCTCCCCGCCGACGTAGCGCGACAGCATATCCAGCTGATCCATCGGCACGTAGAGCTGGTCGCCCGGCCCGCCCCGCTTGCTGGGCGCGTACTCCAGCACCAGGTACTCGCGGCGGGAGGCATCCGGCCCCTTGCCCACGGTGCGTTCCGTCATCTTCACGAACTTGCCGATGCCGTGGGAATCGTGCACCACCAGATCACCCGGCTCCAGTGCCAGTGGGTCCACTCGGTTGCGCTTCTTCGCGGGCTTGCGCTTGCCCGTGGCCTTCGCGTCCACACGGTTGCCGGTCAGATCCGTTTCCGTGAAGAACAGCAGGCTAGGGCGCTTGTCGTCCCTGGCGAAGGGGAACACCAGCCCCTCGTAGGCCACAGCGTGGTAGATGCTCACCTGGTGCGGCGCGGGCTCGTCGGCGGTGGTGTGCTTGGACTTCCTAATCCGCCCCAGGCCACGGCTGCCGCTGAGATCCACGCCGATTGCCTCGGCCGCGATGCCGGCTTCTTGGAAGCGCCGAAGCATGCGGGCCGCCACGGCCGGGGTTGGGGCCGCGAAGGCCACCCTTCCGCCGGATTCGACGCGCTTGCGGATGTCGCTCATCAGCGCACCGATGGCCTCCATCTCGCCGTGCGGTCGGGGCGCCGAGTCGTAGTTGAGTTCCAGAACATCGGAAGTGTCGGCGTCAAAATCGGCCATCCCGAGCGTAGACAACGTCCACCAGGGCCGCCCCAGCTTCTGCTGTACCTTCTGCACCGCGTCGATCGATAGGTAAGCCACGCCCTCCATCGGCGCCGAACCTCCCATCGCCGCAACATCCCAGCCGGCCTCGAGGAACTGCTGGCCGGTTTCGCGCAGGTCGTGAGCACGGCGTTCGACGGCTGCGGGCGCCATCACCAGCGTGTGCGTACCTTCCGGCATAAGCTCCGGCAGCGCCACTAGCTCGGCCGTGTGCAGCGCCGGGATCAGCGATTCCATCCCCTGCACCTGGATCTTCTGGCTGATCTTGTCGAGGATCTCGGCCAATTCCGCGTTGCCGGCGTGCTCTTGGGCAAGGTTTTTTGCTTTGGACGCCACCTCGTCCGTGACAACCAATTCCCGGCACGCATAGACCATCACCTGGTCCGGCTCCACCCCGGGGATGGTCCGCTGGTCGCCGACGCTAAAGGCGCGCACCTCCGTGATCTCGTCGCCCCAGAAGTCCACGCGGACGGGCATTTCCTCGGTCGCGGGGAAGATGTCCACGATGCCGCCGCGGATGGCGAAGTGGCCGCGCTTACCCACCACGTCCACGTGCGTGTAGCCGAGCTCTTGCAGGCGGTGGGTCAGGGAGTCGAAGTCGATCTCCTCGCCCACCTTCAAGCGCACCGGGGTGACCTCGCCCAGGTTCGACTGCACGGGTTGCACCGCCGCGCGGGTCGGAGCTACCACCACCTGCAGGTCCTCGTCTCCCTCGTGCAGGCGGCGCAGTACGCGCATGCGGGTGGAGACTGTCTCCACGGCCGGGGAAAGCTTCTCGTGCGGCAGGGTCTCCCACGACGGGAATAGCTCCACGCGATCCCCGAGCATGTAGCGCAGCACCGTGGTGAGGTCCTGAGCCTGGCGCCCCGTGGCAGTCACCACCAGCAGCGGGGTGCGCTCCGCCAGCGTGCCGACTGCGAAAGGCCACGCGCCCTCGGGGGCCTGCATGTGCAGGGAGCTCTCCCCCAGGTGCGTCATCATCCCACGCAGTTTCCCGTCCTGCGCAGCAGCTTTCAGCAGCCCCGCCAGGCTAGGCGCCGGGTTCGAAGAGCGGTTGGCATTGGCTTTGGGCGTGGCTGTCTGACTCATGGCCAACAGTTTATCCTCCACGCCACACTGCGGTTTATGCGCCCGGTTGGGCGTGCTGTAAAGTGTTCGCTGCACATTAATATGTGCGCTTCTCCCATGGTGTAATTGGCAACACTACGGTTTTTGGTACCGTCATTCTAGGTTCGAGTCCTGGTGGGAGAGCTTTTTCATTTGGAAGAGTGGGGGCGATACATGTCCGGCAAATCCAGCACAGAATCCAGCAAGTTCTGGCACACATTCACCACGAAATTCATCGGCACACCACCCGAGAGCGACCTGAAGCACGTCGAGGAAAACGCAGGCCGCTATTCCCTGGGCTTCGGCACGCAGAACATCGGCGATCAGATCGTTTCCGCTAAGACGGTTCTGCCGTGGTTCCTGTCAGTCGTCGCTGCCCCGGCGTGGGTCATTCCGCTGCTGGTGCCTATCCGTGAGTCCGGTTCGATGCTGCCGCAGGCTCTGTTCCGCCCGTGGCTGCAGACAAAGACCTCGCGGCTAGGTTTCATGCTTGTCGGCACGCTCGGCCAGGCGCTGGCGTGCGCGATCATGGTCGCCGCCGCGCTTCTGACCGACGGGCTGCTGGCCGGGTTGATCATTCTGTTCGCCCTCGCCCTGCTGTCCACTTGCCGCTCTTTGGTTTCGCTGACCAGCAAGGACATCGCCGGGCGCACGGTTCCCAAGGGTTTCCGCGGGCGGCTGACCGGCTTTGCCACCACCTTGTCCGGCGCGGTGGCGATCCTGGTGGGTGTGGCTATTCAGGCCGCCCGCGGCGAGCTCACCCCTACCCTCTTCGCAGTTCTCTTCGCCATCGCCACCGCAGCCTGGCTGGCCAGCGCATGGCTGTTTAAGGGGATCCGTGAGGGCGTCACTAAACAAGAACAAAAAGAGCTACCACAGGGCACGAACTACCTACGCGATGTGTTCGACGACATCGTGGACCTCGTGCGTTCTGACCGCGACTTTAGGCGCTTCGTGCTGGTCCGATCGCTGCTGCTGGCCTCCGCACTGTCGCCGACTTTCCTGGTGACAATGGCGAACCAACAGAGTGTGACGGAGGAATCCTCGCTGGCCAGCGCCATCTTCACGGGCCTGGGGACGTTCGTGATCGCCTCCGGCGTGGCCTCGCTGCTCGCCGGCAGGATCTCCGGCTTACTGTCCGATGTGAGCTCCCGCAACACCCTGTCCGGCGCCGCACTACTGGCGACGATCGTGCTCATCATCACCGTGGCACTGGGTTACGCTTCTTCGCTTAGTGACGCCCATGCGTGGACCACCGCCCTGGTGTGGTGGCTGCCCATCGCGTTCTTCATCATCTCGCTTGCCCACGCCGCGATTAGGGTCGCCCGCTCTACCTACATCGTGGACATGGCAGAGGGCACGCAACGCACCCGCTATGTCTCGGTGGCGAACACCCTGATGGGCGTGTTGCTTCTGATTGTGGGTGCGCTGACCAGTGTGTTGGCACTGGTTTCCCCCGAGGTCGCACTAGCTGCCCTGGCAGTTTTCGGGCTACTCGGCGCCGCGCTGTCGAAGACCCTGCCGGAAGTCTCGGTGGGCAAAAACAAGATTTCCTAAACGCCCGCGGGCGCCCCTCCCCGATGCGGTAGCTAAGCGGCGCTATGCTGGTATTCGCTTTTAACCGAAAGTAAGGAATGCCAACAACGTGACTGATGCTGCTCAGAACCCCGAAGCTCAACCAAAGGCCCAAGACAAGCCTGTGGCAGTGATCGTACTGGCCGCAGGGGCGGGCACGCGGATGAAGTCCGCAACCCAAAAGACCCTGCACTCCATCGGCGGGCGCACCCTGCTTTCCCACAGCCTGCACGCTGCCGCTGGCATCGACCCCGCCCGCATCGTGGCTGTTATCGGCCACGGGCGCGAGCAGGTCGGCCCGGCGGTGGAAGAGGTAGCCGAGCAGCTGGGGCGCAGCATCGACACTGCGATCCAGGAGCAGCAGAACGGCACCGGCCACGCCGTGCAGTGCGCAATGGAGGAGCTGGAGGGCTTCGAGGGCACCGTAGTGGTCACCAACGCGGACGTGCCACTGCTGTCTCCGGAGACCCTGCAGGAACTTACTGCCACCCACGACGGCGCCAGCGTGACCGTGCTCTCCGTCAACCAGGACAACCCCACCGGCTACGGTCGAATCCTGCGCACCAACGACGGCATGGTTACCGCCATCGTGGAGGAAAAGGACGCGACGGAAAAGCAGAAGGCAATCACCGAGGTTAACTCCGGCGTGTTCGCCTTCGACACGGCCATCCTGCGCGATGGCCTGGCGCAGTTGAACACGGATAACGCCCAGGGCGAGCTGTACTTGACGGACGTGCTGAGCATCGCCCGCCGGGCGGGTCACCCCGTTCGGGCCCACATTGCCGCCGACGCGGCGGAACTCGCGGGCGTCAACGACCGAGTACAGCTTGCCGCCGCCGGCGCTGAACTCAACCGCCGCACCGTGACCGCCGCGATGCGGGGCGGGGCCACCGTCGTGGACCCGGCGACGACCTGGATCGACGTGGACGTACAGGTCGGCCAGGACGTCACCATCCTGCCGGGAACGCAGCTGCTGGGCACCACCACCATCGGCGATAACGCGCAGATCGGGCCGGATACCACTCTGGAAAACGTCACGGTCGGCGAAGGCGCGCAGGTGGTGCGCACCCACGGGTTCGATTCCACCATCGGCCCGCGCGCCGAGGTAGGCCCCTTCACCTACATCCGCCCCGGCACGGTGCTGGGCGAAGATGGCAAGCTCGGCGGCTTCGTCGAGGCGAAGAAGGCGAACATCGGTCGCGGCTCGAAGGTCCCGCACCTGACCTACGTCGGCGATGCGACGATCGGCGAGTACTCCAACATCGGCGCCTCTAGCGTGTTCGTGAACTACGACGGTGTGAACAAGCACCACACCACCGTAGGTTCCCACGTGCGCACCGGTTCCGATTCGATGTTCATCGCCCCGGTCGTCGTGGGCGATGGTGCCTACTCTGGCGCCGGCACCGTCATCAAGGAAGACGTGCCACCGGGCGCGCTGGTGGTATCCGGCGGCAAGCAGCGCAACGTCGAGGGCTGGGTGGCTAAGAAGCGCCCCGGAACCCCGGCGGCGGAGGCCGGCGAGGCCGCAGCCAAGCGTGTGGCGGAAGGTGGTTCCCCGGCTTCCACACCGCAGGCAGACCAGCAGGCAGACCAGAAGTAGCGCACGCAAGCTACGCTGGTTTTTGTTGATATGTCTGGGCGCGCCCTAAAATAGGGAGCGCCTAGTAAAAGTGAATAGTCCAGCTCTTCGACCGGAAGGTTAAAGCACAAGTGTCCACCACCCACTGGATCGACAATCAAAAGAACCTGATGCTGTTTAGCGGCCGGGCTCATCCGGAATTGGGGGAGGCTGTTGCCCGCGAATTGGGCATCGAGGTCACTCCGACCACCGCCCGCGACTTCGCTAACGGCGAGATCTTCGTCCGCTTCGAAGAGTCCGTCCGCGGTTCCGATGCCTTCGTGCTGCAGTCCCACCCGCAGCCGCTGAATAACTGGCTGATGGAGCAGCTGATCATGATCGATGCACTAAAGCGTGGCTCCGCCAAGCGCATCACCGCGATCCTGCCCTTCTACCCCTACGCCCGCCAGGACAAGAAGCACCGCGGCCGCGAGCCGATCTCCGCCCGCCTGGTTGCCGACCTGCTGAAGACCGCCGGTGCGGACCGCATCGTCTCCGTGGATCTGCACACCGACCAGATCCAGGGCTTCTTCGACGGTCCGGTGGATCACATGCACGCCATGCCGATCCTGACCGACTACGTGAAGGCCAACTACAACCTGGACAACATCTGCGTGGTCTCCCCCGACGCTGGTCGCGTGAAGGTGGCCGAGAAGTGGGCCAACGTGCTGGGCGATGCCCCGCTGGCGTTCATCCACAAGACCCGCGACGTGGACGTGGCCAACAAGGTCACCGCCAACCGCGTGGTCGGTGACGTGAAGGGGCGCACCTGTGTACTGTTGGACGACATGATCGATACCGGTGGAACCATCGCCGGCGCCGTCGGCGTGCTGCGCGAGGCTGGTGCAGGCGACGTGATCATCGCCACCACCCACGGCGTATTCAGCGGTCCGGCGCGCGAGCGTCTGAGCAGCTGTGGCGCCCGCGAGATCATCACCACCGATACTCTGCCGCAGTCCACCGAGGGCTGGGACAACCTGACGGTTCTGCCGATCGCCCCACTGGTGGCCAAGACCATTCACGAGATCTTCGAGAATGGCTCCGTGACCACGCTGTTTGAGTAGTTTTAATCCCCGGTTGGGGGTGTGCTAACATACTTTCGAATCTCGGCGAGGGCTGAATTCCTACATAGAATTTGGCCGTTATCGGCGCGAAAAGCACACTCCCCCTTCTTTTTGTGTGACGTAACCTTTCAAAGCGAGTCCGCTCGTGTGCGGGTGCGTGACCAATGAAACTGTGGGATGCATACACGCCGCGAGATATCGCGGCATTTTTTATGTCCGCGGTAGAAACGCAAGAGCGATTCAGAGCAATCTGAAACACAGAATTTGAAGGAGAAAATCATGGCTGACATTACCCGCCTGAAGGGCGAGCTGCGCACCGAGTTCGGCAAGGGCGCTTCCCGCCGCCTGCGTCGTGACTTCCGCGTTCCAGCTGTTGTCTACGGCAACAAGCTGGACCCGATGCACGTTCACGTGGACATCCTGGAGTTCCAGGCAATCCTGCGTAACGAGGGCGTGAACGCCGTTCTGGAGCTGGAGATCGAGGGCCAGGACCACCTGGTCATGATCAAGGCTGTGGACCAGAACGTGCTGACCCTGGACGTGGACCACGCTGACCTGCTGAACGTTAAGCGCGGCGAGAAGGTTGAGGTTGACGTTCCGGTTATCTTCACCGGTCAGCCTGCTCCGGGCGCCCTGGTCACCCAGGAGGCAGACGTCATCACCATCCTGGCCGACGTTCTGAACATTCCGGAAGAGATCACCGTCGACATCGAGGGCAAGGAAATCGGCGACCAGGTTCTGGCCGGCGACCTGCAGATGCCGGGCAACGCAACCTTGGTCTCCGAGGAAGACACCCTGATCATCAACGTCGTGGAGCCGGAGGAAGAGGAACTGCCGGAGCCGGACGAGGAGGGCGAAGGCGCCGAGGGCGAGGCTGCCGAGGCAGCCGAGGGCGAGTCCGCAGAGGGCGAGTCCGAGGAGTAATCCACTCCCCCCCCACTGGGCCACACCGCGTGCAATTCTCGCACCGGGTGGCCCCTTTTTTTGTTGCTCTGTTTTATTGACGCCCACCCACGGCCGCGGGGGCTGTCCGGGGTGGACAGTACAATGACCGTCAGTGAGCTAGAGAGAGGGCTGGAAGACGGTGGCGTCACCAAACAAGAAACAACACACCAACAGCGATACGTGGCTGATCGTCGGCCTAGGCAACCCCGACGATAGATACGCCAACACCAGGCACAACGTTGGGCGAATGGTGATCGGCGAACTGCTGGATCGGCAAGTACCAGCGGCCAGCCTGAATACCCACAAGAAGACGAACACTGACATCGCCGAGGTGACGATCGCGGGGCGCAAGGTGGTGCTGGCACAGCCGCGGACCTACATGAATGTGTCGGGCGGGCCGGTGCAGCAGCTGGCGGCGTTTTTCAAGATCCCGGCGGGTAACATCATCGTCGCCTACGACGACCTCGAGGGCGATCCGGGGGCGGTTAAGTTGCGGCAGTCCGGTGGCGACAAGGGGCATAACGGGTTGAAGTCCATCACGAAGTCCCTGGGCACGAAGGACTACTGGCGCCTGTCGTGCGGCATTGGGCGGCCACCCGGACGCATGGATCCGGCGGCCTATGTGTTGAAGCCCTTCCCCAAGTCGGAGGCAGCGGATGTGGCTATCATGTGCGCTGACGCAGCCGACGAGGTTGAGCGCACCCTCGGTGTGGGAAACTAGTGGCTGTGTCTTTCCTCCAATCTTTATTTTCCGTTTTCCGCAAGAACTCCGCGTCGCAGGAGCCGGTAGATAAAAGCGCAGGTAAGAAGCCTGCGAAGCGTTCCAAGTTCACCGTCGGGCAGCTGCAAGAGTTCGCCCCTGAATGGATTGTGATCGGACTAGGTAATCCCGGCGCCAAGTACGCGGAAACCCGGCACAACATCGGCTATTGGCCGATTGATCGCCTGGTTGAGCGGTATGAGGCGCAGTGGCTGCCGGTGGAGGGCCAGAAGGCTCATGCGGCGTTGATCACGGTGGAAGAAACCCCCGTGCTGCTACTGCGCTCTACGACGTACATGAATAACTCTGGTGAAGCGGTGGGGCCGCTGGCTTCCGCTTTGAGCCTGCCGGCGGAGCGGGTCATTGTTTGCCACGACGAGCTGGATATCGCCACCGGCCAGGTGCGTATCAAGGATAAAGGCGGCGAGGGTGGCCACAATGGGCTGCGCTCAATGACTGCCGAGCTGGGCACCCAGCATTACGTGCGCGTCCGCATGGGCATCGGCCGCCCGCCTAAGGGCACATCTGTGATTGATTTCGTTTTGAGCCCGTTCGAGGATGCAGACATCGACCCGGAGAGCGGGTGGATGGAAAACACTCTTTCAGATTCGGTGGACTCAGTGACGCTCATCGTGAACAATGGCACAGACATTGCGCGAAACGATATCCACACACGCAAGCACTAATAAATGCTGCGGTGCAGGTAGCGCGCAGTAAGGAGAATACTCGCGGGTTTTCGAGCTACCTAGCGTTAGTATTGTTGAATCAATGCACTCGATCTTGCCTTTGGGAGATGCAAAGTGAAGCAGGTTTTTGGACTACTGCGCGCTGTTCGTAACGCTCGAACAGGTTCGGCGAAGTCGTCCCCCGACCAGCAGAAACACCAGGAATCTAGTGTATCTTCCGGGGCTTCTGTGTCTTCTAAACCGTCTGCGGATTCCGAACCGTCTGCAGCTTCCAAGCCTTCCGAGGAGAAGACCTCTGCGGAGAAAAAGCCTGCCCCTCCGAAGCAGGAACCGGTGAAGCAGGAGTCAAAGAAGGCAGCTTCCAAGGCGACCACGCAGCCACCGATCAAGCTCTCCGCAGTCGGCGCCCCCAAGGCTCCCTCCGCTCCAAAGCCACCAAAGGCTTCCGCCCCCCAGAAGCAGAAGCCACCGAAGGCAACCGCAGCCTCGCAGGATCCCAGGAAGTCCACTACGGATGCGAAGACCCCTAAAGCAGACAAAATCAAGAAGCAGACAAGCACTACCCCCAAGCAAGCTGCTACTACCCGACCAGCTGCGGCTGCTCCGGCCATCAAACTCGGTAGCGTAGGCGCGCCGCCTGCCCCGGGGGTTGCACCTGGCGTGACGCGAAAGACCCCGGCTGCCAAGCAGGCTCCCAAGAAGGCGACCCTACCGAAGGCTCAGCCAAAGCCAGTGCCCGCGCCAGCTGCAAAGCAGGCACGCAAGCAAGCCGCAAAGCCTGTACCCAAACCGGAGCCCACACAGGCGCCCGCTGCGAAGCAAGCACCCAAGCCAGTCGCGAAGGCGGCGCCGAAGCCGATGCCGCCAGCGGCGGAGAAGTCGGCGTCACAACCAAAGAAACAGCCCGAACCGAAACAGGTGGCGACGGCACAACCTGCACCACAGCAGAACAACGTGCCGGAAGCGCTGGCGATCCCGCCGGAGAACAAGACGGTTAAGAAAGATCGCCGTGCTCGCCTGCGCCAGGTAAAGGGACTCGATGGCCTGCGTGGCCTCGCCGTGCTCGCAGTGGTGATCTACCACTTCTTCGGCAATATCCTGCCCGGCGGTTACCTGGGCGTGGACCTGTTTTTCGTCCTATCGGGCTTCCTGATCACCTCGCTGCTGGTGCGCGAGTACCGGGTAAACAACACGATCAGCCTGAAAGACTTCTGGATCAGGCGTTTCCGCCGTATCCTTCCTGCCGCGCTGGTCACGCTGTTTATCGTCACCGCAATCGTCACCGCCATAGGTGGGGACATTGCCGTGGGCATCCGCGAGCAATTCCTGGGCACGCTGTTCTTCGTCAACAACTGGACGCAGATCGCCACCTCTCAGTCGTACTTCGCGGAAAACGAGGTCCAGGTTTTCGCCCACTACTGGTCGCTGGCTGTCGAAGAGCAGTTCTACATCATCTGGCCGCTGGTGACACTCGGGATTTTCGTGTTCACCCAGCGCCGGCTCCGTCGCAGTCCGCGCCGCATCCCGATGCTGGTGACGGCGCTATTGGCCGTGCTTTCCGCTGCGGCCATGGCGCTACTGTTCACCCCCGGCGAGGATCCGACGCGCGTCTACTACGGCACGGATACGCACGCTTTCGGCCTACTCATCGGCGCTTTCCTCTCGCTGGCTGTCACCTCCACACGCAACGATCCGCGAGTGGATTCCTGGCCGTCGGCAGGAGAGTTTGAGGCGCGAGCTGCAGGAGCCATCGGTGCCCTTGCCCTTATTGGCTACGTCATCCAACTGCTGTTTATGGGCGACGACCTGGCGGTGACCTACCAGGGCGGCCTGCTGCTAACCAGCGTGCTGGGCGTGTTGATGATCTGGGGCGTGATCCGTGAGACCGGCCCGCTGACGTGGGTCTTCCGCACCAATGTCATGCGCTGGCTCGGCCAACGCTCGTTCTCGTTGTACCTGTGGCACTGGCCGGTCATCATGATTCTGCGCGCTCTTTTTGACGCCGACGGTCACATGGACCACAAGTGGATTCTGGGACTGGTAGCGGTGCCGATCGCTCTGCTGATCTCCGAGATTTCCTACCAGCACGTGGAAAACCCCTTCCGCCGCCGCGGCTACAAGCAAACGTGGAAGGACTACTGGGCTTCCCGCCCCAGCTTCCACGAGATCAACGAGGGCTTTAAGAAGGTCGCATGGCCTGTCGTGCCACTGCTCGTCGTGGCTTGCGTCGGCGGTGTGGTCTACGGAGTGGTGAACTCCAACGATAAGACTGCACTGGAACAGGAACTGGACCAGCTACAACGTATGAACCAAGAGGCTAACAAGGGTAAGGCCCCCGCCACGGCCACTCCACCGCCTCCGAAGGAGAAGAAGGCCACGGCCGTGCAGGGCAAGGACATCACCGCCGTGGGTGACTCTGTGATGCTGGCAGCCAGCGAAGCGCTGAACACGAACTACCCGGGCATCTACATCGATGCAGACGTTTCCCGCCACTACACCGCCGGCTTGGAAGTGCTGCAACAGCTGAACGATTCCGGCCAGCTGCGCAAGAACGTGTTCCTCGGCTTCGGGACCAACGGCTCAGCCTTCCCGGGACAGCTGGAGGAGATGATTAACCTCATCGGCCCCGACCGTCAGATCTTCATGGCCATACCCTACGGCGATCGAGAGTGGATGGCGCAATCCCGCCAGGAAGTGCTGGACGCTGCCAAAACTCACGACAACGTCTACATCGCCGACTGGTGCGGCCACGCGCAGTCCCACCAGGATCTATTGTTCGAGGATGGTGTTCACCCAATGCCCGAGGGCGCGCAGGAGTACGCGAAATCCTTCGACGAGGCGCTGGCCCAGGCTGCAGAGCATAAGAAGAAGACCACGACTACCTGCGCCTAATGCCTACCCGCTAGACTTGTGGGCATTATGAGTTCAACCGCATCCGAAGCCTCGCGCCGCCGCACATTCGCCGTCATCGCCCACCCGGATGCCGGTAAATCTACCCTCACCGAGGCGCTCGCTCTGCACGCCCACATGATCAGGGAAGCCGGCGCCGTGCACGGCAAGGCCGGCCGCAAGTCCACCGTCTCCGACTGGATGGATATGGAGAAGGATCGTGGCATTTCCATCGCCTCCTCCGCGCTGCAATTTGAGTACGCCCCGGAGGGCCACGACGGCGAGCCCTTCATGATCAACCTGGTAGACACCCCGGGCCACGCGGACTTCTCGGAGGATACCTACCGAGTTCTGTCCGCCGTGGATGCCGCGGTGATGCTCATTGATGGCGCGAAGGGCCTGGAGCCACAGACGCTGAAGCTGTTCCGCGTGTGCAAAGCCCGCGGCCTGCCGATCGTGACCGTCGTGAACAAGTGGGACCGCCCCGGCCGCAGCCCGCTGGAGCTGGTGGACGAGATCGTCAACGAGATCCAGCTGCAGCCCACTCCCCTGTTCTGGCCAGTCGGCGAGGCTGGTGACTTCCGCGGGTTGGCGCGCATAAACGACGACGGCGAGGCCGAGGAGTACATCCACTTCCTCCGCACCGCCGGTGGTTCGACGATCGCCCCGGAGGAGCACTACACCCCGGAGCAGGCCGCAGAGCGGGAAGAAGACGTGTGGGAAACCGCTGCCGAAGAGGTGGAGCTGCTGGCCGCCGACGGTGCGTTGCACGACCAGGAGCTGTTCTTGGAGTGCACCACTTCCCCGCTGATCTTCGCCTCTGCGATGCTGAACTTCGGCGTGCACCAGATTTTGGATACCCTCTGCGCTTTGGCGCCCGCCCCGGCTGGCCGCGATTCCGACCCGAAGGTCCTCGAGGCCGCCGCGGGCGGAAACTCCGTCGCGGTGGACGAGCACCGCGACCCTACCGATGATTTTTCGGGCGTGGTGTTCAAGGTGCAGGCCGGCATGGACCGCAACCACCGCGACTCCCTGGCCTTCATGCGCGTGGTCTCAGGTGTGTTCGAACGCGGCATGCAGGTCACACATGCTCAGTCCGGCCGGTCTTTCTCCACGAAGTACGCCCTGACTGTCTTCGGCCGCACCCGTGCCACCGTGGAGGCCGCCTACCCTGGCGACATTGTGGGCCTGGTCAACGCTGGTTCGCTCGCCCCGGGAGACACGATCTACGCCGGCAAGAAGGTGCAGTTCCCGCCCATGCCGCAGTTCGCTCCGGAGCACTTCCGCACGCTGCGAGCCAAGTCCCTGGGCAAGTACAAGCAGTTCCGCAAGGCCCTCGAGCAGCTGGATTCCGAAGGTGTTGTGCAGATTCTGCGCAACGACGCTCGCGGTGACGCTAACCCGGTCATGGCCGCCGTCGGCCCCATGCAGTTCGAGGTTATGCAGGCCCGGATGGACGTTGAGTACAACGTGGAGACCGTGGCCGACCCCGTCCCTTACTCTGTCGCCCGTCGTACTGACGCCGAGTCCGCGCCGGTGCTGGCCAAGCAGCGAGGTGTGGAGATCTTCACCCGCACGGACGGGGAGCTGATTGCCCTGTTCGGCGACAAGTGGAAGCTAGCCTTCGTGGAGAAGGAGCACCCGGAGCTGACAATGGAGACCCTGGTCGCCGACTAGGCGGAGCAGAGATTCGTCGCGACCCCATCGAAAATATTTGCACAAGCCTTGTAATATTTCGCATTCTGTGCAAATATTTTGCGCATGGCAAAATTCCTGTATCGAGTAGGCCGCTCCGCCTACTTCCACAAGTGGCGCTTCCTCGCCGTCTGGCTGATCGTGTTGATCGGCGTGGGCACCGCCTCCGCACTGTTAACCAAACCAACCTCGCAGTCCTTCACCATCCCTGGCCTGGAGTCCATCGAGACCCAGGAGAGGATCAAAGAGGAATTCCCCAATGGCGAAGATTCTGACCAGTTAGAGGCAGCCACGGGCAAGCTCGTGCTACAGGCCCCTGAAGGCCAAACCCTTGCCGAGGGCGAGGCTGCACAATCGACCGAAGACATCCTTCAGGCGCTGCAAGAGCTCGATTTCCTGAAGGACAAGGAACAGCTCGTCTCCCCCGTGCTGGCCAGCGAAGGCATGCACCAGCAAATGGCTCCCATGAAGCAAAAGCAGGGAATGCCGAAGGAGCAGATCACCTCCGACATCGCTGCTCTAAGCCCGCTGAGCCCCGACAAGCGCACTGGCACCATCGAGGTTTCCTTCGATGCGGAAACTGCAGCAGACGTGCCCGCAGAGGACGTGCAGAAGTTCGAGGATGCAGTAAAGAACAACGAAGGCAACCTCAAGGTTGGATGGAGCGGTAACGCATTCCAGCAGCCGGAGATGAGCATGGCCTCCGAAGCCATCGGCCTGGCGGTCGCTGCCATCGTTCTGATCGTCACCTTCGGCAGCCTCGTGGCTGCAGGCCTGCCGCTGCTCTCCGCAGTGATTGGTGTGGGCACCGGCATCGGCATCGTCATGGCAGCCACCTCCGTCACGGACAGCATCAACTCCATGACCCCCACCCTGGCCTCCATGATCGGCCTGGCCGTGGGCATCGACTATGCGCTGTTTATCCTCTCCCGCTTCCGCAACGAGCTGGTCGCCCATGTGGATGGCCAGGATCTGGAACCGAAGGAACTACACCAGAAACTCAAGACGATTCCCGTCAAGGAACGCGCCCACCTGGCCGGCCTCGCAGTCGGCAAGGCCGGTTCCGCAGTTGTCTTCGCTGGCCTTACGGTCCTGATTGCACTGGCAGCACTGTCCATCATCAACATTCCGTTCCTCACCGCGATGGCCTTGGCCGCCGCCGGTACCGTTGCCATTGCCGTGATCGTCGCGATCACGCTTCTGCCCGCCATCATGGGCCTCATTGGCACGAAGGTCTTCGCAGGACGCGCGCCTTTCGTCAAGGCTCCGGACCCAGAGAACGAGAAGCCGACCATGGGGCTGAAGTGGGTGCGCATCATCCGCAAGAAGCCCGCCCTGTGGTTGGTAGGCTCTGCAGTGTTGTTGATTCTGCTGGCCATCCCCGCAATGAACCTGCGTCTGGCCATGCCCTCCGATGGTTCTATGGCCAAGGGCACCCCCGACCGTGTCGCCTACGAAATGACGGAGGAGGGCTTCGGAGCTGGCCGCAATGCCCCGATGGTCGCCCTCGTTGAATACCCCGACCTCAACGACAAGGAGAAGGCTGCCGCTACCCAGGAGGCCGTCGCGACCCTCCAGGGCACCGAAGGCGTGGAGAACGCCCAGGTAGTGCAGACCAACGGCGATCCGCGCAACCCAGCCGACCTGGGTACTGCGGCTCAGGTGATGATCACCCCGTCCTACGGCGCGACGGACGCCCGTGCCGCCGATGTCCTTGAGCAGATGCGCGCCGAGGAAGCCGGCTATACCGAAAAGACCGGCGCATCCTATGCCATCACCGGCGTCACCCCGATGTACGAGGACATTTCACAGCGCCTGTCGGACGTCCTCATCCCCTACATCGCCATCGTCCTCGTGTTGGCTTTCATCCTGCTGATGGTCGTCTTCCGTTCCATCTGGGTGCCACTGATCGCGGCACTGGGCTTCGGCCTGTCGGTGGCCGCCACGTTCGGCGTCACCGTCGCACTGTGGCAGGAGGGCTTCGGCGGCATCATCGACGACCCGCAGCCCATCATCTCCTTCCTGCCCATCATGCTGATCGGCATCGTCTTTGGCCTGGCCATGGACTACCAGGTCTTCCTGGTCACCCGCATGCGCGAGGGCTGGGCGCACGGCAAGACCGCCGGCAACGCCACCGCCAACGGTTTCAAGCACGGCGCGCGCGTGGTCACTGCAGCCGCGCTCATCATGATTTCGGTCTTCGCCGCCTTCATGATGGCCGATGAGCCGTTTATTAAGGTGATGGGCTTTGCCCTGGCTGCCGCCGTATTTTTTGACGCCTTCATCGTCCGCATGACGTTTATTCCAGCAACGATGTTCCTTCTCGGTGAGCGCGCGTGGAAGTTCCCCAAGTGGCTAGCGAAGATCATTCCCGCTGTCGATGTCGAAGGTGAGAGCCTGGTGGGATTGAATGCCGACGGCAGCCGCACTCCGGATACCCCTACCGAATCAGGTGAGGCAGATTCGCGAGACGCACAGGCCCGAGTAAAGTAAGGCGTCACTAGGGAAAGGTTGTGAAAGTGAGCTACGAAGGCGGAAAAAGCGCAGAGGCAGCAACGCCGGGTCTACGGGATCGCAAGAAGGCCGAAACCCGTGAGCGCATCGCCTGTGCCGCCGTTGACCTACTAGTCAACGAGGGCGTCGAGAATGCTACCATCGCGAAGATCACAGAAAGAGCTGATATTTCTCCGCGCACTTTTCACAACTATTTCCCTCATCGAGACGCGGCTTTACTATTCACGCTTAATCAATTCGTTGAGGAAATGGTTGGCATGGTGGATACTGCACAACCTGGGCAACGATTGATCTCGATCGGCGAGAATATCGCGGTGGACTTCTTTAATCGAACGACGGGCAGTCCGAACAGCATTCAAACCCTCTCCCGTCTTGCGGACCACTTACTCTCTATCCCCGCCCAAGCTCGTACAGAGCTTTTCACAGAGAACGATGGCTTTCCCCGCAACGCCGTGGAGTTCTTCTCTCCGCTCGTACAGGCTTTTCAGCGGTACAGCGAGCGCGAAGGTCAGGCGCTCAACATCGCCCACGCGTTGTTGCTCATCAATTCGATCATGGTTGTACCCACAGTTTTCGTGGAACTCAACGAGGGTGGGGAGTGTGCGACGGAAGAAGAAATTCGAGGCGCTTTCCAACTACTAGCGGGAGGACTTTCGCAGCTCGGCTAGCTGAGATGAGAAGCAGTTAAATGCCCAGCTTCCATTTGTGAATATCAAATTTGCTACGCTAGTCTGCATCGAGCGTTATCCAACAAATCGGATCATCTGGGCATAATGAAAGGTTTCTCACTCATAATGTCATCACGGCCATCGAGCTCGACAATCCCCGACCCCTCCGCTTCCCGGCGCGAACAGAAGAAGGCCGAAACGAAGCAGAATCTCATCGATGCAGCTATTGAGCTGTTCATGGGCTACGGCCCGGAGGAAGCGACGGTCCAGGCCATCACTAAGCGGGCGGGCGTATCCACGCGCACATTCCACAACTACTTCGAGCGCCGCGACGATGTCTTCGCCTACTACCTGCACGAGGTCTTCGAGCACTTCGCTTGCCGCATCCGGGAGATTGCGGTGGACCACCCCACCGGCCGCATCGTGGACATCATGCGCGACGCAATGTGGATCTACTGCTTCCCGCCGCACGTTGATCAGGGCGAATCGGTTAGCCAGACGGGCTCGGCCGAATTTTCTGAGCTGGTGGATCCCACCACCCCGGATATCCGCAAGTTCAAGCCTCTGCTCATCATGCTGGAGAACCCGCAGGATAAGGGCAGCAGCGAACACCTGGATGTGGACCTACCTACCCTCACAGAACCTGGAACCAAGGCGCTGTGCGATGTCGCCCCCGACCTCTCCCCCTTCAAGGCATTCCTGTTGCTGGATGTTTCCTTCAGCATCGCCATGCGCGCCGTAGAGGCAGCTGCGGACGAGCGGCTATCCGGTGGCCTCAGCCCCGAGGAGCTCTACAACCAGGCCTTCGACATGCTGGCCCGTGTCGATCGCATTGAGGACGAGGAGTAGTCGCCTCACCAAGAATCAAACCCGGTTTCCTTTGCCCAACCCCGATAAGGGAAGATGGGCACTGTGGAATCAGAGGGAATCTTTACAACGCTTCTCAACGCAACGCTGATCATCGGTGGCTACCCGATCCTCTGGCGCGAAATCATCGGCAATCTCTTCGGCCTAGCCTCCGCCGTCGGCGGGATGAAGCGCGTGGTGTGGGCCTGGCCCGTGGGAATCGTCGGCAATGTGCTGCTGTTCACGGTGTTCCTGGGTGGACTGTTCCACACCCCACAGGATCTGGACCTCTACGGCCAGGCAGGCCGCCAGGTGATGTTCCTCATCGTCTCGCTGTACGGCTGGTATCAATGGAGCCGCGCCCGCACTGCCGGCATGCGCGAGCCTGATAACACCGACCCCTCCCGCTCCATCGTCAGCGAGCCCGCCGCCGACAGCGCCGCAGTGCAGCCCAGCTGGGCCAGCACCAAGGAACGCCTCGGCATGCTCGCCTTTGCGGTGATCGGCACCGTAGTCTTCGCGCTGATCTTCGACGCGCTAGGTTCGTGGGGGCCGTGGGCAGACGCCTGGATCTTCACCGGCTCCATCCTGGCCACGTTCGGCATGGCCCGCGGCTGGACGGAGTTCTGGCTGATCTGGATCGGCGTGGATATTGTCGGCGTACCCCTGCTGCTCGCCGCGGGCTACTACCCCTCCGCGGCGCTATACGTGGTCTACGGCGCGTTCGTGCTGTGGGGATTCTTCGTGTGGTTGCGGGTGCAACGCACGAAAACCACCGGCGCCGCAGGCGCCGCCAGCAGCTAGTGCCTAGCCCAGTAGCGCCCGCCATTTCTCCACGTCCACGTCATCCGTGGAAGCCGGCTCGAACTGCGCGTTGTGATCCTTGTGCTCCAGCACTGCGCGCACTCCCTCGATGAAGTTCGGCCCCCGGCGCAGCTCGCCACCGACCTTGAATTCCATATCCAAAGCCTCGCGCAGCGTTGCACCCTCCGCGCGGCGGAAAAGCTCCACCGTGGCCACAAGACTCTCCGGGTTGGCACCCTTCAGGGAATCGGTCACCTTGGTTATAAACTGCGCCAATTCGGCGTCCGAAACAGAACCCTCATCCCGCACGATCCGGGCTTCGATGTCTGCCCAAGAACCTTCGGCGAAAGTCCGCTCGATCCACTCCGCGTGCTTCTGCAGCGTAGACGTGGGCTCCTCCAGCTTCTGCGGGTCGAGAGCATTAGACCGCAGCGCCTCGGGAAGGTCGCCCGAATGCAGGTCGGATTCAAAAGCATGCACATCCGCCACCAGGTTCGTGACCAGGCCGGTGTACAACATGTCCGCAGGGCTTAGGCGCCAACCCGTGGCGGCGATAAAGAGCCCCACTGCGGGCGAGCAATCCAGGTGCGTCAGCCGGTAAGACATACCCACGTCGGGCACAAACCCGATCGCAGCCTCCGGCATTGCCCCCAGGGTGCGCGGGGTGATCACGCGGTGCGAGCCATGCATGGAAATACCCATGCCGCCGCCCATCACGACGCCTTCCAGCAGCGCGATCACGGGCTTGTTTACCCGCGACAGCCGCTCATTGAGGTCGTATTCCTCCTCAAAGAAGGAGTCCCCGAAGCGGTACATGCGCTTCATGTCTCGCATCCGCACGTAGCGCACGTCCCCGCCTGCGCAGAAGGCCCGGTCGGAGGACGACTTGATCACGATGAACTGAATCCAATCATCGTCGGCCCATTTGTCGACCGCCTCGCGGATTAGGCGGATCATCTCCACGTTTAAGGAATTCAGAGCCTTAGGGCGATTCAGCTCGATAACCCCGACGTGACCTGCGACGACAGTCGTTACTTCCGCATCCGGGTCGTACGTCGGGTGCTTCCTTCTCTTGTCTGCCATGTCACCATAATTACAGGAACGACAAGGAAGTGCAGCCTAATTTAAATCTAAGGTCTACTTAGATTTCTTGCCCTTCTTGGACTTCTTGCCCTTCTTCTTTTTGTCGCCCTTGTTCTTTTTGGACGCCGCAGCCTCCTTGCCCTCGGACTTCGAATCCTTCTTGGAGTTCTCCTCGGACTCAGCCTCCTGAGCCTGCTTGGCTTCCTCGGCCTGCCGCTTCAACAGGTCCTTCTCCAGCAGCTTCGCCACGTCGGGCACGTAGCGGAACTGGGTGCGCGGCGGGCGCTCGTAGGTGGACTCGGATGCCGGGCGCTCCGGAATCTTCGGCACGTTCTTCTCCACGTACTCCCACGGGATCGTGTTCAGCAGGTGGTTGATCACGTTGATGCGGGAGCGCTTCTTGTCCTCGGACTCCACGGTGTACCACGGGGCAGACGGGATGTCGGTGTGCACGAACATCTCATCCTTCGCGCGCGAGTAGTCCTCCCAGCGCGTGATGGACTGCAGATCCATCGGGGAGAGCTTCCACTGGCGCAGCGGGTCGGACTGGCGGGACTGGAAGCGGCGGATCTGCTCTTCATCGGACACGGAGAACCAGTACTTGCGCAGGATGATGCCGTCCTCAACCAGCAGGCGCTCGAAGATCGGAGCCTGGTGCAGGAAGCGGCGGTATTCCTGGGTGGTGCAGAAGCCCATCACGCGCTCCACGCCAGCGCGGTTGTACCAAGAGCGGTCGAAGATGACGATCTCTCCGGCGGTGGGCAGCTTCTCGATGTAGCGCTGGAAGTACCACTGTCCCTTCTCGCGCGAGTTGGGGGCTGGCAGAGCCTCAATGCGGCAGACGCGCGGGCTGAGGTACTGGGTGATGCGCTTAATCGCGGACCCCTTGCCCGCCGCATCGCGCCCCTCCATCACGATGACGATGCGGGCTCCGGTTTCCACCACCCACTGCTGCATTTCGACGAGTTCAGCTTGGAGCCTTTTGAGCTCCTTTTCATAGGCCTGTTTGTCCAGCTTGGGAAGTCTATCGCTCATTGTTCCAAGCTTAGTTCTTCGCAGGCCGAACGCCTAATAATCTCTTAGCTTTTGGGCCTTACTAAACCTGGGCGAGAGCAACCTCACAGATAGTGCAATAATTAGCCCTTATGCAGACAAAGGAAGTCGCTTCGGCGCGATTGGAAAACTTCAGACATCTCAAGATCAACCTCCCGGTTAAGATCGCGTTGAGTGTGCTGCTGGTGCTTTCTGTCCTACCGAAGATCTTCAACACTCGCGGCTTCCACTACAACCTGGACCTTGACGTCTACCGGGTGGGAGCCCAGCGCGTTCTGGACGGCCAGGAGCTCTACAGCGGCCACTTCCACATCATCGGCGATACGTATCTGCCGTTTACGTACCCGCCGATTTCGGCCCTCTTGTTCACTCCCCTGACGGTGATGCCCTATAACCTGGCCGCCGTTTTGCTGGTCTGCGCCACGGTGACTGTCACCTGGTGGGTGCTCGCCCACACCGTGCACGCGGCAGCACGCCTGGATCGCCCCTCCGCAGGCTGGGTCGCGGTAATCCTCACCGCTGTGCTGATCCACTTAAGCCCCATCCACACCACCCTGGCCTATGGGCAGATCAACGTTCTGCTGATGGGCATGGTCTTCATCGATGCGCTCGTCGTGCCTCGTCGCTACCGCGGGCTGCTCACGGGGGCTGCGGTTGCTATCAAATTGACGCCCGCAGTCTTCGGCCTATGGTTCCTTCTGCGCAAGGACTGGGGTTCCATCCTGCGCATGGGCGTAGGCACGCTCGGCACTACAGCTTTAGCATGGCTGATCCTGCCGCGGGATTCTCTAGAGTATTGGACGCACACGCTGCGCGAAACCGGGCGTATCGGCAACCACGAATACGCCCTGAACCAGAGCATCAACGGTCTGCTGTACCGCTTCGGCCTGCGTACGGATGATTCCTCCAGCTTGTTGTGGGTAGTCCTGGTGTGCGTTTCGCTGGCAGTCATCACCTTCGTCATGATCAAGCTTCTGGAGGCACAGGCGCCGGTCGTCGCGCTGTGCGTCAACTCGCTGTTTGCACTGCTGGCCAGCCCGATCTCCTGGAACCACCACTGGTCGTGGGCTCCGGTGCTGCTGGTGGCCCTGGCCTGCTACGCGATCGCGGACCCCACTTCCCCGCTGGCCACCCCGCGCTGGCTGTGGGTTGCCCTGGTTGCCTTGGGCTTTACCGCCTTCGCCTTCGAACCCACCGCTTTCGTTCCCTTCCAGGAGCAGCGCGAGTTCGAGTGGAACGCCTGGCAGGCGCTCCTGGGTAACTCCTACCTGTGGTGGACAATCCTGGCCCTGTTGGTGATGACGGTTCGCCTCGCGCTTTACCGCGGCAAGACTTTCGACAAGACCCCAGACTCTGGGGCAAGCTCTGGGGCTTAAGGGGCTTTAGGGGCTTAAGGGTTTGAGGGGCCTAAGCCCTCCTGCTCCTAGCACTCCGGCACGTTGACGGAGACGTTCGTCGCTAACCCACCACCGGCCGTTTCCTTGTACTTCTCGGACATGTCCCTTCCGGTCTGCCGCATGGTCTCGATGACCTCGTCGAGGGTGACGTGATGGTCCCCGTCGCCGCGCATCGCCATCTTGGCGGCGTTGATG
The DNA here is from genome assembly GCF_039907245.1 of Corynebacterium sp. c24Ua_83. Classification (NCBI taxonomy): domain Bacteria; kingdom Bacillati; phylum Actinomycetota; class Actinomycetes; order Mycobacteriales; family Corynebacteriaceae; genus Corynebacterium; species Corynebacterium sp. c24Ua_83. The sequence continues at coordinate 69,502 of NZ_JASBOI010000002.1, read as the reverse complement.
GCCTTGCCCGCACTGATGGCGTTTCTTTCGATGCACGGGATCTGCACCAATCCCCCAATGGGGTCACAGGTGAGCCCCAGCGAATGCTCCATCGCAATCTCCGCCGCGTTCGCCACCTGCCGCGGAGACCCTCCCAGCACCTCCGCCAGCCCGGCGGCGGCCATGGAAGCCGCGGAGCCGACCTCGCCCTGGCAGCCGACCTCCGCGCCGGAGATGCTGGCGCGCTCCTTGTACAACGAACCAACCGCGCCTGCGGCCAGCAGGAAGCGCCGGTTCACCTGGAAGGGGTCCTGCTTGCCGGCGGGCGTGAACTCGCGGGCGTAGAACATCACGGCGGGGATGATTCCCGCGGCGCCATTCGTCGGCGCGGTGACCACCCGCCCACCAGCTGCGTTCTCCTCGTTTACCGCCAAGGCGATCAGGTTTACCCAGTCCTCGGAGAACTCGGCAGTGCGATGCGGGTCCTCCTCCATCAGCTGGTCGTACCAACGCTTCGCGCGACGGCGAACCATCAAGGCCCCGGGCAGCACTCCGGCGAAGGTTACTCCGCGCTTGGCGCAATCCTGCATGGCCTGGGCGATGGCATCCAGGTTCGCATCGATCTGCTCGTCGGTGCGCAGCGACTGCTCGCAGCGCCGCTGCACCTCCCCCAGGCTAATGCCCACGTGCTCCGCCAGGGAGATCAGCTTGTCACCGGACTCGAACAGCCACTGCCCGCTGAGCTCGTCCAGTGTGGGAACTTCCTCCTCGGTACGGATGAAGCCACCGCCGATGGAGTAGAAAGTCTGCTTCAGCGGCTCGGATAGGCCGCTGACCACGAATGTCATAGCATTCGTGTGAATCGAACGGCGCACGGTCGGCCGCAGCACAATGTCTTCGAAACCGCAGGTGACGGGCAGGCTCTTATCGCCCGCCAGACAAATGGTGCGAGTCTGGCGGATCTCATCCAGCCGGGACTGCATGTAATCCGGATCGACCTGCGCCGGATCGGCGCCGTCCAGGCCCAGCAGGCAGGCTCCCAGCGTGCCGTGTCCAGCACCCGTAGCGGCTAGCGAGCCATACAGGACAACGCTGATGCTCAGCGGGTGTTCACCCTCATCGGGCAGGCTCACCACGTCGGCCAGCTTGTCGGAGCCCAGCGGGCGCAGCCCCTCCTCGGTTGCTGAGTCGGCGGCGCGGGGAGACGTGGCGTCATCCCCCAAAAAAGCCTTGACCCGGCGCGCGAAGGACAGACCCGCGCGCATCGGCCCGACGGTGTGCGAAGAAGACGGGCCGACGCCGATCTGGAAGAGGTCGAAAACGCTGACAGTCATAGTGGTGCTAAGGGGGTGGTGTGAAAGAGGTGGGTTTAAGGGCTAGTTATCCTCGACGCGGAACTCGGCCATGCGGTCCCACTCGGTCTTTCCTGGGATCTTCGTGTTGATGATCTCCGGGGTTTCCAGCAGGTACTTCGGCATCTCGTCGCAGGCGCGCTTGAAGTGCTCGGACTCTACGTGGGCGACGTCGGCATCGTCCTGGAAAGCCTCGATCAGCAGGTATTCGTTTGCGTTCTCCGGATCGCGGAACCAGTCGAAGAAGATATTGCCTTCCTCGGCGCGGGTGGCCTCGGTGAACCAGGAGACCTCCTGCAGGAAGTTGTCGACGAACTCGGGGCGGACCTTGTACTTCACATTAATAAGGATCATGGTGCCCCACCCTACGCTGTGCACCCGAGTGTTGGCAGATGGCCAGCTGGCCGAAGATCTTTGACCTGCCTCCGGCCTACACACGGCCTGCGCCCGGCTCTAGCCGTTGTCCACGCCGACTTCCTTCTCCGGGCCTTGGGACTCCATCGCCGCGTCCAACTGCTTGCGAAGCTCCTCGGCGCGCTGCGGGTTGAAGTCCCGCCCGCCGACCATCGCCAGCATCCCGTCCAACACGCTGTTGCCGTAGTTGTGCCCGTGGCCATTCGGCACGTTGGCCGCAACTGGAAGATCCATAGTGACCTGCCAGAAGGTAACAAACGGGATCCAGGACATAGACGGCGAGCGGTCAAAACCCGCCGGTTCCTTCAGCCAATCGGGTTCCTGGGCGATCAGCGACGGCGACCACCACACCACCGGGTCCGAAGGATGCTGAATAAACAGGATTCGCGGATGGTGCCAGCCGGCGCGCGAGGTCAGATCTTCTTCTCGACGCCACCGCCAGATCTCATCGGAGTTCTCCGCAAAGCGGACATTCAGCCCGCCCGCGTATTCCGCAGACACTTGCGGCGAGCCGGGGTCTCGCCGATCCACCAGGTCGTGCCACAGCTTGTTTGAGTTCGGTGGCCCCACCCACAGCAGGCCATCCACGCTAGAGACGATGTCGCGCACGCCAGAGAATGCCCCACTGCCCGCGTTGGTACCCAGCGATTCGCCGTAAACGTACAGCTTCGGGCGGTCGTTTTCCGGCAGGGTGCGCCACCAGTCCACGACGGTGGAGACCAGCGCCTCTCCCGCGTCTTCCACGCGCTGCTGGTCGGCGATGAACTGCACGCCACTGGGCAGGTAGGAGTACTGGGCCGAGGTGATCGCGGAATCGCCGTCGAACATCAGCTCGAAGGCCTGGGCGGCCGTGGGGTTCACCCACCCGGTGCCGGTCGCGGGCACCACGAGCAACGCCTCGCGGTCCTTCGCGCCCGTCCGCTTCAACTCCTCGACCACGCTTTCCGCTCGGGCTTTATCCGTATCCTCCGCACCGTTTTCCAGGCTGGCGTACACACGGATGGGTTCCTTGCTGGGTCGGCCGGTCAGCTCCTCCAGCTCATCCTTGTACAGCCCTAAGCCGACGAACCTAGTGCCGAAGGCCCCCAGGTCCTCCCACTTGTTGGGCGACTGCGGGCTACCGGAGCGCTCCGGCACCTGGGGTTGCTCCAGATCCTCCCGGATCTCCTGGTCCCGGACCGAAAACACCCGTTCGGTGGCGCTGACAACCGTGCCGGGGACGACGGTATCCACCAGGAAAAGCAAGGCCATGCCGACGGCCAACCAGGCGAACAGCGGGCGGGTAACCCCACCCAAACGGCGCCCCACGGGGCCATCTTCCAAGGCCTCGATCAGCCACAACAGACCCTTGCCCACCAGCACGATCAGCGCCCACAGTCCGATGCCGATGGGCAGCACCAGCAGGAACTCCGCCGCCGTATAAGCCTCCGCGTCCATCAGATGTGCCAGCTCTCGCTGCCAGCGCACGGCGAAGGAAACCCACACAAGTAGTGCCAGGATCACGACTGCCACGAAGCCGATCTCCAGGCCATTCTTCAGCTTCCGCATCCCCCGGTCGCTGAGCTCCAGCCTGTCCTGCAGCTTCTCTAGCAGCCCCAAGGCCTTGCGTCGGCCCCGTCCCATGGGCTCATTGAAGCGCCGTTGCAGGAAGGCCTCCCACAGCCAGTGCAAGAACACGCCAACGGTGTAGCCGGTGCCACCGGAGATACCCGCGACCACGCCCTGGAATAGCCAGTCGCGCGGCAGTAGCGAGGGCGTGAGCGAAGCCGCGAACAGCAGCGCGCCGACGATCACACCGCCGGGATCCACGTGGGCCTCCCACTGATCCCTGGCAGCGCTCAGCCTCCCAGTGATTTCCTCCTCTGCGGTGGAGGCGACATCAGCTATCTTCAAGCTTCTCCCCGATTTCCAGCCACTGCATCTCCAGCTCGCCGTGTTCTTCCTGGTGAGTCTTCAGGTCCTTATCCAATGCGGCCAGCTCGTCCGTCACGGGCTCGCCGGTGGCTGCCTTCTCCGCCACCTCGTTCATCTTCTCGTGGATGGAGTTAATCTTCTGCTCGATCTTGCCCATCTTCCTTTCCAGCGCGCTCATTTCCTTGGTGAGTGCGTGAACTTCCTTGGCGCCGAGGCTGGGGCGTCCAGAAGAAACAGCGCCAGAATCCGCAGCGTCGAAGGTCAGAGTGTTCTTGCGCCCCTCATCGCTGGCCTCCTGCTTGCGGCGCTCCAGGTACTGCTCAATGCCACCGGGCAGGTTCGTCAGCCGGCCATCGCCGAACAGCGCCCACGTGGAATCGCAGATGCGCTCGATCAGGTAGCGGTCGTGGGAAATCACCACGAGCGTGCCGGGCCATTCGTCCAGCAGGCTTTCCAGCTCCTGCAGGGTGTCGATGTCCAGGTCGTTCGTCGGTTCGTCCAGCAGCAGCACGTTTGGCTCGGCCATCAGCACGCGGGTCAGCTGCAGGCGGCGCTTCTCGCCACCCGACAGGTCCCCGATGGGCGTGCGCTGGCGCTTCGCGCTGAAGCCCAGCCGCTCGGCCAGCTGGGAGGCGCTGATTTCCTTGTCGCCGAAGGTCACGTAGCTGGCGACGTCCTCGACCGACTCGATCAGGCGCTTCGTGGGATCCAGGTCGTCCAGCTCCTGCCGCAGCCAACCCAGGCGCACGGTCTTGCCCTCGACGCGGCGCCCCTGCTCCAGCGGCGCCTCGCCCGCCAGGGTGCGCAGCAGGGTCGTCTTGCCGGAACCGTTCACCCCCACCAGGCCGATGCGCTCGCCGGGGCCCAAACGCCAGGTCAGGTCCTCGACAAGGGTGCGCCCGTCCGGGGTGGCGATGCGCGCGTTCTCCAGCTCGATGACCTTCTTGCCCTGGCGGCGCGCAGAGAAACTCATCAGCTCCACCTTGTTGCGCATCGGCGGCACGTCGGCGATCAGGGATTCCGCGGCCTCGATGCGGTAGCGCGGCTTCGATGTGCGCGCGGGCGCCCCGCGGCGAAGCCACGCCAGTTCCTTGCGCGCGAGGTTCTGGCGGCGCTGTTCGGCCGCATCCGCCTGCCTGGCGCGCTCGGCGCGGGCGAAGGTCCAGTCGTTGTAGCCACCCTCGTAGACGTCCACCGCGCCGTCGTGCACCTCCCAGGTGTGGTTGGCGACGGTATCCAGGAACCAGCGGTCGTGGGTGACCACAACCAGTGCAGTGTTGCGCCCCAGCAGGTGCTCAGCCAGCCACTGCACGCCTTCGACGTCCAGGTGGTTGGTCGGCTCGTCGAGGATCAGCAGGTCCAGATCCTGCACCAACGCGGCGGCCAGGCCGGTTCGGCGGCGCTCGCCACCGGACAGCGAGTGCACGGGAGTATCCAGCCCCAGCCGGGCGATGTCCAGCCCGTTGAGTACGCTGCGCACCTTCGGGTCGCCGGCCCATTCGTATTCCTGCAGCCCCAGCGGTTCCAGCACTGCCCCGGCGACAGTCATGTCTTCCGGCGCGTCGCGCAGCACGTCCTGGGTGACCATGGCCATGCGCAGGTCGTTGTTGTGGCTTACGCGCCCGGAGTCCGGCTCGTCCTTCCGGCTCAGGATGTTCAACAGGGTGGACTTGCCACCTCCGTTGAGCCCGACCACGCCGATGCGGTCGTTACTATCCACGCCGAGGCTTACGTCGTCGAGCAGGGTCTTTAGCCCGTAGCTCTTCGAGACTTTTTCTAGGTTGATGAGGTTACTCAAGTACTTCTTCCCTTTTTATGACGCCCGCAGCCGGAGCTGGAGAACTCGTCGTCATCGTGGAGCTGGCTTTCCCGGCCACACTAACGGCTGTCGCGACCTCCACCGCGTCGTCAGCGGATGCGCATAGCATGGCGACCGTGGGCCCGGAGCCGGAAACGATTGCGGCGATGGCGCCGGCCTCCTCGGCGGCCTTCAGGGTCTCGCGCAGGCTGGGCAGCAGGCTGATGGCCGGGGCCTGCAAGTCGTTAACCAGCAGCTTTCCCACTTCTTCCGGGTTGCCTGTCCGCAGAGCTGCGATCAGCCCCTCGGGGCTTCCGGCTCGCGCGGCCTTGGGGCTGGCCTCCGAGGCAGCGGCGCGCTGCTGGTCCAGCTGACTAAACACCTCCGGGGTGGATAGGCCGCGCTTGTCGGTGGCGATGGCCCAGTGATAGGTGCCCGTGGCGATGACGGGCATGAGGTTTTCCCCTTTGCCCGTGCCCCTTGCTGTGCCGCCGAGCAGGCAGAAGGGCACGTCGGCGCCGAGGTCGGCTGCGATGCCGGACAGTTGTGCGCCGTCCGGGCGGCGCGGGGAACGCGGGTCCGGGAAGTACAGCTCTGCCGCCGCAACCAGCGCGGCTGCCGCATCCGCCGATCCCCCGGCCATTCCGCCAGCAACGGGAATTCCCTTGTTGATGTGGATGTGCACGGGCTGTGCTGCCCAGGGGACGTGCGCGTCTCGTGCCAGTTTCTGGATCGCGGCAACGGCCTTCCACGCCAGGTTGCTGGAATCCTGTGGCACCAGGTGGCTGTCGAAGCCGGAGACACTCCAGGTGCACGGCGCCGCGTCGGCGGCCTCCTGTGCCACTTCGGCCTCCTGTGCCGCTTCGGCCTCTTGTACAGCTTCGGCATCCTGCGTGCCTCGCGCATCCCGCAGGGCGACGGTGACCTCTTCCTTCAGCGAGACGGCCTGAAAGATCGTGTCGAGCTCGTGATAGCCGTCCTCCCGGGCCGGCCCCACGCCGAGATGCAGGTTCACCTTGCCGTGTGCACTAGCCGTGACGGAGCGGTACTGGGGCTCCTGGGGGCCGAAGATGTGGGAAACAGTCATTGTGCACCCCTCAGCGAGGCCGCGGCTAGTTGCACGAACTGTTCCGTCGAGAGCTTCTCACCGCGCAGGGTCGGGTCGATCCCCGCGCTTCGCAGCGCACCTTCGGCCGCCTGGCCGCTGCCGAAGTGGCCGGACAGGGCGGCACGCAGCGTCTTGCGGCGCTGCAGGAAAGCAGCGTCTGCCAGAGCGAAGACCTCGCGCCGCAGCTGCTCGGCATCTAGCTGTTCAATACCCTGATCTGCGTCAAACTGCTCGGCGCCCGACTGCCTGCCAGCCCACGGCTCCGCCCCTTCGGCGTAGCGGTCGATGCGCACCAGGCCGGAATCGATCTTCGGCGCTGGCCAAAAGACGTTCTTGCCGATAGTCGCCGCGCGGGCGACGGAGCCGTAGAAACCAGCCTTCACGCTGGGCACACCATAGATCTTGGATCCGGGCGCGGCGGCCAGACGGTCGGCGACCTCCAGCTGCACCATGACCAGAACGCGGTCGATACTGGGGAACTCCTCCAGCATGTGCAAAAGCACGGGAACGGAGACGTTATAGGGAAGATTCGCCACCAGTGCGGTGGGAAGGGGGCGTCCAGCGTCGGCAAAGTCCTGCGCCGTGACCGCCATCGCGTCCTTGAGGATCACCGCTGCATCGGCCTCGCCTGCTCCCTGTTCATCCAGGGTGGCGGGCAGCTTGGCGGCGAGGCGCGGATCGATCTCCACGGCGGTAACGCTCGCGCCAGTTTCCAGCAGCGCGAGGGTCAAAGAGCCCAGGCCAGGGCCGATCTCCACCACGTTGTCGTCCGTGGTGACATCGGCGGCCTTGACGATCTTGCGCACCGTGTTGGGATCGTGGACGAAGTTCTGCCCCAGCTTCTTAGTGGGGTTTAGGTCCAGTTCCTCGGCGAGCTGCCGGATCTCATTGGGCCCCAGCAGCCGAATCTTCCGTTCATTCACCATTCACAGGATAGTCGAGCTGGTGCCCGATAAAAACCGAGGTTGCTGCGCTGCTGTGCATAACTATGCACAGCCATGCTCGGCAGTGACCTAAGGCTTAGCGCAGACCCATCTTGGAGGTGCAGGCAGGCCATGCGCCCCAGCCCTGTGCGGCTTGGACGCGCTCTGCAACGGCGATCTGCTGCTCACGGGTAGCCATGTGAGCAGCCGGGGCGTACTCAGTACCGCCGAAGCCGGCCCAAGTAGACGGGGTAAACTGCAGGCCACCGGAGAAGCCATTGCCGGTGTTGATGGACCAGTCGCCGCCGGCCTCGCACTGCGCCAGCTGGTCCCAGACGGAACCGTTGGCCACAGCCGGAGCTGCTGCGCCGGTGTTGGAGCCCTTGTCCTTGCCCTCGTCCTTGTCAGCCTTCTTGGTGCCGCGGATGATTACTCGCTCCTTCGGAGCGGTGATCTCCTTGCTGGACTTCTCCTTGCGGCTAACCTCTTCGCCATTGACGGTGCGGACGGTCGCAACAACGCGAGCCTTGCCCGGCGCGCCCTTCTCTACGACCTTCTCCTCGCCCTCGGGCATGTTCGGGTCTTCCTTCACACGCTCCGGAGCCGGGATCTCCTCGACCTTGGTCTCCTCGCGGTTGGCGATGCGGGTGACCTCGACGTGCATGCCCTCCTTCAGAGGGGTGTTAGCAGCCGGGGTGACCTTGTCTTCCTTGCCCAGCGGGGTGCCACGCATCTCGAAGATCTCACCCACGGTGCGGGCAGGCAGGCTCATGCGGCCGTCCTTGCCACCGTCGTTCAGGGTGAACTTCTTCGGGGTAACGATCTCCAGCTCCATGCCGTCGAGCGGGATTTCCTGGTTGCGAGCCTGGGACAGCGAACTGACGGCGTCGCTACGGCCGATCTGATCCAGGAGGGAGCCGACGGTCAGCGCGGTGGTGTCGATCTTCTCCTGCTTGCCGTCGATGGTCAGAGCCACAGTGCGGGCACTGCGGACGGTGATCTTGGAGTTGTCGCTGATGGCCTCGTCCAGTGCCGGGGTGACCATTGCGCGGTTGTCGATCTCCACGCCAGCGGACTTCAGTGCACCCTCGACGTCGCCGGACATGGTGCTGGCCTGGATGATGTCGCCGTTGACGTCCAGAGTGACCGACTTCTGACCTGCCACCGCAACGCCACCGCCGACAACCAGGGTTGCGAGCATGCCACCCGTGGCGATGCGCAGCGGGGTGGAGCTGGTGTTGTTAATGCGGTGCAGGTGGGACTTCTTCTTCGGTGACACTAGATCGTTGCCTCTCTTGTTACTGACGCCCTTTAGGTTTCAACCTCGCCACGTTCTGTGCACGTAGCGATGGGGCGCCCGAACGCCGATTTTCTCAACTTTTGTCACAATACGATAACGATCCTTGTTAAACAAAGATCCGCGCCAAAATGTTCCGCAAATCACAAATATGGGGGGTGCAGCTGCGATAACAGCAGCCACAACCCCCAACAAGCGTTAATTTCTATATGTTTTCGTTACCTAGCGTCACACCAGAAACAGGAACCTCACTAGCGGAGACACCTGCAGAGATACCGGTAAAACCACAGTGTGCACTAAGCGCCCAGATCGATCCCGTAGAGCCGTTGAGCGTTCACCGTAACCAGCTCTCCCAGCTCCTGCGGCGCCATCCCCCGCTGCTCCGCCACGCAGGCGGCAGTGTAGCCAACAAAGGCCGGCTCGTTGCGCGCACCCCGGAAAGGCTCGGGTGTCATGTAGGGCGCATCGGTCTCCACCAGGATCTGTTCCGCCGGGGCTATGCGCGCCGCCTCGCGCAGCTCCTCATTGCGTTTGAAGGTCACGTTGCCCGCGAAGGACAGCACGTAGCCGCGATCCAGCGATTCCTTGGCCACGTCCAGCGGGGAGGAAAAGCAGTGCAGGATCACATTCTCCGGCTGCGGCGCGTCGGCGAGTACCCGCAGCAGGTCGGCATCGGCCTCGCGGTTGTGGATCATCAGCGCCTTGCCGGATTCGCAGGCTAGGTCGATGTGGAAGCGCAGTGCCTCTTCCTGTACCTCGATGCTCGGGGTTTCCTCCCCGTCGCCGGGATCCTTGCCGATCCAATATGCATCCAGGCCGGTCTCGCCGATCGCCACGCAGCGCGGGTGGAAGGCCATCTCGCGCAAGCGCTCGCGCACTGCTCCCGTCACCGTCTGAGCCTTCGTCGGGTGCACAGCGCAGGCCGCCCACACGCGGTCGTGGAATTCCGCGGCCTGCAGGGCCTTCTCCGTCTCTTCGATGCCGTCGCCCACGGTGCACACACCGCGCACGCCGACGGCATAGGCGCGATCCATGAACTCCCTCACCAGCCGGCGGTGGTCTTCCTCCCCGAACGCCTTGTCCCCTGCATCCGAGCCCACCACGTCCTGCCGACGCTGATTCTTCAGCACTGTGGACCACAGGTGGGTGTGCGAGTCGAACAGCGGGACGATCGGCGCGGGCGGAACGGGTGTCGGACGCTTCTTTTTTGCCATGCCCACCACCCTAGCGCTCCCTTAGGAGGTGCTCCCTAGGCGGTTCTACGTGCGGTCGTCCACGAACACCTTCCGGCTGGCCACCAGGCCCGCCGCCAGCAAAACGAAGTTGAACCCCACAAGAACCAGCAGTCCGGCGGTCCAGGACGCGGTGGCGTCATAAAGAGCACCAAAACCAAAAGGCCCAACGCAGGCGACCGTGTACCCGATGCCCTGCGCACCCGAGGAAAGCACGGCGGCGGCCTTCGGCTCGCGGGTGCGGGTGGCGATCAGCATCAGCCCCAGCGGGAAAGTAGAGCAGCCCAGCGAAACCAGTGAAATCCACACCACCGGCAGGCGCATCGGGTCGGTGATCACCATCAGCAGGGCCACGAACATGCAGCTGCACGACAGGATCGTCACCCATGCCGCGCCGCGCTCAAAGCGCGAGGTCATCCACGGCACGATAAACGACGAGGCAGTTCCGACCAGCGCGAACACTCCGCCGATAATGCCGCCGAGCTGCGCCGATCCACCGGATTCCACGATGATCTTCGGCGCCCAGGTGATAAAACAGTAGGAAATGGAGGACGTCATGGCGAACATCACCACGATCCCCCAGCTCACGGGATTGCGCCACATGTGCCGATACGCGCCGCGCGACTCGCTGTTTTTGTTTTTTATGACGCCCAGAAGCTTCCGCGGGTGCGCCTGTCGCAACATCTCGCTGCCGCGCTGGGCCGCGGTTCCCGGAGTCACCGAGAACACGAGAACACCCCAGCACAGCAGCGCCAACAGCGGCGGAATCGCCCAGACTCCAATCGCCACGCGCCACCCGCCCAGCTCGGCCAACGGAACGGACACCACGGATGCGGTAGCCATGCTGACCTGCCCGACGGCCATGTAGGCGATAGACATGACCGTTAGCTTGAACGGGAAGTAATCCTTAATAACAGCAGGCAGCAGGGTGTTAGTGATACCCACTCCAACCAGGCCGATCATCGTCCCGACGAGGAACAGCAACTCGTTGGATGCCACCGTGCGCAGGCCGAACCCGGCGGTGGCCAGCACCATGGCGGTGCTAATAACCGCGCGGAAGGATAGCGCCTTGGCTAAGGGATTGGAAAGCACCGCGGCGACGGCGAACATGGCCGTAGGCGCCATGCCGACCAGCCCGATGAAAAGGTCGGAGGCGCCGAGGCCGGTGCGCACTTCGTCGGCGATCGGCGGGAATGCGCTGACGGGGCTGCGCAGGTTGGAGCTGGTCAGCAGCACCGCGAGAGCAGCGATGATCGCCACCGCGGACGGCACGCGACGGTTCGCGCTGGCCGCACTGGACATATTCATCATTTTGTTCACCCCCGGTTCGTTTTAGCTTCGCGTCAGCGCCACTTTCTAGTCACGCAGGCGCGGCACACTAGCTACAAACCCTACTAGACCAGCAACCTCCCACTACATTGCGACTGCAAAGGCAGGCACCAACACCATGGAACACTTGATCGTCTTCGACCTGGGCGGCGTACTGGTTCAGCGCCGCCACACCCTGCGCGAGCTCACCACCGTGATGATCCGCCACGCCAACATTCAGTCTCGCTCCAACAACGGCAGCCAGACCAGTGTCCCCAGCATCATCACCGACCCGTTCAGCTTCGAGGCAGCCTACGGCCGCTACCGCGAAAGCTACAGCCTGTCGATGGGGCCGAACGACTACTTCACCACCCTCTGCCGCGCTGCCGGCGTGCAGCCCACCGAGGAGCTGATCGCGGAGCTGTTGGAGACCGACACTCGCCTGTGCTCCACCGTGAACACATCCGTGCTGAACCTGCTGAATCACCTGAACGCCATCGACCAGCCGTGGGGAATTTTCAGCAACGCACCACGCCTGGTCATGGAGGCCGTGATGGATCAGGATTGGACGACCGCCGCGGCCGTCAGCTGCTTCTCCCCCGACCTGCGCTTCACCAAGCCCCACCAGGGTGCGTTCCGCCGCTTCGAGCAGGCCGCGGCCGCAGCCGGCCACGAGTACGCTTCCCTGATCTACTTCGACGACCGTCAGACCAACCTGGATGCCGCCAAGCGCCGTGGTTGGGAGGCCTTCCCCTGGCGCGGCGTGGAATCCGTCCACGAGGTGCTCTCGCCCATCACCGGCCTGCGCCGCGCGGACTAATTAGCCACAAACTGCGCAAACTAGTTGCGTTAGAACTGGCTAACCAGCCCGTTACTTTTGCACCGGAGCCCACTCCGGGCCGGTCTCCGCCAGTTCCGGATCGAGCTTCGGGAACAGCGGCTTGGGCTTGCTGAGTGGCGTGCCAGGCTGGATCTCCTGGCGTGCCCACGTGGCCTTCTGCTTCGTGTAGTCGCCCATGATGACGGGGTAGGTGCGCCCTGCTTCGGGCAGCCCGACGCCCACCGGCTCCCGTGGAGAGTCATCCGTCACCTCGATGACCTCCGGCTGGGCAGCCCAGACGCCTTCGCCGCCGAGGGTTTCGAAGATCTTCTGCGCGGAGAACGGCAGGTAGGGGGTCAGCAGGGTGTTCACGTCGGAGACGACCTGCAGAGCGGTGTACAGCACCGTGGCCAGGCGCTCGCGCTGGTCCTCGTCCTTCGCCAGCTTCCACGGCTCCATAGCCGCGATGTACTGGTTGGCACGTCCCGCGATGCGCATGGCCTCGGTGATGCCGGCCTTGAAGCGGGAGAGGTTGATGTTATCGCCGACAACGTCGAAGGCCTTGGCGGACTCGGCGAGCAGCGCCTCGTCCTCTGCGGTCAGCGAGCCCGGGGTGGGAACCTCGCCGAAGTTCTTGTAAGCCATGGAGACGGTGCGGTTCACCAGGTTGCCCCACTCGTTGGCGAGCTCGGAGTTGATGCGGCGAACGAACTCGTCCCAGGTGAAATCCGTATCGGTGGTCTCCGGCCCAGCGGTGGCGATGAAGTAACGCAGCGCGTCGGGGCCGAACTCCTTCAGGAAGTCGCGCACGTAGATGACCACGCCCTTGGAGGAGGAGAACTTGGAGCCCGACATCGTCAGGAACTCGGACGATACGACCTCCGTTGGCAGGTTCAGCGCCGGTTCGGCCAGCTCGCCGGCCTCGCCACCCTTGGAGCCCTGGCCACCGTAGCCCAACAGCTCTGCCGGCCAGATCTGGGAGTGGAAAGTGATGTTGTCCTTACCCATGAAGTAGTAGGACAGGGCCTCCGGGTCGTTCCACCACTTCCGCCAGGCCTCCGGGTCGCCGATGCGCCAGGCCCATTCGATGGACGCAGAGAGGTACCCCACGACGGCGTCAAACCACACATAGAGCTTCTTGGCGTTGTTGTCCTGCCAGCCCTCGACGGGGATCGGCACGCCCCAGTCGATGTCGCGGGACATGGCGCGCGGGCGGATGTCCTCTAGCAGGTTCAGGGAGAACTTCAACACGTTCGGGCGCCAGTCGGTGCGGCCTTTCAGCCACGTGGCGAGGGCTTCTGCCAGGGCGGGCAGGTCGAGCATGAAGTGCTCGGTGTCGATGAACTCCGGCGTTTCGCCGTTGATCTTGGAACGCGGGTCGATTAGATCCTCGGGATCCAGCTGGTTTCCGCAGTTGTCGCACTGATCGCCGCGGGCGTCATTGGCGCCACAGATCGGACAGGTGCCCTCGATGTAACGATCCGGGAGGGTACGGCCCGTGGACGAGCTGATGGCACCGCGGGTGGTCTGAGTGACCATGTAGCCATTGTTGTACAGGCCGGTGAAGAGCTCCTGCACGACCGCGTAGTGGTTGCGGGTGGTGGTGCGGGTGAACAGGTCATAAGAAAGGCCGAGGCCCGCGAGGTCCTCGACGATGATGCGATTGTAGCGATCCGCCAGTTCCTGGACGGTCGTGCCTTCCTTCTCCGCCTGCACCAACAGCGGGGTGCCGTGCTCGTCGGTGCCCGAAACCATGAGCACCTCGTTGCCAGCCATTCGCTGAAAACGCGCGAAAACGTCCGAAGGCACACCGAATCCGGCGACGTGGCCGATGTGGCGGGGGCCGTTAGCGTAGGGCCATGCAACTGAGGTGAGAACTCGTTTCGACATAACCCTTAGATTAGGTGATCCCCTACCACGACGCGAAAGCAGCCCGGCTTAGGAATGCTCTGCGTTGCCTTCTGCGACGGGCTCCGGAACATCGCTCCCGCTGTAACGGCGGCTGCGCTTAGCGGCCGTAGCTTCGTTCTGCTGGTTGATGCGGCGCTCGCGAGCCATACGCAGGGCGTATTCCCGCTGTGCCTTTTCGTCCAGGTACAGCTGGTCGTTAGACAGAGCCTTGTAGATGGAGAACATCAGGGCGATGATCACCAGCAAGAACGGGCTGGCGGCGATGATCGTCACGTTCTGCAGGTTGGTCAGCGCCTCGTCGCCGCCAGTGAGCAGCAGCATCAGGGCGATGACCGCGGTCAGCGCACCCCACAGCACGGTGACGCCACGGTTGGCGACCAGCTGTCCACGCTGCGACATGGACCCCATGACGGTGGAGGCGGAGTCCGCGGAGGTAATGAAGAAGGTCGCCAGCAGAATCATCGCGACGATACTTGCTACCTGGCCCATCGGCAGGGTCTGCAGCAAGTTGAACAGCTGGCTGGTGGCCTCACCATCGCCCCAGATGGAATTGCCGGTTTCTTCCGCGTTGATCGCGGCACCGCCAAAGATAGAGAACCAAATGATGGTCACCACGGTTGGGACCATCAGGACGACGCACACGAACTCGCGGATCGTACGTCCGCGGGAAATGCGGGCGACGAACATGCCGACGAACGGAGACCAGGAGACCCACCATGCCCAGTAGAAGATGGTCCAGGTACCCAGCCACTCATCCGCACCATCGCCGGAGTTAGCGGTACGGGCCGCCATCTGGAAGAACTGGGAAAGGTAGTTACCCAGGGAGGTCGGGATAAGGTTCAGAATCACCACGGTCGGCCCGACGATCAGGACGAACAAAGCGATGAGACCGGCCAGAACCATATTGGTGTTGGACAGGTATTGAATACCCTTGCCCACACCGGAAGCGGCGG
This sequence comes from Corynebacterium sp. c24Ua_83, assembly GCF_039907245.1. NCBI lineage: Bacteria > Bacillati > Actinomycetota > Actinomycetes > Mycobacteriales > Corynebacteriaceae > Corynebacterium > Corynebacterium sp. c24Ua_83. The sequence continues at coordinate 54,493 of NZ_JASBOI010000002.1, read as the reverse complement.
AAGCCAGGAAGCAAAGACCCAGGATCACGATGGTGCCGACAATCACCCAAGTACCGGGGTTGGAAATCAGGCCCGTGGCATCTAGACCGGACTGGATCTGCACGGCACCCAAGCCCAGGGAAGCCGCGGTACCGAAGACCGTCGCGAAGATGGCGGCAATGTCGATGATCTTGCCCAGCGCGCCCTCGGCGCGCTTCTCCCCGATCAACGGAATAAACGCCGCGGACAGAAGCTGCTTGCGCCCCATACGGAAGGTGCCGTAGGCGATGGCCAGCGCCACGATGGCGTACAGCGACCACGGGTGCAGGCCCCAGTGGAACAGCGTGGAGGCGAAGGAGCTGGCCACATCGTTCTCCTGCGCTCCCGGAACACCGTCGCGGTAGTACGTCAACGGCTCGGTCACACCGTAGAACATCAGACCAATGCCCATGCCCGCGGCGAACATCATGGCCACCCAAGAGATGCTGTTGAACTCCGGCGGCTCGTTATCCTTGCCCAGGCGAATGTGCCCGAACTTACTGAATGCAATGAACAGAATGAACCCGACAAACACCGTGCCGGCGAGGACGTACAGCCAGCCCCAGTCACCTACGACATAGCTCAGCGCCGTCGAGGCGAAGGCGGCGAAGCTATCGCCACCAAATACGCCCCACAGCACGACGGCCAGGATGAGGGCTGCCGCACAGCCCGTGACCACCCAGTCGATGGACTGTTCTTGATCAGCCTCAGTCGGTGTTACTTCTTCTCTTGATACAGTCATTCCTCAATATTGGGGGGTATTGCGGGGGCTTTTCAACCGCAGTGGTGCCCCAGCCGCGCGCAGACGTCGCCCCTAGCGCCCGTTCTCCCCTCTCCTAAAACCCTATTCACCTGCCCTTATCCCACTCATCGACCGCCTGCCTCGTAGCCCAGCTAAAAATTTTTAAAGAACTCTAATTCTCCTCGCGTTCGCGCAGCACAGCTTCGTAAAGCTCGCGCTTGCTCACACCCTTGGCCTTTGCCACGTCCCCGGCTGCCACCTTCAGGCGCTCCCCCTCCGCCACCTTTTGCTCCACCAGCGGGACCAGCGATTCCACGTCCGGTTCTGCCTGCTCGTCCGCAGCATCCACCACCACGCAGATCTCCCCCTTCACGCCGTTTTCCGCCCACTCGGCCAGCTCGCGCAGCCCGCCGACCTTCACCTCTTCAAAGGTCTTCGTCAGCTCGCGGCACACCGCCGCCTGTCGGTGATCCCCCAGCTCTTCGGCTGCTACCTGCAGAGTCTTGGCCAGCCTGTGCGGGGATTCAAAGAAGCAGACGGCGTAGGGGGCGTCACTAAAAGAACCAAAGAACGAACGCCGGGCGCCGTCCTTGCGTGGGGCGAAGCCCAGGAACGCGAAGTGGCCCACCCCCAAGCCGGATAGCGCCAGAGCGGTCGGCACCGCGGAGGGACCCGGCAGGCACGTCACCGGCACCCCCGCGCGACGGGCAGCGACGACCAGCGGGAAACCAGGGTCGGAGACGGAGGGCATGCCGGCGTCCGTCACCACCAGCACGCGCCGGCCCTGCTCTGCCTGCTCCACGAAGAACTCCGCCCGCTCGGCCTCGTTGTGGTCGAAGTTGGAGTAGATCCGGCCGGCAATCTCCACCCCCAGCGTGTCCGCGAGCGCCCGGGTGCGGCGGGTGTCCTCCGCAGCCACGATGTCGGCGCTGGCCAGCGCGTCGATCAGCCGCACCGAGGCATCCAGCGGATTGCCCAGCGGCGTGGCCGCCAAGATGATTCCTCCCTGCGGCAGAGGTCGATTCTCGGCGGCGCGGGTAAGCAGCGCAGTAGCTGCGTCGGCGGAAAGAGTCTTGGCATCTACGGGTTCACTCATACCCGCCAGTATGCCCGCCAGTGCGCCCGATTGTCCGGGGCTTCTACTACAGTTGGCTTTCGTGCCGACCACACCGACTCCCCCGCTTGCCGACGCTCCTGCAGTGTCCGCCGACCAGCGCGCCACAACCGACGTGGACAGTCGCGTGTCTACCGCTGCGTCCGGGCGCCACACGTTCACTTTCACCCGGTGGACGGGCATCCTGGTTGTCCTCGGCCTGTTCGGTGCGCTCAGCCGCCTACTGATGCTGCAGCGCCCCACGGATGCGGGCACCCCGGTGTTCGACGAGAAGCACTATGTGCCGCAGGCCTGGCAGATTCTGCAGAGCTGGTCTAACCCGCTGATCGGCGGCATCGAAGACAATCCCGGCTACGGCCTGGTCGTCCACCCGCCCCTGGGCAAGCAGTTCGAGGCGCTGGGCATGGCGGTGTTCGGCTATACGCCATGGGGTTGGCGAATCATGTCCGCCCTGCTGGCTGTGATGACGATCCTGCTGATTGCCACGATTGCGCGCCGAGTGTCGAAGTCCGACCTCATCGGTTTATTCGCCGGCATTATTGCCCTGTGCGACGGGATCCTCTTCGTCACGGGGCGCTCGGCCATGCTAGACCACTTCCAGGTGTTCCTGGTGTGCCTGGCGACTTACTTCGCGGTGCGGGATGCCGAGCAGATGGAGGCCCGCTTCCAGCACGTCTGGGCCGCTGACCGGATCCACGATTTCGCCCTCGGCCCGCGCATGGGCTATCGCTGGTGGCGCTTCGCCGCGGGCGTGGCGCTGGGCTTGTCGCTTTCGGTGAAGTGGAATGGTCTGTACTACATGGCCTTCTTCGGGGTGACGATTGTTGCGGTTGATTACTTTCGACGCCGCCGTTTCGGCGTGCGCCGTCCCCTTCTCGGGACCGCTTTCTTCGACGCTCTGCCCTCCTTCTTTTCCATCGTGATCGTCCCCGCGATTCTGTACGTGGTCAGCTGGCGGGCCTGGTTCGCCTCCGAAACGGGCGTGTTCCGCCACGCCGTGGAGTCCGAGCAGTACACCAACACCACCGGGGATTGGTTCTGGTCTTTCCTGCCCGATGCCCTGCAGAACTTCATCTACTATCACGTGTCCGTCATGCGCTTTCACACGGAGCTGACGAACTCTAACGGCCACCACCACAACTGGGAGTCCAAGCCGTGGTCCTGGCTGGTTTCCAGCCGTTCGCTGATGTACTACAACCCGTCCAGCGACGAGGGCATCCACAAGGTGATCCTGCTGGTCGGCACGCCCGCTATCTGGTGGTTCTGCGTCCCCGTCATGCTGTGGGGGCTATGGTGCCTGATCGTGCATAAAGACCGCCGCTGGGTGGTGCCCGTCATCGGCTTCGCCGCCGGCTTCCTGCCTTGGCTAGTCAACCTCGATCGCCAGATGTACCTGTTCTACGCAGCCAACTTGGCTCCGTTCCTGGCGATTGCGCTGGCGATGGCCCTGGGGCAGCTGCTGCGCTGGCAGCGCCCGGACGTTGCCGCCCAGCCGCACTCCTCCCCTAAGACCTTCGTGAAGGCTCGCCCCGGTCAGCTGCTGGTAGTGATCTACCTGATGCTGGTGGTCTGGAACTTTCTTTACTTCCTGCCGATTTACACGGCCACTCCGCTTTCCGATTTCGCCTTCGACATGCGGATGTGGCTGCCTTCCTGGCGCTAATCCCAGCCCCGCGGTCGCGGCTCGCCGAGCTCGAAGGTGGAGTTGCGTCGGGCGTCGCTCGGGCTGAAGTTCACCGGCTGGGCCATCAGCGCGCGCAGCGACTGCTGCAGCGGCATGAACACGTTCTGCCTGCCAGCCCACACCACGACCAGGGCCACGACCGCCGCCAAGTGCACCAGCAGCAGCCAGAGTGTGGTCAGGCTGCCACCTTCCCCGACCATGCTCAGCACGATCTCCCGCGTTGCGAACCCTAGACCGAAAGCCCATAGCCCCAGGTAGATCGGCAACACTGCGGCAGCCGCTTTCGGGCGCCAAGCCGCCCACAGGAGGCCACCGGCCAGTGCAAAGCGCATCGTCGCCGCGTCGGAGACTAGTCGAAGCTGAGACGAGTCGGCGTCATCCCCAATAGGCGAGCCGAACAACAGCGACAGGCCCCACACAACATAAACCAGCGCCACGGCAACAAGGGCGAAGCGACCAAAGTAGAGAGGCAGCTGACGGCGGCGCAGGCCTCCGCTGATCTGAGGGTTGTGATCGGCCTGCTCGAGCACCTGTGCGAGGAGCGCCGCCTTCTGTTCGTCGCCCGGCTCCGTCGTGGGGCCATCATCCGTTGGGGTGGCGGAGACGTTCATCCGGCGCCCCAGTGCGGTGACGGTGGCATACCAACGTTGGCAGTCTTCACAGGCGGCAAGGTGCGCGTCGACGAGGTCGTCGGACAGCTCGGCGGTCTCGCCGTCGAGCCGGGCGGACATTGAGGTCCTGACCGCTTGACAGTCCATGCGCTTAATCCCGCCTCTTGCGTGCTTGACTCAACTTCAGCCGAAGCGCGAGAGAGCCTTGTCCAGGCTCGCGCGCCCCGCGCCGAAAACAACAATCATCATAAGCGAGACGACCAGGAGCAGCACAAACTCCATGCCCCCATCGGCGACGAAGAAACCGTTGGACCAGTGCACGAAGTACAGCACCAGCGCGCTGTAGATGGCGAAGAGTCCTGCGACTGCCGTGGTAAGCAGACCAACGATGAGCATCGCGCCGCCGAGCATCTCGAAACTGGCCGCCGCCCAGGCACTGACCTTTGGTTGCGGAATGTGCAGGCGGTCGAAGGTGGCGACGGTGCCGGTTACTCCGCCCATGCCGTCGATGAAGACTTTCTTCCAGCCGTGGGCAATGAAGATCACGCCGGTGACAAGGCGCAGGAGCAGCAGGGCCGCGTCACGCGCTGCGGGGTGGTTCAGCATGCGGGAGGTTTACTCCTAGACCGCGCGGATGCCGGAGCGCGGGTCGAGGTATTCCTCGTCTGCGGCGGAAGCGGATGGTGCGCCCGCGTCGGAGCCCCCGCCCGGTACGTCGAAGAAGTCGCTGCCGTCGGCGTACTCCAGGTTGCTGAAGGCCGGGTCGTCTTCGTCGGTTTCCAGGATCACGGCGCCCGGGCGGATCAGGCGATCCGGCACGCCCAGCTCGTCGTCCTCCGTGTTGCGCACACCCAGGCGGGCGCGGCGCATACGCACCAGGCGGCGGTGGCGCAGCTCGCGCTCCTCGATGGCCTGGCGGCGGAGCATCACCAGGTAGAAGGCGGTGAAGGCAACCATGGCCACGAAGGTCAGCCACACGCCACTGCCCAGGGCCAGGCTGGCGCCAAAGGTCAGGGCGCACAGCGCCAGCAGCACCAGCAGCACCTTCTTGCGGCGGTTCTGTCGCTCACGGGCCAGGCGCGCGGAGGCTACCGGGTCGTACACACCGCGACCACGGCGGGACGCCAGGTACTGCAGATCGGCCTCGCTCAGCTCATCGGAGTCCTCGAGGATGTCCAGGTTCTTGCCCGTCGGTGCTTCATCGACGTGGTCTACCAAATCTGGTGACGCCTTCACGTCCCCACCGCGCACGTACTCAGTCGGGACTGCGGCGTATGCGGCCTGGCGGGCGCTCTGCTCTTCGGACTGCTCGGCGTGCTCCGTGGAATCGCTGGAGTCGCTGGACTCAGAAGACCCAGAAGACTCAGCAGACTCAGCGCTCATCTCCGCCTTCTTCACCGGGGAGAACTCGCCGGTGTCCATTTCATCCTGGGCGGTGTAACGCACTGCGCTGCCCGCAGATGCCGCTGCCACGACCTTTTCGGAGACCTTCTCGGCGCCCCTGCCGGAGCCCTTATCTGCTGCGTCAGAACCATCGCCGTTCGCGTCCGTCTGCTCGGTCGCCTCCGCGGTCTTCGCCTTGGCATCTACTGCTTCGGCATCTGCTGCTTCGGCGTCCACTACCTCAGCATCGACCATCTCAGCGTCTACCACTTCGCCGTCAACGACTTCAGCGTCCACGCTATCCTCACTGCGCTCACTGCCCTTCGTGTTCATCAGCGCCCGCAGCCCACGCGGCTTGCCCGACTTCGCGCCGGCTGCGGAATCTTCGTCTTCCAGCAGGACATACTCCGGCTCTGCGTCGACCAGCTCCAGTTCGTCGTCATCAGAGGACATGTACAGGCCCTCGGCCGGCTTGAGCTTGCGCTTCGCCTTCAGGGTGCTGCCACCTCGGTGCAGCACGCGGGTCTCGCTCAGTGCCTGGGCAGTCCGTCGCACGGGTTTCTGGTTGCGCAGCAGAAGCGGCGCCAGCAGCACCAACCAAACGGCGGCAATGAGCAAAAGGGAGCCGGACACGTGTATCAGTTCTCCTCGAAGTTTGTGAAGCTTATGCGGGCAGCGTGAATGGTCAAGTGCTTGCCACGCTACCCGCGTAACCCCTATATCCGCGCTCGCCACGCCGAGGCTAGTTTCGGTTCACAGCCAGCCCCAAGATTCCGCGGTTCACCAGCCTGCGCACCACCCCGTCCGGCGCCGTTTCCTCCTGAGTCTGCGCCACCAGCAGGTGGTCCCGCCATTCGCCGTTGATGTGCAGGTTTCGCTGTAGCTGCCCTTCGATGCGGAAGCCGGTTTTCTCTAGCACTTTTCTGGACGCCACGTTCTCCGGCATGACCGTAGCCTCTATCCTGTGCAGCCCCACTACCTGCATCCCCAAGTCCACGCCCAGCGCTACCGCCGCGGTGGCCACGCCGTGGCCCTGGAACCGCGAGTGCACCCAGTAGCCAATCCACGCGCTGGATACGGTTCCGTATTGGATGTTGCCGATCGTCAGCTGTCCCGCGAACTCCCCATCAATGTCGATGACCATCGGCACCAGCAGGCGGTCGGCGGACAGGACCTGCAGGTTGTGGAAAGTCTGCCGCCAGGCCTGCGGGCTGTGCGCTGCAGCCCAGTCCCCCGGCACGGTCGGTTCAAAAGGCTGCAGTAGTTTCTGATCCTCGATCCGCGCGGCGCTCCACTGCGCCCCGTCGGTGGCGCGCACGGGACGCAGAGTTACCGGCAGGGCGGCCGTGGGGGCGTCATTAAGATCTCCGTACATGTGCCCACGGCTCAAAACGGTGCGCGTGTGCTGTTCGGGCACCGCGGTGGGGGCGAAGGCGGCGCGCAGTCGATGAAGCACGGGTGGGCTAATCCTTGTTGCTGAGGAACAGCACGTCCACTTCCTGCCCCGGTGCCACGTCCGTCACATCGGAAGGCACCACAATCAGGCAGTTAGCCTGCCCGTGGCTGCCCAGCAGGTGGGTCGGCTCGCCGCCGTTCACCGCTCCGAGGGGATCCACCAGGAACTCGCGGGTCTCCCGGTCGCGCATCAACTGGCCGCGGATAAAGCCACGGCGACCGGGAGCCGAGGCGATGCCGGCGATCGTGCGGGCGGGAACCACGCGGCGGGTGGCCTGACGGCGGCCACGGATCAGCTGCACCAGCGGGCGCACCATGACCTCAAAGGAAACGAGGGCGGCGGAGGGATTGGCCGGCAGCAGGAAGGTCGGCACCTTGTCCTGCCCCAGCGTGCCGAAGCCCATGACTGAACCCGGGTGCATGGCGATGCGCTGAATGTCCATCTCCCCCATCTCGGAGAGGATTTCCCGCAGCTCGTCGCTGGCCGCACCTCCCACTGCGCCGGAGATCACCACAACCTCGGAGCGCAGCAGCTGGCTTTCCAGCACCTCGCGCATCTTGCGCGGCTCGCCACTGAGGATGCCCACGCGGTGCACGTCCGCGCCGGCTTCGCGGGCGGCGGCGGCCAGGGCATAGGAGTTCACGTCGTAAACCTGGCCCACAGCCGGGTCGCGGTCGATGTCCAGCAGTTCACGGCCGAAGGAGAGCACCGACAGGCGCGGGCGCGGGTAAACCAGCACCTTGGATCGCCCCACAGCGGCCAGCAAGCCCACCTGGGCGGCACCGATGACGGCGCCTTCCTCCACGACAACGTCGCCGGGCTGCACGTCGGAGCCCTTCCGGTGCACGAACTCGCCGGAGGCGATGGCCTCCAACGGGCGGATCTTGCGGCCTTCCTTTTCCACCCAGTCCAGTGGGAGCACCGAATCCGCCAGGGTCGGCAGTGGCGCGCCCATCTCCACCCGCACCGCCTGGCGCGGCTGCAAACGGATCGGACGCAGGGAGCCGGCGGTTACGTCGCCGACGATCGGCAGGGTTTCCTTCACACCGCTGGTGTTCTCTGCGGCCGCGGCATCCTCCGGGTCTCGGTCGGCGTCGCCGCCCCGGGCGGCTGCCAGAGCTTGGCGAATATCCACGCTGCGCACGGCATAGCCGTCGATGGCGGCCTGGTCGAATCCGGGCAGCGGCTCGGCGCCCTCGACCCTTTCGGCGCAGCGCAGCCCCAGAGTCTCGGTGATGGCGATGCGCACTGGCTCAGGGGTCACCGCCGCAGAGGTGATGATTGCCAGTTGTTCTTCGACCGATCGCATGTTTGTTGCCCCTAGTTTTCCTGGTTCAGGCGCTCCCGCAGCCAGGTCTTCAGGCTGGGGCCATATGTCTCATTCTGAAGCGCGAAATCGACACAAGCTCGAATGTACCCACCCGGGTTGCCTAGGTCATGGCGTAGGCCGTGGTGAACGATGATGTGCACAGGGTGGCCTTCGGTAATCATCAGCTCGATGGCGTCGGTGATCTGGATTTCCCCACCCTTGCCCGGCTTCGTGCGGCGCAGAGCATCAAATACCTGTCGATCCAGCAGGTAGCGCCCGGTGGCCACAAAGTTGGACGGAGCATCTTCGACGGCCGGCTTTTCCACCATGCCCTTCACGATCTTCACGTCGGCGTGGTCCGCCTCGTCGATCTCGAAGACTCCGTAGTTGCTCGTCTCCTCGCGCGGCACCTCGAAGGCACACAGCACGGATCCGCCGTACTGCTTGCGCACGGCAAGCATCTTCTCCATCACGCCCATCGGCAGAACCAGGTCGTCCGGCAGCATGACGGCGAAGCAATCCTCGTCGTCATCCAGCACCTCTTCGGCCAACCCGATGGCGTGCCCCAGGCCGAGCGGCTTCTCCTGTTCGACAGCCACCACGTCGATCAGCCCGTCGGTAGCGCGCACCTTGTTCAGCTGGTCGGTCTTGCCGCGCTGCTCTAGCGTGCGCTCCAGCTCTTCGTCGGTATCAAAGTGGCCGAGCACCCCGCCCTTCTTCGGAGCCGTCACAATCGCCAAGCGGTCTGCACCTGCATCGGCGGCTTCCTTTGCAATCAGTTCGATCCCGGGAGTGTCCACGACGGGCAGCAGTTCCTTGGGAACGGTTTTGGTGGCGGGCAAAAAGCGGGTTCCAAGCCCAGCAGCCGGGACCACGACGGTACGCAGTGCGGCTTGCTCGGACGTGGAGATCGTAGGGCTAGAAGTCATGCCGGAATAGTAGCGCTTTAAGCTCCGGGTTTCGTGCTCTACACACCGCTTAAGGAGAGTTTTCTTTTGCAGTAGGCTTTGAGGCGATGACCACCCCCTCTGAGTTGAAGAAGCGCGCCCGCGCCCGAGTGCGCGCTGCCCGCGCCGACCGCGTCGACGAGCGCCCCTTTCGCGACCGAAGCATTCAGACTCACCTCTTGGACGCTCTCGCGGACCTCCCCTGCACACCTTCCACCATCTGCGGATATGTCCCCCTCCCGGGCGAGCCGGGCGGCGCGGATCTTCCCGATGTCCTGGCGCGCACTGGAGCGCGAGTGTTGCTTCCTCGCGTTGTTCGTGGTGACGCCCCCAGTCTCGAATGGATCGAATATCAGCCGGACAACCCAAACCTCGTCGAAGGCACGTGGGGAATACTCGAGCCGGTGGGCGAGCCCGTAAGCGACTCGGAGAGTAATGCAATTCACACTTTCCCGACATGCGTCGATGTAATAGTTACACCTGCTCTATCGATTGATTATCATGGGACACGGCTCGGACAGGGCGGTGGCTTCTATGATCGAACTCTTGCCAATCGCCCATCGCATGTGAAGGTATGGGCAGTGGTAGACCACGAAGAATTCACCCGCGACGTTCCCTGCCAAGACCACGATCTGGTCGTAGACGCTGTGATCCACGACCTCGGATACTTCCCCATCTTTTAATTGCTTTAAAAAGTCTGCGCTAGGTCGCGGACAAGAAAGGTCTTTTGCGCAATGCTTGAAGGTTTTAAGAAGTTCATCATGCGCGGCAACGTCATGGAACTTGCCGTAGCCGTCATCATCGGCGGTGCCTTCACCGCCATCGTCACCGCTTTCACCAACGGCATCGTCGAGCCGCTCCTGGCTGCAGTCGGCGGCTCCCCCGAGTTCGGAATGGGCTTCCACCTCCGCGAGGGCAACGATGCAACGTTCGTCAACATCGGCGCTGTCCTGACCGCCGCCGTCAACTTCCTGATCATCGCTGCCGTCATCTACTTCGTGATGATCATGCCGATGAACAAGCTGGCTGAGATGAACGCTCGCCGCAAGGGCATCGAGCCGGAGGAGGCTGCTGCTACTGAGACCGAGCTGCTGGCCGAGATCCGCGACCTGCTGGTGGAGCAGCGTGGCGGCGAGGCAGAGCCGACCGGCAAGCACGCAGAAAACTAACGTGCCCCAGCCCCCGCTAGCCCCAGTGCGGCGGGCGCTGTTCCTCTAGGAAGCGGCGCTCCTGCTCTGCGGAAGGGCGATCGTCACCCCACTCATCCCGTGAAGGGCTTGAGTGGGGTTTTGTTTTGTCGGAGACGATGGCGTCAATAAAAGAAGAACCCGAACCCCCAGCCTGGCCGGCTTTGCCTACCTTGCCGTAGAACCGGCGACGGCGGCGGTCCGGCTGGCCCTTACGCGGGTGGCCGGCACTCATGCTAAGCCCGGTTATTCATATCGCCGACAACGTGACGAACCAGAGGTCCAAGAGTGGCCATACCATCACGGATCGCGCCGCGGGACCCGGCGATGTTGACCACCACGGTCGAACCCGAGATGCCTGCGACTCCGCGGGACAGACCCGCATCCAGGGAGTTAGCCGCCAAACCGGAAGCGCGCAGAGCCTCCGCGATGCCCGGGACCTTGCGATCCAGTTCAGCGCGGGTGGCCTCCGGAGTCTTATCGCGCGGGCCGGTACCCGTACCACCGATCGTGACTACGAGATCGGCACCACCGACCACAGCGGTCTGGATCACTTTGCGGATTGCGGACTTGCGGGACTCGACGTTGAGCACGGCATCGACGAGGAAGCCTTCCTCTGCCAGCAGCTCTGCAACCAGTTCACCGTTCTTGGCCTTTTCCTCCGGGAAGTCGGTGACCAGCACAACCATGGCGTGCAGTGGCGGCTCGTTGCTGAGCTGTTCGCGGCTACGCTCCTGGGCATCCAGAGAGTGGAACAGTGCGTCGTCCGGCTCCGGGATTTCCTCTGCCAGACGGTCCACCTGCGCGTGATCGACGGAGCTCATGGCCATAACTTCGCTGATGTCCGCGTTGATGTCCGCAGACCCTTCTTTAGCCTTCCGAGCTGGCACGGCGTTCCTCCTGAATCGATAAAAGGATGTATCTAATAAAATATCCCGTTCACCCTCGGCTGTACAGGCGAACGGGATAGGGATTTACTCGGCGGTGGTGAGCGTCAGCTCGACCTCACGTTCCTCGCCTTCGGGGCCATCCTTGACCTTTAGCTTGACCTTGTCGCCTACAGCGTGTGAACGGATGGCTGCGATCAGCCCCACGCCCGAATCGACGCGTCGATCATCCACGTGAGTAACAAGATCGCCTCTCTTCAGCCCTGCCTTGTCCGCGGGGCTGTCCTTGTTCACATCCGCGATAACTGCGCCATTCTCGTTAGAGCGTGTATCGACCTTCGCACCGATGATCGGGTGCTCGGCCTTGCCGTTATCGATCAGCTGCTTGGAAATGCGCTCTGCCTGGTTGATCGGGATGGCAAAGCCCAGGCCGATGGAACCGGCCACTTCCCTACCACCGGTCGAGGCGATGACGGAGGGAATGCCGACGAGCTTGCCCTCCATGTCCACCAAGGCACCACCGGAGTTACCGGGATTAATGGAGGCGTCAGTCTGGATTGCATCGATGAGGGAGGCCTCTCCGCCGTCCTCGCCAGAAGCCTGGACGGGGCGGTTTTTCGCTGAAACAATGCCGGTAGTGACCGTGGCTGACAGCCCCAGGGGGGAACCGATCGCCATCACGTCCTCGCCGACATTCACCATGTCCGAGTCTCCAAACTCGATGGGTTGCAGGTCCGTGACGTTCTTTGCCTTGATAACTGCAATATCCGTGGGCTTATCGGCGGCAACCAGATCTGCCTCGAGGGTACGGCCGTCGTTGAGAGTAACTTCCATCTTCGCGCGACCGTCCTCGGCACCCGCGACGACGTGGTTGTTCGTGAGGATCAAGCCGTCGGAGGAAATAATTGAGCCAGAGCCTTCTTCCCCGCCCCGAGATGTCATAACTCGGATTGAAACCACAGAGGGCAGGACCTTGTTGGCAATGTCGGTCGTGCTGCCCGGCTTTACCGGGTTGGAAGCCTTCCTATCCTGCGAGGCCTTGCCAGAATTGTTGGAGTTGTCGAAGGAAGATGTGGCGTTGTTGCTGGCCTGGTTGCCGTTGATCGAGTCCATGCCCACATATGTGACGGCGGAAGCAACAACAGCGCCCGCCAGTAGCAGCGCCGCAACGGCCGGGGTGGACCAGCGCTTCTTTTCCTGCGGCTGGCTGCTCAGCTGAGGCTGGTACGGGTCCGTGAAAGGCTCCTGTCCCGACCCCGGCGGCGGGGTCAGCCCCTGCGGCGGCTCTGGGTGCTGTGGACTTAGTTGCTGCGGGAATGGCTGTGAGCTCGGAGGTGTCGCCTGCTGTGCCGGCGGTGCAGGTTGCTGAGGCTGCACCGCCGGGCCTACCTGTGTAACCGGCTCCTGCGTCTGCCGCTGCTGAGCGTCCCAGGGCATGTGGTCTCGGCGAACTCCACCCAGCGGCTCGCCGCCCCCTCGCACCGGCTTCTGGCCACGGTTAGAAAAGTCCGGTTCGCCGGGCATCCGCTGACCGTCCCCCGAGTTGTTCTCACCCATATTGTGTTCCCTTTCGTCCATAGCGACCAGTATGTCCGTTATGTATGTAATTCAGCACTACGAATGCTGTAGTTTTTCTGCCAGTTTAAGGAAAATTTTTAGAGAAAAGTTCCCGAGCCCCGCCTGGATCCAGCTAACTCGGCTCCCCCCGGCAGCACCGCGCGCATCAGGGCGCCGCCGTCGTCCGACTCGTCAGCCACGATCACTCCGTGGTGCCTCTCAATGACCTGCTTGACGATCGCCAGCCCCAGGCCGGAGCCAGGCATTGAACGCGCCTGGATCGAACGGTAGAAGCGGTCGAAGACATTCTCACGGTCCTCCTTTGGAATGCCAGGGCCGGAATCCGCCACTCGGATCTCCACTTCCTGGTGCGCTGGGACGTCGGTATCGGAGCCTGCGGCGTCACCTTCCTCAACAACAATCGGCTGCATCCACACGCGCACCACACCGCCCTCTGGCGACCACTTCGCCGCGTTGTCCAGCAGATTCAGCAGCGCGCGCGACAGGGCGAAGGCATCTCCCCGCAGGTGCCACTCAATCAGGTGCGTATCGAAGATCACGTCCGGACGGCGCCGTTGCACGCGCTCGATGCCCAGGGTGATGAGTTCGGAGATCTCGACGATGCTAAGAACCTCCGGGTTGGAGTCCTCGCGGGCAAGATCCACCAGGTCGCCGATCAACCCACTCATCTCGTCGATCTGTGCGATCACGTCTCGCTCTAGATCCTTGCGGTCTTCCTCGCTGATGCCGGGGCCTTCGCCGTCTTTTCTTTGTGACGCCAACATCAGCAGCTCCACGTTTGTGCGTAGCGAAGTCAACGGTGTCTTCAGCTCATGCGAGGCATCCGCTACGAGGTTCTTCTGCTTCGTCTGCGCCTCCTGGAGGGCGTTCATCATGTTGTTGAAAGAGTCCGTGAGGGATCCGAGCTCGTCTTGGGAATAGACGGGGATCTGGCGCAGCTCACCGGTACGGGAAACCTCGTCAGCCGCGCGGCGGAGGCGAGTAATCGGCTGAATGCCGGAGTTCGCGACAGCGATGCCCGCGATGATGGAGGCGATGAAGCCGGTCACCGATATCAGAATCAGAACCAACCAGAGGGATTCCAGAGTCTGGTTCGTAAAGGCGATGTCCAGGCGCAACACAATCACGCGCCCGTCGAGGGCGCCGATGGCGAAGCTTCGCTTGTCGCCTTCTGATTCGAAGGTATACGGGTCGTCGCCAACAAGGACGGAGATCTCGTTGGGGCTGAGAATGCCCTCGAACTTGTGCACATCTGCTTGCCGCCCCGCCTGGTCGGCGGGCACGACGAGGACACTCAGGTTGTTATCGGCGTCGAAAAAGCGGGGACGGTAGTCATCGCCCTCTCCGGTCTCGCTGACTGGGAACTCAAAGCCCGAGTCGATATAGGCCTGCGCCTGCGTCTGCAGCGTCTTATCCATCTCCTGCGACAGCACCTGCTTCACTGTGGCGTAGGAGGAGATGGTGATGATAGCGATACAAAGCATCACCACCATGGCGGTGAGGGCCGCCAGTCGCGTGCGCAGAGATAGTCCGCGCACGGAAAAACGGAGGGACTGGATCAGCCGGTCCCTCCTGCTCTCTCCTCGAGTATCCGCGCCCCTGTTCTCGGCAGAGGCGTGCTCGGGCTCTACCGCGAGGTAACCCTCCGGGAGCCTACGCAGGATCACGGTGCGGTCTCACGCAGCGCGTAGCCCACCCCACGAACAGTGTGAATCAAACGAGTCTCGTTGTTGGCCTCCGTCTTACGGCGCAGGTAGCCGATGTAGACTTCCAGCGCGTTTCCGGAGGTTGGGAAGTCATAACCCCAGACCTCTTCCAGGATGGTATTGCGGGAAAGCACCTTGCGCGGGTTGTTCATCAGCAGCTCCAGCAGGGCGAACTCCGTGCGGGTCAAGCTGATCTGTCGGTCGCCGCGGAAAACGTCCCGCGTCTCCGGGTTCAGGGTCAGATCCTCGAACCTCAGTGGCTCGTGCGCCTCCCCTTCCTGGATCGCGGGGCGCGCCGCGCGGCGGAATAGCGAACGGGTGCGAGCCAGCAGCTCCTCCAGAGCAAAAGGCTTGGGCAGGTAGTCATCTGCACCGGCATCCAGGCCGGCGACTCGCTCCTCTACGGAATCACGGGCGGTCAGCAGCAGGATCGGCAGGTCATCGCCGTGGCTACGCAGCTCGCGGCATACGTCCAGGCCGTCCTTCTTAGGCATCATCACATCGAGGATGGCCAGATCCGGTCGTTCGTCAGCGATGAGCTTAAGGGCCTCCTCGCCGTCCGTTGCCAGGACGACGGTGTAGCCGTTGAAGATCAGGGAACGGCGCAGGGATTCGCGCACGGCCTGATCATCATCTACAACAAGAATCTTCATGCACTCCATTGTGCCTATGATTCTGAAATCACGCCTGCGCGCAACAACATTTTTAAGGAAAGCACAGGATTTCTTAGGCCTAGTTTGCATACGCAAAACCCCGCCACACGGGCATGTGTGACGGGGGTCGCTCTACTGGGCTCGCATTAATCCAGGTCGATGAGACCCAGCTGAGCTGCCTTCACCAGGCGGCGAGGAATCTGAACATCCTGGCCCTGAACCTTAACGTGCTGCAGAGCTACGTTGTCGGCCTTCCACTGGGAACGGCGGGAGTGCGTGTTTGCACGAGACATACGGCGCTTCGGAACTGCCATTGTCTTCTACCTCCTTATTAATGGTCTGAAATAGGTTTCTTGTGAACTTCTTGGTGTGAAGAGGTCTTACTTCTTCTTGCGGCGGGTCATGTTGCCGTAGCGACGCTGGAACTTCTCCACGCGGCCGGCGGTATCCATAACGCGCTGAGCGCCGGTCCAGAAGGGGTGGGACTCGCTGGTCACGTCAACGACGATGAGCGGGTACTCGTTGCCGTCTTCCCATTCAACGGTGCGGTCGGAGGTAGCAGTGGAGCGAGTGATGAACTGGTGGCCAGTGCTCGCATCCTTGAAGACTACGGGGTGGTAGTCGGGGTGGATATCCTTCTTCATGGTTTCCTCTTATTCCCTTAGGTACGTGTACATCAGGTCGGTCCCGTGCGTTACTTGCGCGGGTCGTGCCTGAGTCGGGTCATAAAAAGCAGCGCGCCTTCTTTTTACTGACGCCCTTAAGGCCAGCCCGCTAAGCAGGTGGATTTTGGGCGTGACAAAGTCGGTCGCACAACGAGGAATTATCATAGCGAAAGAGAAGGCCATAAAGAAAATCGCGTTTCCCGAGCTGGGATGGGGCCAGCAGCTGGGGCGTAGGGGCGTCAAGAACAGCGATTAGGTTATGGCGCAGCGGTGCTGTAAAGTTAGCTCCCGCTGTTGTCTATGTAAACGTCATCGCCGGACAGATTTTAGGCTAGATACGCTAGAAGCAGCGCCCCACCACCTAAAACCCTTGGCCCGTCTAACCATGGGTTTTGTTAAGTGCGCGGCGCAGGCACCTGAGATCTCCGGCGGAAGGAGAAAACCCATGTCGGCATATTGCCAGGTCACGGGACGCAAGCCGAGCTTCGGCAAGTCTGTGTCCCACTCGCACCGCCGCACGAACCGTCGCTGGAACCCGAACATCCAGCGCCGTACGTTCTACTTGCCCTCTGAGGGCCGTTCCATCACGCTGAACGTGTCCACCAAGGGCCTGAAGACCATTGACCGTGACGGCATCGAGTCTGTCGTTGCCAAGATCCGCGCCCGTGGGGAGAAGATCTAACTATGGCACGTAACGATATCCGCCCAATCATCAAGCTGAAGTCTACGGCTGGCACCGGTTACACCTACGTCACCCGTAAGAACAAGCGCAACAACCCGGATCGCATCACTCTGAAGAAGTTCGATCCGATTGCCCGCAAGCACGTCGAATTCCGCGAGGAGCGATAGTTTATGGCTAAGAAGTCCATGATCGCGAAGAACGAGCAGCGCAAGGAAATCGTCGCCCGCTACGCGGAGCGTCGCGCTGAGCTCAAGAAGATCATCAAGAACCCGAACAGCACCGACGAGGAGCGCCTGGATGCACAGTGGGAGCTGAACCGTCAGCCCCGCGACGCTTCCCCAGTTCGCGTCCGTAACCGCGATGCAGCTGATGGCCGCCCGCGCGGCTACCTGCGTAAGTTCGGCCTGTCCCGTGTACGTGTCCGCAACATGGCTCACCGCGGTGAGCTGCCGGGCGTACGCAAGTCCAGCTGGTAAGGGGGAGCTTTCACAATGAAGCGCACCAACATGAAGAAGGCGCGGATGGAACAGTCCCGCCGCCCGAAGAAGAACCCGCTCAAGGCCGAGGGCATTGAGACGGTTGACTACAAGAACTACGATCTGCTGCGTAAGTTCATCTCCGAGCGTGGCAAGATTCGCTCTCGCCGCGTAACGGGCCTGACCCCGCAGCAGCAGCGTCAGGTTGCCACCGCCGTGAAGAACGCGCGCGAGATGGCCCTGCTGCCCTTCCACAGCCGCTAAGCCGCTGTGCCCTTTCGGGCTGGCAGCATAAGGCCGCAGCCCGGAGACGTTTAACAGACACGATCAAGACCCACCGCCCCGTGCGAAAGCGCGAGCTAGGCGGCGGGTCTTTTTCGTGCCTTTTTGCCACCCGCCCGGCGGCCTGTCGGCATTCTTCGCTAAGCTTGCACAGTAAAACTCTTACGCGCTCCCCTTTGCCTGCCGGGTTGAGAAGGGGCGCTGCCCCCATCGGGCGCAAGCCGAACAACAGTTAGGAAGCCTGCAGTTGAGCAATAACAACAACTATCCCAACGGCGACTTTGGTTCCAATGATCTGCCGGATTACAACAGCTACACCGGCGGTAACTCCGGCGACTCCAACCCCTACGAGCAGGCCGGCTATGGCGCTGAACAGAACAGCTATGGAGCCGAGCAGGCCGGTTACGGTGCTGAGCAGGGTGGCTACGGCGACGGCAACTACGGCGCCGGCGCACCCAATGCCTACGGCGCCCCTGCATTCCCGAATGCTGCGGCCAATAACGGTGCCATGTTCGGCAACGACCGCCCGGGCGCTTGGAAGCGCCTGCTGGCTCTCATCATCGACAGCCTCTTGGTTCAGGTGGTTATCGGCAGCGTTGTGATGTTCGCTATCGCTGGTCAGGACCTGATGGACTGGTTCCAGGCCACTGTCAACGCAGAGTCCCCCGATGCCGTGGACGTGCCCTACCCGACCACCAAGGTGATGATCTCCAGCGTCATCATGCTGGTCGTTTGGTTGACCTACCGTGTTCTCATGGAGTCCAAGAAGGGAGCCACCCTCGGCAAGATGGCTATCGGCGCCCGAGTGGTTAACGCCGACGGGCAGAACATCGAACCTGTGGAGTCGCTGAAGCGCAACAGCTGGTACATCATCGGCGTTGCCCTGGGTGCGATCCCGAACGTCGGTGCTTTTCTGCAGCTTGTCGTCTACATTGCAGTGGGCGTGACCATCGGCCAGAACTCGGAGAAGCAGTCCTTCACCGATAAGTTCGCCAACGCCTACGTGGTGGACAAGTCCGCGTACTACGGGGTTAACTAAGGTCGCGACTACTGCGCTTAAGGCGCAAACACTTAACAGAGCCTCATGTTGAACGTCCTCTCCGGTTTCGCCGTCGTCATCTTCGTCATAGCGATCGGCTTCGGAGTAGGGCGTCTTCGGCTTTTAGGCCCCAATGCGGTCTATACCCTCAACATGTTCGTGTTCTGGATTGCGCTGCCCTGCACGCTGATCACGTTCATGTCCAAGACGGACATTGCCCAACTATTCGGCCCGAACCTACTGGTCGTGACACTGTCCACCCTCACCACGGGCTTCTTGGCTTTCCTCGGCTATCGCTGGATTACGCGACGGTCCACCGAGGATTCCATCATCGCTATGCTGGCCTGTACCTACTGCAACGGCTCCAACCTGGGCATCCCGCTAGCCGCGCATCTGATGGACGACCCCACGCTCACTCTCCCGGTGATCCTCTTCCAGGTTGGTTTTTACGGCCCGCTAAGCGTGCTTGCCCTGGATATGCGCACCGGTAAGCAGGCCACGAACTTTGTGCGCTCCACTCTGCTGACGATCTTGAAGAATCCGCTTATCATCGGCGCCGCCATCGGTATCGTCATCTCGTTGCTGCAGCACAGCACGGGCTTCACCCTGCCGACGATCGTCGCTGACCCGCTGGAGATCATCGCGGATGCCACCGTCGGCTGTGCACTGATCGCCTTCGGCATGTCCATGGCGGAAGTGCGCGTGCTCCAGCCTGGTCTGTCGCCCCGTCGCGCCGTGTGGGCAGCGTCGCTCGTCAAAACTGTCGTGCACCCCGCCATCGCCGCGTTCTACGGCGTTTTTCTTTGTGACGCCCCGTCCCAGTTACTTTTGGCCATGGTTCTCCTGGCGGCTCTCCCGACCGGGCAAAACGTATTCACCTACGCCCAGCGTTTCGGTGTGAATAAAGTTCTAGCGCGAGACACCGCGGTGGTTTCCACGGGGCTCGCGCTACCGGTGATGGCGCTGATTATGGTGCTTCTAAGTTTCAGATAGTTCGCTCAAGCTTAGGCCCAGGACTCCGACGAAAATGCCGAAGTACAGGAAGATAAAGACAGGAACTACCACTGCGGATGCGATGGCCAGGTTCTTCGCCTTGTCCGACGCATCCTGTGCACCTGAATAATCGCCGCGGTACCAGCGGCTTTCTACCTGTGAGGAGTAGTAGATTCCCACTGCGCCGAGGGGCAGGCAGCACAGAAGGGTGGCTAGAATAGTCGCCCACATCCAGTTATCCGGCGGGGTGCTACCCACGCCCGGCTGGTAACTCTGCCCCAGCTGCGCGCCGTAGCCGGCGGACTGATTCGGGTAACTGTTGTTCTGATAGCTGCCGTAACTCGGCGGCTGGTTCTGGCTCGAGTTCTGGTTATACCCGCTGTTGTAGGGGTACCCCTGGTTTCCCTGCTGGCCGAAAGGGTCCTCGTTGGAAGGGTTCTGATCGTATGGGTTGGTCACTGACTTCCTCGGCTAACTTCTTGGAGTTGGTTGGTAACTGAAATACGTCATTAAAATACCAAAGCAGCGCAGAATGTTCCCGAACCGAAAGAAACTATACGCGCAATTCTAGAAACGGCGAGAACGGCAAAATGCGCGCGATGAACCATAGCCCGATCACTACCCCCACTGCCATGGGGGCATGTCGGAAATGTTCCCAGTTGGGAATTCGTTTCCCCCATGATCGTGCGGTCCAGGCCACCCAGCTCCAAATCAACAAGATGACGGCGAGGATCCCAACCGCGTTGTAGTGCAGCGCGGCGCTGAAATCCCCCTGAACCAGCGCCTGGATCATGCGCATCGATCCGCAGCCGGGGCAGTTAAATCCGAATAGTGCCTTCGTGGGGCATTCTGGGATCATCCCGCCCGGGGTCTGCGGATCAGCTGCGGCTATGGCGCAGCACGCACACACCGCTACCGCGCCGACTGCCAGCGGCAGCAGCTTTTTGAAAGCACCAGTTCGAATATCGCCACCGGCGCCTGACCGCGTTCCTAGCGCCACAGCAGCAGCGCGTCACCCTGACCGCCGCCGCCACACAGGGAAACGGCAGCCTTGCCGGAGCCGCGGCGCTTCAGCTCGTGCGCCGCGTGAACCACCAGGCGGGCACCGGAGGCACCGATCGGGTGGCCCAGGGAAATGCCGCCGCCGTGGATGTTGGTCTTCTCCAGCGGGTAGTCCAGGTCCTTGATGGACTGGGCGACAACGGAAGCGAAGGCCTCGTTGATCTCCAGAAAGTCCAGTTCGCTGGCCTCCCAGCCGGCCTTCTTCAACGCCGCGGCGGTAGCCTGCGACGGCTGGGAGTGCAGCTTGGTGTCCGGACCGGCGGTCTGGCCGTACTCGCCCAGGGTGGCCAGGATCTCCAGGCCCTTGGCTTCCGCGTTCTCGCGGGTGGTCAGCACCACCGCTGCCGCACCGTCGGAGATCTGGGAGGCAGAGGCTGCGGTGATGGTGCCGTCCTTCACGAAAGCCGGGCGCAGCTTCGCCAGTCCCTCGGCGGTGGTGCCGGGGCGGATGCCCTCGTCGGCGGAGACGGTCACGGTCTCCTTGCGGCCCTTGACCTCGATGGAGACGATCTCGTCGTTGAAGACACCGTCGTTGGTAGCGGCCTCGGCCAGCTGGTGGGAGCGGGCTGCGATCTCGTCCTGCTCCTCGCGGGTGATGCCGCGCTCGGCGTTGCCCTCGTCGGTCTCCAGGCCCATGGCGGTGCCCTCGTTCGGGTCGGACAGGCCGTCGCGCTCCAGGGAATCCTGCAGCGCCAGGGAGCCGTAGCCCTTACCCGCGCGAACGCCCGCGGCGATGTGCGGGGCGTTCGTCATGGACTCCTGGCCACCGGCGACGACGATGCTGGCGTCACCCAGACGGATCAGGCGGGAGGCGTTAATCACGGCATCCAGGCCGGACAGGCACACCTTGTTCACGGTCATGGCGGGGACGTTCATCGGGATACCTGCGGCCACGGCGGACTGCTTCGCGGGGTTCTGCCCGGAGCCCGCCTGCACAACCTGGCCCATCAGCACGTAATCCACGGCATCCGCCGACACACCGGAGCGCTCCAGCACGGCCTTGATGGTCTCTGCACCCAGATCGACCGCGCTCTTCTTCGCCAGCGCGCCGAGCATGCGTCCCTGCGGGGTGCGTGCTGCGCCTACAACGACAATGTCCTTCGGGTCTTCCTGCAAGGTCATCTGATAAATCCTAACTTTCGAAACTAGTGGCGTCATCGCTTAAAAAAGCCTGCGTCGTGCCCTCAAGTATGGCACGAACGATGGCCCAGCGAAGCCGATTGGGGGTCTACCCCAGCGCCGTCCTAAACGGCACTGCGGTCTTTTCTTCTACCTCTTCTTTGGTGACGCCGGGTGCCAGCTCCACCAGTGTCAGCCCATCTTCGTCGCGGTCGAAAACCGCAAGGTCAGTAATGATCCGATCGACCACACCGAGGCCGGTAGTCGGCAGAGTGAGCTCCTCGATGAGCTTCGGCTCCCCGGTCTTGGTGGTGTGGTCCATGAGGACGATCACCCGGCGCGCGCCGACGACCAGATCCATGGCGCCACCCATACCCTTGACCATCTTGCCGGGCACCATCCAGTTGGCGATGTCTCCGCGGGCGTTGACCTCCATAGCACCGAGGATGGCGACGTCGATCTTGCCCGCGCGGATCATGCCGAAGCTTAGGGCGGAATCGAAGTAGCTGGTGCCGGGCAGCGCCGTCACTGTCTCCTTGCCTGCATTAATGAGGTCCGGGTCTGCGTGGCCCGCTTCCGGGTAGGGGCCGATGCCCAGCATGCCGTTTTCCGATTGCAGGGAAACGGTCACACCCTCCGGCACATAGTTCGGCACCAGAGTGGGCATGCCGATGCCGAGGTTTACGTACTGGCCGTCTTCGAGCTCCTGGGCGGCACGGGCGGCCATTTCTTGCCTAGTCCAGCCGGTCATCGCACGGTCTCCTTTTCAATCATTTTGTCGGCTGCCTGTTCCGGGGAAAGTTCCACGATTCGGTGGACGAACACGCCGGGCAGGTGAATGTCGTCCGGATCGAGCTCGCCGACCTCCACAACCTTCTCGGCCTCCACGATGCAGATTTTGCCGCTCATGGCAGCCAGGGGATTGAAGTTGCGGGCGGTCTTGGCGAAGCGCAGGTTGCCGTCCTTGTCGGCCACGGCGGCGCGGACCAGGCCGAAGTCGGCGCGGATGGCGGTTTCCAGCACGTAGTCCTCGCCGTCGATGGTGCGGGTTTCCTTGGCAGGGGAAGCGATCTCCACTTTGGTCTTGTCCGCCTGGTCGTACTTCCACGGCATGCCGCCCTCGGCGACGAGCGTGCCCACGCCGGTGCGGGTGAAGAAGGCGCCGATGCCGGAACCGCCGGCGCGCAGCCTCTCCGCCAGGGTGCCCTGTGGGGTGAGCTCTACCTCGAGCTCGCCGTCTAGGTATTGGCGGGCGAACTCCTTGTTCTCGCCGACGTAGCTGGCCACGATGCGGCGCAGCTGGTGGTTCGCCAACAGCAGCCCCAGGCCACGGCCATCCAGGCCGGCGTTGTTACTTACCGCTTCCAGGTCTTTGACCTGCGTGCGGCTGAGTTCTTCGAGCAGGACCTGCGGGATGCCGCACACCCCGAATCCGCCGACAGCCAGGGTGGCGCCGTCTTGAATGTCAGCGATTGCCTCCGCGGCAGTGCGCAGTTTTGAGTGATGTGGCGCTGTGGTGCTCACGGTTGCTTCCTTTCTGTTTGAGTCAATTTGGGCTCTGTTTGGGTTTGGGGGTTCGGGTTGGTGCTTATTTCTGGTAGATCCCGAGCAGCTCCACCGCGTGCTCGCGCAGCTCCACCTTGCGGACCTTGCCCGAAAGCGTCATCGGGAAGGAGTCCACGCACTCGACGTACTTCGGGATCTTGTGGCGGGTCAGGTCGCCAGCGCAGAACTCACGAACTGCCGCCTGGTCCAACGGCTCGGCGTCCTCGCGCATGATGATGAAGGCCATCAGCTCCTCGCCGTACTTCTCGTCCGGCACGCCCACGACCTGCACGTCGGAGATGTCCGGGTGCGTCATGAGGAATTCTTCGATTTCCCGCGGGTAGAGGTTCTCTCCGCCGCGGATCACCATGTCCTTCGCGCGTCCGGTGATGCGCGCGTAGCCTTCCTCGTCCATCGTTCCCAGGTCGCCGGAGTGCATCCAGCCGTCCTCGTCAATGGCGTCCGCCGTCTTGCCGGGCATATCCCAGTAGCCCTGCATCACCAGGAATCCGCGGATCAGGATTTCACCCTGCTCGCCACGCTTCACGGTCTCGCCGGTCTCGGGGTCCACGATCTTCACTTCGATGTGCGGGTTGGGGCGGCCGACGGTACCCACGCGCTTTTCGATCGGGTCGTCCACCAGCGTCTGGTGGTTCACCGGCGAGGTTTCCGTCATGCCGTAGGCGATGGTGATCTCGTTGATGTTCATGATGTCCATCACCTGCCGCATCGTGCGGGTGGGGCATGCGGTGCCGGACATGATGCCGGTGCGCAGGCTGGAAAGGTCATAGGTCTTTCCCTTGGCCTTGGCGTGCTCGATCTCGTCAAGCTCTGCCATGAACATCGTCGGCACGCCGAACAGGCTGGTGGCCTTGCCGTGCTCAACGGCCTCTAGCACCGACTGTGGGTTGAACACCGGGCCGGCAATGATCGTCGTTGCACCGTGGGTGATGGCACCCAGATTGCCCATCACCATGCCGAAGCAGTGGAAGAAAGGAACGGGGATGACGACTTTATCCTGGTCGGTGTACTGCAGGGTCTCCCCCACCAGGTAGCCGTTGTTCAGGATGTTGCGGTGGGTCAGGGTGGCACCCTTGGCCATACCGGTGGTGCCGGAGGTGTACTGGATGTTGATGGGATCGTCCGGGTGCAGCTGCTCGCGCACCGGATTCAGGTCCAGGATCGCGTGGTTGGCCAGCTCGTCCCAACGCTCGGACCCGAAGAAGATCGTCTCCTTGTAGTTGTGGCGGCTGAACTGGCTTTCCGCCGTGTCGATCATCGCGCGGTAGTTCGAGTCCTTGAAGCGGCCCGCGGAGAACAAGCCCTTCACACCGGACTGGCCCATGGCGTAGACCAGCTCCTTGTGGCGGTAGGACGGGTTGATGCAGACCAGGATCGCGCCGATCTCGGCGGTAGCGAATTGCACCAGCGTCCACTCCCAGCGGTTGGGCGCCCAGATGCCGATGCGGTCGCCCTTGCGGTAACCGGCAGCGTGTAGGCCGGAGGCCAGACGCTGCACCTTGCGGTAGAACTCCGTGTACGTCAGGTGCACATCACCGTAGAAGTCGATGATCGCGTCGTGGTCCGGGTACTCAGCCACGATGCGGGCGAGGCACTGGCCGATGGTCTCGTCCAGCAGGTCTACGTCGGTGCGTCCAACCTGGTGCGACAGGGTGGGGTCCAGATCCGCCGGGTCGGAAATAACAATCGGGCGGTCGTTACGAGTCGGGGTAGTCATGGTTATCAACCTTTTCGTGGGAAAGGAATCTTGCGTTGCAGCAAAGTCGGGTGGGCGGGTGGAATGGGCGGGGTGAAAAAGCGGGTCAGCAAGAGGGGGAACTAGCGAATCCTGGCGGCGATCACTTCGGCCTGGCGCAGCAGGGGCGCATCGATCATCTGGCCGTCCAGCGCAAACGCTCCGGAGTTCTCGGCCGCCCCTTCGATGACCCGGCGCGCCCAGGTGGCTTGTTCCTCGGTGGGCGCGTAGGCCTCGCGGATGACGGGCACCAGTCCGGGGTGGATCGAAACGGTGCCGGCGAAGCCACTGGCGGCTGCGTCGATGGCCTCGGCGCTGGCACCTTCCGTATCCTTCGTGTCCGCGTGGATGGAATCCAGCGCCACGATGCCCGCAGCGGCTGCGTGCAGCAGCACCATTGCACGGGTCAGGCGCGGAACCTCGCGGTAGCCTCCCGGGTTGCCGGACGGCCCGCCACCGGGGGTAGGAACTTCCCCGACGCCGTAGCGGGAGCTCGTCCCACCGAGTGCCGCAGTGAGGTCCTCGGCACCCCAGAACAGAGCCACCACCTGCGGGTCCGCGGTGATCTCCGCGAGGTTCACCACGCCCTTGGGAGTTTCGATCAGGGCGATTGCGCGAAAGTCTTCGGGAAGCGCACGGCGGTTGGAGTCGGCGTCACCAAGAACAAGAGCGCTTTCCACCTTCGGCACCATCACGGTCCTAAACGGCGAGTCCGTGACGGCGGCAAGGTCCGCGGCGAAATCCGGCGAATCGATGGGGTTAATGCGCACGATGGTGCGCTCCAGATCCAGGTCCGCGTGGATCACGTTCTGCCTGGCCTCGGCGCGGTTCTCGGCACGGCAGCCGTCCTCGAGGTCGAGGATGACCATGTCGGAACGGTCGGCGGCCTTGGCGAAGCGCTCGGGGCGGTCGGCCGGGGCGAACAGCAGCGCGGGGCCTTGTGGTAGCCATGCAGTGTTAGACATCTTCACCCGCCCCTTCCGGTGCGCACTGCATCAAGGTCTTGCGGGTGGCCTTGCACACGATGGTGCCGTCCTGGTTGCGCCCGATGTGCTCCAGCTCCACGATGCCCTGCCCGGGACGCGACTTCGACAGTCGCTTACCCACGCAGCGCGTTTCGGCGTACAGGGTATCGCCGTGGAACATGGGCGCGGGGAAGGAAATCTCGCTGAACCCCAGGTTAGCCACGATGGTGCCCAAGGAAAGCTGGCTGACGGATAGGCCCACCACCGTGGACAGGGTGAACATGGAGTTCACCAGCCGCTCGCCACGGAAGCCATCCTGCGTGGCAGCCCATGCCGCGTCGATGTGCAGCGGCTGGGTGTTCATGGTCATGGTGGTGAACAGGGTGTTATCCGCCTCGGTGACGGTGCGCCCAGGTTGGTGCCGGTAGACCACGCCCTCGGTGAACTCCTCGAACCACAGGCCGCGCTGCACAACTTCTTTTTCTGTGCTCATTGTCGCTGGTCTCCTATACTTTTCGTTTGGCTACTGGTGCTCTTTTATTGACGCCTTCTCGTCCCCGCGCCCATCGACGTGCGGCTTACACGCCCAGGGCTCGGGCGATGAGCATTTGCTGCACCTCGGTGGTGCCCTCGCCGATCTCGAGGATCTTGGAGTCGCGGTAGTGGCGGGCAACGCGGTACTCGTTCATGAATCCGTAGCCGCCGTGGATCTGCGTGGCATCGCGGGCGTTATCCATCGCGGCCTCGGAGGCAACCATCTTGGCTATGGAGGCTTCCTTGCTGAAGTTCTCCCCCGCGGCCATCTTCGCCGCGACGGCATACCAGGCCTGGCGGGCGGTCCAGGCGCGGGCTTCCATGCGGGCGATCTTGAAGCTGATGGCCTGGTACTCGGAGATCGGCTTGCCGAAGCTGGTGCGCTCCTTGGCGTAGCGCACGCACTCGTCCACACAGCCTTGGGCAGCACCCGTGGCTAGCGCAGCGATGGCAATGCGGCCTTCTTCGAGGATGGACAGGAAGTAGGCGAAACCGCGGCCGCGCTCGCCGACGAGGTTCTCCTCCGGAACGCGGACGTTGTCGAAGGTCAGCGGATGGGTATCGGAGGCATTCCAGCCGACCTTGTTGTACGAAGGCTCAGCAGTAAAACCAGGAGTGCCGCTGGGCACGATGATGGCGGAGATTTCCTTCTTCCCGTTCTCCCGCTGGCCGGTGACGGCGGTGGCGGTGACCAGGGAGGTGATGTCCGTGCCGGAGTTGGTGATGAACTGCTTGGAGCCGTTGATGACCCACTCGCCGCCGTCGAGCTTGGCGGTGGTCTTGGTGCCACCAGCATCCGATCCGGCCTCAGGCTCGGTCAGGCCGAAGCCCGCCAGGTTCTTGCCCGCCACCAGGTTGGGCAGGTAGGTCTCCTTCTGCTTGTCGCTGCCGAAGCGGTAGATCGGCATGATTCCCAGGGAAACTCCGGCCTCCAGGGTGATGGCGACGGACTGGTCCACGCGGGCGAGCTCCTCCAGGGCCACGCCGAGGGCCATGTAGTCGCCGCCCATGCCGCCGTATTCCTCGGAGATCGGCAGGCCGAACAGCCCCATTTCTCCCATTTGGCGGACGACGTCGTAGGGGAAGGTGTGGTCGCGGTCGTGCTGGGCGGCGACGGGGTCGACCACGCGGTTGGCGAAGTCCTCGACTGCGTCGCGCAGCTCGTGCAGCTCGTCGGAGAGGTAGGGGTTGCGGTTCTTGGTGCTCTGGCTCATGGTTTGGGTCCTCTTTCTGGGTTGGATTTCCGGGTTGGATTTCTGGGGTGGGTGTCTGGGTTACGGGGGGATGTGTGTGAAGTGAAGTTCTTAGCTAGCAGCCGTATCGGCACCATCGGCACTGTCGGCGGCGATGACCTCCGCCAGGACTTCTCCGGTGCCGACCTTCTGGCCGACGGCAGCGTGGATCTTGACCCGCCCGTCGCAGGTGGCCTCCAGGGTGTGCTCCATCTTCATGGCCTCGATGACGATCACGGGCTGACCCTCGGCGACCTCGTCGCCGTCGGCTACTTCTACGGCGATGACCGTGCCGGGCATGGGGCTCAGAATGTCCGGAGACTCCTCCGAGGCGGCTTCCGCGTCGTGCGCAGTGCCGGAGAACACATCCACCACGTGCGTGCCGTGCGGGCCGGTGATGCTGCCGTTGGCAGTGGCGCTCCACTTTTCTGCCGGGCCGCCGTCGAAGGAGAGCCGCCATTCGGTGGCACTAACCTGCGGGTTGGCGACCACCTGGATGCTCCTGGTCTCGGTCTGCACCGGCGCGTCCTCGTCGTCACCGCTGGTCAGCGGAGTGAGCTGCACCTCCCAGCTGCCGTCGTTGTACTCCGCGCGGGCTTCCACCGGCGCCGTGACGCCACTCGGATCCGCCAGCACCAGCCGCAGCGGGGCACGGTGCCCAGCGCCGCGCCAGCCGTCGCGTGCGGTCCACACACTGCCCAGCGGGGTTGCGGTTGCCTTTGTTTCGGACGCCCCTTCGGCTCCGCCAACCAGCGCCCCAGCCAGGTGCAGCAGTGCGACGGCGAAGGTATCCGCGGGAACCTCGCGGGGCTGGAACTCTTCGACAATGGAGTCGAGCAGTCCGGTGTGCAGGTCTCCCGCCACGACCTCCGGGCGGGTGACCAGGAAGCGGTTGAAGTCGATGTTGGTGGTCAGTCCCTCGATGCGGGTGTGGGAAAGCGCCTGATCCAGGCGCTCGAGGGCCTCTTCGCGCGTGTCGGCGTGGGTGATGATCTTCGCCAGCATTGGGTCGTAGTCGGAGCTGACCTCTTGGCCCTCCACCACGCCGGCGTCCACACGAATCCCTTCCCCACGCGGCCAGGAAAGACCCGTGATCAGTCCGCCGGTGGGCAGGAACCCGGCGGCGGCATCCTCGGCGTAGACGCGGGCCTCCACCGAGTGGCCGTTGAGCTGCACATCGTCCTGCGTGATCGGCAGGGCCTCGCCGCGGGCCACGCGGATCTGCCACTCCACCAGGTCGCGGCCGGTGACCATCTCCGTGACTGGGTGCTCGACCTGCAGGCGGGTGTTCATCTCCATGAAGAAGAAGCGCTCGGGCTGCTTGGCGGAGACGATGAACTCCACGGTGCCCGCACCGCAGTAGCCGCAGGCCCGGGCAGCGTCGCAGGCGGCCTCGCCGATCTCCTGCCGGGTCTTTTCATCCAGCAGGGCCGACGGCGCTTCCTCGATGACCTTCTGGTGACGGCGCTGCAACGAGCACTCGCGCTCGCCCAGGTGGATGACGTTGCCGTGGGAGTCGGCGACGATCTGCACCTCGATGTGTCGGGGCGTGTCCACGAAGTGCTCCAGGAACAGCGTGTCGTCGCCGAAGGAGCTGGCGGCCTCGCGGCGGGCGGAAACCAGCGCGCTGGCGAGCTTCTCCGGCTCCTCCACCAGGTGCATTCCCTTGCCGCCACCGCCGGCGGAAGGCTTAATCAGCACCGGGAAGCCCACCGAGTCGGCAGCGTCGATGATCTCCTGGTCCGTTAGATTCGGCCGGGAGATACCGGGCACGGTCGGCACGTCGCGGGATTCCACGGTGGCGCGGGCGGTGATCTTGTCGCCCATCTTGTCGATGGCGCCGGCGGGCGGGCCGATGAAGATGATTCCCTCGTCCTCGCAACGCTTGGCGAAGGTCGCGTTCTCCGAGAGGAAGCCGTAGCCGGGGTGGATGGCGCCGGCGCCGGTCGCCTTGGCGGCGTCAATAACCTTATCGATGTTTAGGTAAGACTCCGCAGCGGCGGCAGGGCCCAAGCACACGGCCTTGTCGGCAGCGTGCACGTGCGGCGCGGCGGAATCCGCCTCGGAGTAAACGGCCACGACCTTCAGCCCCATGCGATGCACGGTGCGGATCACGCGCAGGGCGATCTCGCCGCGGTTGGCGACCAGCACCGTATCGAACGGGCCGGTGAGAGCATGTGTGTCACTCACGTCAGTATCTCTTTCTTGTGGTGGGTACGTAGGTAGCTTGAACAGGAGTTACATGCGGAATACGCCGAAACCGGTTTCCTCGCGCGGAGCCTGGGCGCAGATGTCGAGGGCCATGGCGAGGGTGCGGCGGGTGTCCGCGGGGTCGATCACCCCGTCGTCCCACAGGCGCGCGGTGGAGTACCAGCAGGTGGATTTCTCGTCGAACATCTCGCGGATGGGAGCCTCGAAAGCCTCTTGCTCCTCGGCCGACCATTCCTCGCCCCGGCGCTCGATCTGCGCGCGGCGGACGGTGGAGAGGGTCATGGCCGCCTGCGGGCCGCCCATAACCGCGATGCGCGCGTTCGGCCACATCCACAAGAAGCGCGGCGAGTAGGCCCGCCCGCACATCGAGTAGTTGCCCGCGCCAAAGGCAGCGCCGGTGACGACGGTGAGCTTGGGCACCGATGCGGTGGCCACGGCGTTCACCATCTTCGCCCCGTGCTTCGCGATGCCGCCCTCTTCGTATTGACGCCCCACCATGAAGCCGGTGGTGTTCTGCAGAAAGATGATGGGGATATTCCGCTGCTCGCAGAGCTCGATGAAGTGTGCGCCCTTCATGGCGGCTTCGGAGAAGATGATGCCGTTGTTGGCGATCACTCCAACCTGGTGGCCTTCCAGCCGGGCGAACGTCGTGATGATGCTGTTGCCGTATTCGCTCTTGAACTCCGACAGGCTGCCCTCGTCACACAGGGTTTCGATAACCTCGTGCGCATCGTAGGGAATCTTCGGGTCGGTAGGCACGATGTCGTAGAGGTCCTCCTGCGGGCGCGGGGCCGGCACGGGGGTGCTGCGCTTCCAGGGGGTCGGCTTGGATTCCGGCAGGGTCTCGACGATGTTGCGCATGATCCGCAGCGCGTCCTCGTCGTCGGCTGCCAGGTGATCCGTCACGCCGGAGATGCGGGAGTGCATCGCACCGCCGCCGAGCTCCTCGGGGGTGACGTCCTCGCCGGTGGCGGCCTTCACCAGAGGCGGGCCGGCCAGGAAGATGGTGCCCTGGTTCTCCACGATGATGGTCTCGTCGCTCATGGCGGGGACGTAGGCGCCACCTGCGGTGCAGGAGCCCATGACGGCGGACAGCTGCGGGATGCCCTTGGCCGACAGGTTGGCTTGGTTGAAGAAAATGCGGCCAAAGTGGTTGCGGTCTGGGAACACGTCGTCCTGCTGCAGCAGCATCGCGCCGCCGGAATCCACCAGGTAGATGCACGGCAGGTGGTTCTGCTCGGCGATCTCCTGGGCGCGGAGGTGCTTCTTCACGGTCATCGGGTAGTAGGTACCGCCGGAGACGGTGGCGTCATTAGCGGCGATCAGGCACAGGCGACCGCTCACGAGCCCGACTCCGGCGACGATGCCCGCCGCTGGAGCCTTGCCGTCGTACATCTCTTCGGCCGCCAGCGGCGCGATCTCCAGGAACGGGCTGCCGGGGTCCAGCAGCAGGCGGATGCGGTCGCGCGGCAGCAGCTTGCCGCGGTCGGTGTGGCGCTTGCGTGCCTTCTCCCCTCCTCCGGCCTGAGCACGGGTGAGGCGCTGGCGAAGCTCTTCGACGAGCTCGCGGTGGCTCGGGATTTCGCGAGCGGCGCCGCGGGGGTTGGCCGGATCTGTCGCTTGGGTGGTTGCAGTATCCACGTATGCAGCTCCTAGGAAGATGACGGAAGGTGACGGAAGGTGACGGGATGCGAGTGCTGGAGAGCTACCGAACGCCCCGCACCTCAGTTTCAGTTACAAGCGATTAACTAACTTGTTGCCGTCACCTTAAGTGACTTAGACCACTTTTGCTAGTGAATCTAAAAAGTTTCCCCTCTTTAACTACCCCCGAAAGCAGTACTCCCCCTTTAAGCCAGACCCACCGCAGCACGCGCCGCAGCCGCAGTCTGCCGTCGCACCAACGCGGTAGACGCCCAGCTATGCGTCAATTCCGAGGAGTTAATCATCCCCATCACCAGCTGCGCAGTAATACGCCCCGCCTCCCCCTTGTAGCGCGCGTCCATCTCCCCCAACGCCTCCGCAAACATCTTCAAATAACTGCCCTGTGCGGAACGCACGCGCCCGCGCCCTTCCTCCCCCATACGGAAAAGTTCACGGTTATGCAGGCGAATTAGCTCCGGCTGGGACAGTGCAAAGTCCACCTGGAAGTCGATCAGCACCGCCAGACGCTCACGCGGATCCTCCAGGCCGTCGACGATCTTGCGCGCCTCGGAAAGCAGGTGCTCCGAGATGCCCGTCATCAGCTCCGTCAGAATCTCCTCTTTGCCGGAAAAGTGCCGATACACCGCCGGCCCGGATACCCCCACGGCGTGCCCGACCTCCTCCAGGCGCGTCCCATGGAATCCCTTGTTCGCCATGATCGTGGCGGCAGCACGCAACAGCTCCACCCGTCGTTGTTCCTTTGCCGCCGCACGCGCAGACAGGCCTTCCGTGGCGGGCTCGGCTAGATAATGAGAACGCATAACCAACACCCTACTGGTTAAGCGTCGCTAACTGAATACCTTCCCCGCGATTAGCAGGCCGCTTCCGGCAGGCTGTTCACCTTCGACCGCAGGAACTCCGCCGCCGCCGTCAGCTCCGCCTGCCCGGACTCGTAGCTACCATCCGGGCTTTCCACTGCAATGGCCACGGCCACGTAGCCCGAGCCCGCGCCATCGGACTTCGGGATCAGCCCAAACTGCCGTAGCCCATACGCGCCCGCGGCGTTCGGCCCCCAGCCACCCTTGAAGATCGCTCCCGGGATCGTCCCCAACCCATAGCCCCCGCCGTTGCCGATGTTGCCCATGGCGGAAACCACTGACTCCGACCCCCGGATACACCGCAGGTGAGAGGCGAAATCGGCCTGTTCGCTCAGCGACCAGTCGCTCTGCCCGAAGGAACTAAACCCCGGGCGCACCACCTGGGACTCCACCCGTGCACTACTGCCGCCCTCGCGGATCACCGCGCTAGTCGCCTCTGCAGCTTGCTCCGGAGATCCCAGCGAGCCCCATAGCGTTTCCGCCGCCGCATTGTCGGAGTTCTGGATCGCCTGCGTCATCGCTTCCTGCAGGCTCGGATCATTCCGCAGCGCGGCAATCGCAATCGGCACCTTCGCGGTCGACCACGGAGCCACGGACGTATCCCCCGCGCCACCCATCCCGGCCACTGCGATGGTCGCAGTACCGTCGTAGCCGAGCTCCCCGCGCTGTTCTTCCTGCGGTTTTTCCGGTGTGGACGCCCCAGTGGTCGGCTGCGGACCGCGGGACTTCGGCTTCTCGTCCTGTTGGGCTGGGTGGGACTGGTTTGACTGGTCGGAGACGGTGGCATCATCCCTTTCCACATCCCCAATCGTGCAACCCGCAACGGTAACGCTTGCAGCGCAGAGCACGGCGGCGACCAGACCGCGACGAAGCGATCTGGGTTTAGGAAATGTAAACAATGGCATTATTGCCTCCCGTGCAGGTCACGTAATCACCGTTATCCCTGCACTTCATGGAGTAGGTCTGCCCCGTGACGGACGAATACGCGGAAACGGTGCCGTTCGTCCTATCGGTATCCAGGTAGTGGGACACAAAAGCATCGCGTACGGCTACTGCAAAAGGCTTAGAAGTAAGGTCGCTGCCGGTGTAGGCGTTGTTGAAGTCGCCCGCAGGCTTACCTTCTTCAGCTGCACTGTTGGCCGGCACCGCGCCGGAAGGCAGCTTCGGATGAGCCGGGCGGGACTCTTCCTCGTCCTCGCTAGCCTCGTCGTCAGCATCCTCTTCGTCGTCCGTGGCTTCTTCCTCGTCGTCGGTTGCGGTGTCTTCGCTTTCCGCGGCCGCATCCTCGTCGTCAGTGCCTTCGCCTTCTTCGCCCTGCGACTGGGAGGAACTGCTCGCAGCCTTGCCGTCGCTGTCTTCCGCTCCGTCCTTGTCGCCAATCCAGCCCATGTAATATGCGGCACCCGCGACTAGGGCAAGGGCAAGGAGCACAGCCAGCACGACACCTAAGATCGGCAGGAACTTGCTTTCCTTCTCCGGCTCCTGCGCGTAGGCATACTGCTGAGCTTGCTGGTCGGGCTGGTACTGGGGTTGCGGGGGCTGCTGATACTGCTGCCCTTGCCAGTTCTGCTGCTGGTTCTGGGGCGGCTGCGAAGCCTCCCACTGCTGCCAGCGCTGCTGGCTCTGATCCCCCTGCGTCCCCTGCGCACCCGGGCTACCGCTCTGTTGCGACGGCACCTGCCACTGATTCTTCCCCGCACCCTGCTCGTTGTGGCGGTACTGCGGCGGCTCCGGCTGATCTGGGTTGTTCTTCCCGACGCCGGGATCAGTGGGGTGCTCGTTAGACATAACCGGAGAACTCCTGCGTTGAAACGTCTTGTCAGTTTTTAAACTAATCCAACTTTAGGCGCCCTCCCGGCCTCGCGGGTAGCGAACCGTTAAGCCCACTCACCGCGAGTGCGCACTCTAGTGCGCGAAGTGGCGCTCACCGGTGAGGTACATGGTGACGCCCGCCTTCTCCGCCGCCTCGATGACCTCCGCGTCGCGGACCGAGCCACCCGGCTGCACCACTGCACGGACGCCAGCGGCAGCCAGCACCTCAAAGCCGTCGGCGAAGGGGAAGAAGGCATCCGAGGCCGCAACCGCACCCTCGGCGCGCTTCTCGTCACCGGCCAGGGAGTTTGCACGCTCCACGGCCAGCTTGGCTGCGTCCACGCGGTTGACCTGGCCCATGCCCACGCCCACGGTGGCGTCATCCTTGGCCAGCAAAATGGCGTTCGATTTCACCGCGCGCACGGTGCGCCATGCGAACTCCAGCTCGCGCAGGGTAGCCTCGTCGGCAGCCTCGCCGGCGGCCAGGGTCCAGTTGCTCGGGTTGTCGCCCTTCGCGTCGATGGCGTCCACCTGCTGCACCAGCAGGCCGCCAGAGATCTCACGGCCCTGCAGCTCCGGCTCCTCGCTCGGGGCATCTGCCTGCAGGATGCGGATGTTCTTCTTCTGGGACAGGACCTCTACCGCGCCCTCCTCGTAGCCCGGCGCGATGATGACCTCGGTGAACACCTCGGCCACCTGGTTGGCCATTTCCACGCTAACCTCGCGGTTCACTGCGATCACGCCGCCGAATGCGGACATCGGGTCGCAGGCGTGTGCCTTCTTGTGGGCATCGGCGATGGACTCGTCAGAGACCGCGATTCCGCACGGGTTGGCGTGCTTGATGATGGCCACAGTCGGGCGCTTGTGATCCCACGCAGCGCGCCAGGCGGCATCCGCGTCGGTGTAGTTGTTGTAGCTCATCTCCTTGCCGTGGAACTGCTTGGCGCCGGCCAGGCCGGTGCCGTCGGAGTACAGCGCCGCAGCCTGGTGCGGGTTCTCGCCGTAGCGCAGCACGTTGGCGCGCTCGTAGGAGGCACCGATCCACTCTGGGAACTGCACGCCTGCATCCGACTCTGCGTCTGCCCCGACTTGCGCGGCGGTCTGCTCGCCCATCCAGGTAGCCACAGCCACGTCGTAAGCAGCGGTGTGGCGGAACGCATCCACGGCCAGGTCGGTGCGCTCGGCGCGGGTGAAGCCCCCGGCATTGGCGGCGGCCACGACGTCCTCGTAGCGGTTGGGATCCACCACAACGGCCACGGACGGGTGGTTCTTCGCGGCGGCACGCACCATGGACGGGCCGCCGATGTCGATCTGCTCCACGCAGGCGTCGAAGTCAGCGCCGGAGGCCACGGTCTCGGTGAACGGGTACAGGTTCACAACGACCAGCTGGAAGGCCTCAACATCCAGGTCCTCCAGCTGCTTCAGGTGGCCTTCCTTGCGGGTGTCGGCCAGGATGCCCGCGTGCACGCGCGGGTGCAGCGTCTTCACGCGGCCTTCCAGCACCTCCGGGAATCCGGTCAGCGCTTCCACCTCGGTCACGGGCACTCCGGCGTCCGCGATCTTCTTGGCGGTGGAGCCGGTGGAGACGATGTCCACGCCCGCGGAGTGCAGCCCCGTGGCCAGCTCCTCCAGGCCGGTCTTGTCGTACACGCTGATCAGCGCGCGACGGATTTCCTTCTTGTCTGCGCCGTTGGTTGCTGTGGTGCCATCACTCATGGTTTTTGGATCCTGGCCTTTCGTTCCTAGAAGGTTCCCTGTTGTTGAAAATCGTGCAGCACCTCTACCAAGAGTGCGCGCTCCACCTTCTTGATTCTCTCATGCAAGCTGTCGACCGTGTCGTCCCGCGCGACCGCCACCGCCTTCTGGGCGATGATCGGTCCCGTGTCCACGCCACTATCTACAACATGAACTGTAGACCCGGTTACGCGAACACCGTAATTTAGTGCATCTTCAACAGCGTGCGCCCCGGGGAATGCGGGCAGCAGCGCCGGGTGGGTGTTGATGATCTTCCCCTCGAAACGCTCAACCACCTTCGGGCCGATGATGCGCATGAAGCCGGCGCTCACCACCAGGTCGGGCTCGTAGCTGGCGAGCTTGTCCGCCAGATCTTCGTTCCACTTTTCCCGGTCGGTCTGCTTTGGCACGTATTCGACCAGGAAGTTCTCGATACCCGCGCGCTCGGCGCGCTCCAGCGCCTCGCACTGTCGGTCGCTGCCCACGGCGAGGATCTCCACCCGCGAGCGGTCGACGTTATCAATCACGCTCTGGAGCAGAGTCCCCGTCCCGCTCGCCAGAATCACTATCCTCATCGTCTGCTTCTTCCTCTGTTTCTGTGTCTTCTTTGTCTTCTTTGTCTTCTTTGTCTTCTGTATCTTTTGTATCTTCTCGTTCTTTCTTGATGACGCCCCCATCTTCCCCGTCCTCCAGTTCCTCCGTAGGGGCGTCATCTTCAGAAGAGTCAGTGTCCGTGCTTTCCGCACCGTCTGCTGCATCGTCAGCATCGTCAGTGCCTGCCTCGGCATCATGCTCGGTCTCAGTCTGAGCTTGCTGGGATTCTCCCGGCTCCACAACCTCGGCCTCCGGGATGTCCTCAACCACGGACTCGCCACGACGGGCGGTGAGGAACATCATCACGGCGGCGGGCACCAGCAGCCAGGCGGCGAGCTCCACGGCAAAGAGCCACTCGACCGCACCCGCGCGCCCGTACACGCCCAGCTCGCCGCCGGCCAGCCAGGAGGTGCAGAAGCCGATCAGCCCGGCGCAGGCACCAGCCCCCACGCCCTGCAGCAGCGGCGCCTCCACATAAGTGCGGCCACGCAGGAACGTGTAAACGCACGCGACCGCCACACAAGCGGGGACGGCCAGCAGCACAGCGCCGAAAGGAATCTGATCGTTGGGGATCGCGGCCAGGACCGGCAGCGGTGGCAGATTCACGTTGTTGGCGGTAAAGAGGCTGACCGCGCCGTTACCGACGTGGAACTCACCGCCCAGCAGCACCGCCATCGCCGCGACCACCACATTTGGCACATACAGCAACGCGACGAAGGTCAGCCCCAGAACGCCCATGGTGGAGGAAGTGATTTCGTAGGCCTTGCCGACTGCCTCCATGTTCGTCAATAGATATACGGCAGCGGCGAGGGCACCGGCTGCGGCCATCCACTTGAGGAAGCGTCCGGCTAGCAGCATCGACTCCACCGGCCACGTGGACCAACCACGGCGCAGCAACAGTGCTCGCCACACGCGGGCCCGCATGCCGATAACAATCGCAGCGCCGTTCACCAGCGCCGTGGAGATCAGCGCCACCAGCAGGTTCGGCGGGGTGATGTCGTAGACCCTGGAGGCATCCCACAGCATCACCCACGCAATGCACGTCAGCAGCATGGGAATCAGCAGGCTTAATGTGGTGAATACCCGCAGGCCGCGCACGCTTATCGAATTGCCCAGCACCGTGGTCGCACGCTTCGCATGCCCCCACACCAACACCAGCGCGGGCAGCAGCGGCACGAAGCCCAGCTTCGCCCCCGCCATCTCAACGGGGGCCAGGTTAAACACCATCCACATAGAGGCGATACTGGCGGGGACTACACTAAAGCCCGCGCCGATGCCGATGAGGACGGCGATGATAACAATGACGCCCAGAGTTACAGCGTGATTAATCATCAGCTGGGGACCAAAGCGCTTGACATGGGGCTTCCACTTCGACCACCAGTTCACAACCGCAGCCTTCGCGCCGCCAGCCGACGCATCTGCGGCAGCCTTAGACTTGGCCTTTGGAGTGGCCTTAGCGTTCGTGGCACCGGTGGGCTTCGCCGCAACAAAGCGCTCGTTGCCAGCACCGTCGGTGGTGTTGGCACCAGCGCCTTTAATTCTGTCTGCACTGCTGGCGGGCGACGTCCGCCTGGTGCGGCTGGAGCCGGGGCGTCGTGAAGACGCAGATCGTCGGGATCCGGGTCGTTGGGCAGCAGAATCTTTACTCACCCGTCCTATTGTGCCTAACAGTGGCAGCCACCTGGCGGACTGACCCACCTTCTAGACCCTCTTGTGCGTCTGGTTATTGCCCGGTCGGCTCCCGTTCGGCGCCCGCAATGTACCCGCTCTACCCCCTCTAACGCAGACACACTTAAGGTTCTACTTGAGGGTTTGTGGGTAACGTAATAAAGATCACTAGCGGGGTTCAACCGTTACGAAAATGGCAGAAAAACGCCTGGAGCAGGAGAAATGCATTCTTAGGCTCAGATAAGGTTAACTTCACTACCCCCGCAATGTAACCAAAGCGTTATTTTTAGCCGATTTAGTTGCCGCAATGTTGCCAAACCGATAGTGTTACGTTCCGTTGATAACAAAGTGGTTACAAATTGCTTGCGCAACAGACTCGAGCCCCAACAACCAGGCTCGAGGAGGAGCGAAAGCGATAGTGCGAAATCACATGTGACAGTTGTTAAGAAACATCGATTAGGTCAAAGGGTTACTAGGACAGTGCGAAACACTACTGAAGCGAGCCGTACCGGCATCCACCGCAAGCAGGAGAACACCGCGAAGCGCCGCTTCGCGCTCGTGGCCGTCGCTACCACCGCTGTGACTACTGCTGGCGCTGCCGGCGCTACCGCCGGTGCATCCCAGGACTCCAAGGACGACATCGCCCTGGCTTCCGAGAACACCACCATCCTCGCCCAGGGCGAGGGCGCTCAGGGCTCTGCAGCTCCGGCGGACGCTCAGGCGACCGCCAACGAAGCTCCGCAGATCCTAGAGGTTCCGCAGGCCAAGCCGGTTTCCGATCTGTCTCAGCAGCTCGATTCCGCCCTGCGTTTCGCCAAGGAGCGCACCGAGGCTGATCTGGCTGCTCGTATGCCCGAGTTCGTCAAGCCCGCCGAGGGCTCCTTCACCTCCGGCTTCGGTCCGCGTTGGGGCACCTTCCACAAGGGCATCGACATCGCCAACGCTGTGGGCACCGCCATCCGCGCCGTACACGACGGCACCGTCATCGACTCCGGCCCAGCTTCCGGCTTCGGCAACTGGATCCGCATCAAGCACGACGACGGCACCGTCACCGTCTACGGTCACATGGCCACCCTGGACGTTAAGGTTGGCGACCGTGTAACCGCCGGCCAGAAGATCGCTGGAATGGGTTCCCTGGGCTTCTCTACCGGCTCCCACCTGCACTTCGAGGTTCACCCGAACGGCGGCGAGGCTATCGACCCGAAGCCTTGGCTCGCCGAGCGCGGCATCCAGCTCTAAGCTTTAGCTCTACACCCAAGCTTTGAGCCTCCGGCCGTTTATGGCCACAAAGGAAACCTCCCGACTGCCTCTGTAAAGGCGGTCGGGAGGTTTTTCGCCTGCCTCCTGCGACTTTGGCTTTCGAGGTGGGGATCCCCCCACCCCGGAAGCCGAGGCTTTCCGAAGTTTTACTTCAGAGCAGCGCCGATCTGCTTGGCCGCATTGGTCACACCGTCGTGGGACATGTGCAGGGTCAGGTTGTAGTGCGGAGTCTGAGTATCGATGACTCCGGCAACCCAAGCCTTACCGCCCGGCTGGCAGGTATCGTGCCCGCGGGTGGAGCGGTGCAGGTCGACGAAAACGCCACCGTTGCGCTTGGCGGCATCGTTAGCCTGTCGCCACAGCTGACGCTCGGCTTCCTTCACGATCGGGAACGGAGCCTGAATCGGCGGCAGACCATTCAGACGGATCAGGCACAGGCCAGCGCGATCGTTCGTGAGGTGCGGGTAGCTTACGAACTGGATACGAGCGTTCGGAGCAGCGCGCTTGATCTTGTTAGCGAGACGATCATAGGATCGAGCCGCTGCACGGTTGTTGATCGGATCCAGGGTGCGGTAGGTGTCGTTAGCACCGACCATGATCGGCACGTTGCGCGTGTGGCGGTTCAGCTTGCCATCGCGGATAGCCTGATCCAGGCGAGCCTCCAGCGGCTCGCGGCCCAGGTACAGCTCCTTGCCGTTGCAGGAGTAATCATCCACGCGAGCGCCCGTCAGGCGCTGCAGCTCAGTGGCTACGCGGAACTTGCCCTTGATGCAACCACGTGCGCCACCGCGCTTGGCGTCAATAATCTGGTTGAGCGTTGTATTAGCGAAGTAGGAATCACCAAGCAGCACGGTGTTTCCCGGGGCAGCCTGGGCAGCAGGCGCCAGACCCATGACAGATCCCGCCACGGCTACCGCCGCAGTCAGAATGCGTGCAATTTTCTTCATCAGTTTCTCCCGTATGTGTTTTTATGCCGTACTAAGGCTATCGATCGAGAAGCGAAAATGTTAGCTGTTCGGAAGCTTTGCCGGCATGACCTTACCAGTTGCGTTTCGCGGAAGCTTATCCAGGAACGTAACCTCACGCGGAACGGAGTGCTCCGCCAGGTTGTCCCTAACCCATTCCTGGACAGACTCCTTGGTCAGCGCCTCGCCCTCCGGGTTGTCTTCACGCACGATCCACACCGCCATGCGCTTAAAGCTCTCTTCATCGTCCACGCCCTTTGCGTAGAGGTCTCGAATGCCAGGCATTGGTGCCAGCACCTCTTCCACGCTGCGCGGGTACACGTTCTCGCCGCCGACGATGATCATGTCGTCCGCCCGGCCGAGCACGAACAGGCGACCGTCCTCATCGAGGTATCCGCGGTCGCCGATCTCCAGCAGCCCGTGCTTGATCTTCATCTGATCGCGCGTGTGGGCATAGCGGCGCATGGTCATGGTGCCC
The DNA here is from genome assembly GCF_039907245.1 of Corynebacterium sp. c24Ua_83. Classification (NCBI taxonomy): domain Bacteria; kingdom Bacillati; phylum Actinomycetota; class Actinomycetes; order Mycobacteriales; family Corynebacteriaceae; genus Corynebacterium; species Corynebacterium sp. c24Ua_83. The sequence continues at coordinate 13,627 of NZ_JASBOI010000002.1, read as the reverse complement.
CGGGCATAGATGCGGCCCGGGGTGTTCGGCGGCAGCACGTTGCCGTCGTCGTCCAAGATCTTGACGCGTACGCCACGAACCGGACGCCCAGCCAGCGCCGGATTCTCAACGAGTTCCTCCTTCTTGGCAATGGCGACCACGCTGTTTTCGGTGGATCCGTAGAAGTTGCAGACCACGGGACCGAATTGCTTGTGGAGGCCGCGGAGCAGATCTTCGTGCATGGCATTGCCGGAGGACACGATGAACTCAATCGACGACGCGTCGTAGTCGCCGTTCTGCGCGACCTTGAGCTGCTCCTTAATGAAGATGGGCGAGGTGATGATGCCGTTGACCTTGTAACGCTCGACGTCCTCCATCGCCTGCACTGGGTCGAAGTCACGGCGGAACACCACAGTCGCACGGTGGGCGAAGATCAGATTGAGGTTCGCCCAGCCCCACGAGTGGAACATAGAGGCCGTCTGTTGGATCATCATCTCCGCCCGCCACGGGATCCAGGTGACAAGATCCGCCAGCGGAGTCGGGATGGGCGGCTCCCGGTGCACTACGGCCTTCGGGGTGCCAGAGGTGCCGGAGCTCAAGATGGTGATGAAGCCGCGCTTCGGGATCTTAGGCAGCTTCTCCTCCGCTTCGGAGGGCGCGTGGTCGATGACCTGCTGGAAGGTTTCCCATTCCGGGTTCGGAGCCTGCGGGTTCTCCAGGTCCTCCGCGTAGCCGATGATCACATTGGCGCGCGAATAGTCCGCGGGCAGCCTGTCCGCGAACTCCTCGTCGATGATGATGGTGTGAACATCCAGCTCCTCCATACTCTTCTGCAGCTGGACTGGACTGGAAGCCGGGTTGAGCAGGCTAATGTCCGCCCCGATGAATCCCTTGGCGACCAGCGCGTAGACGACCACGCGGGAATTGCGGGCCATGACCGCAATGTTCTTGCCCGGCCCCAAGCCCATGCGCTGCAGTGCGCGAGCGAAGGCCAGCGAATCGCTGCGAACCTCCGCATACGTGCGCTCGCCGATGTCATCAATGATGGCCGTGCGGTTCGGCGCTACTTCTGCTGCGTACCACGCCTGACGACCAGCGGTGAAGCCGTAGCGGGCGATGCTTTCGACCAGCTTGGCTTTCCCCTTAACGCCGCCACCCCTGACGACTACGCCCGATTTCAGCGCAGTCCCCAGGCCGGTGGCAATAGCGTGGGTCTCCGCCCAGGCGGCCTCGCCCAAGTGCTTAAGGTCTTGCAATTTGGAAGTCACTTGTTGATTGTTTTGCATTAATACCCTTCTTGTTACGCCTAACCCATCGAAAGAGGATGCTGTTACGTTACATTAAGAAAACATTTTCTGCGCAACATTGGTCACAATCGTCACTTCTGCAACACGCTGGTTGAGTGCCGCCAGAGCCCCAGGGGCTAGAGCTTCTCCATCGGCACGCCACCGAACAACATCAAACGCACCGTGCCCTGGCTACCGAAGTCGATCATGCAGGTCGTGTGCGAGCCACTGCCGTCCACGCTCTTCACCGTGCCCAGGCCGTACTTGTCGTGGTTGACTTTGTCCCCCACCGCCAAGTCGAGATCCTGGTTCTTCTTCGCCCCGGCTCCGAAGGCAGGCTTCGCCTTCTTCGCTGGCTTCCGGTAGGACTGGCCGCCCCAGCCGCTGGACCCCGCGCCCCAGCCACCCGAGCCGCCTGAGCCGCCGAAGCTGGTGCCATCGGCGTAGCCACCGCCACCCCAGGTGGAATCCACACTACTGCCGAAGCGGGCGGGCTCCTCGCGGATCCATTCCATCAGGTCCTCCGGCACCTCGGAAAGGAAGCGCGACGGCGGGTTGTTCACCGGTGCGCCCCAACCGCTGCGCGTAATCGCGCGGGTAAGGAACAGCCGCTGCTTTGCGCGGGTAATGCCCACATAGGCCAGGCGCCGCTCCTCGGCCAGCTCCGTCGGGTCACCCAGCGCGCGCATGTGCGGAAACTGGCCGTCCTCCCAGCCGGTCAGGAACACCACGGGGAACTCCAACCCCTTGGCGGTGTGCAATGTCATAAGCGTCACCATGTCCTGCTCGTCCGCGGGGATCTGGTCCGCGTCCGCTACCAGGCTCACGCGCTCTAGGAAGGCCTGCAGGCTACCCAGCGGTGCTTCCCCTTCGGCGAGCATGGCGTCGGCAGCGTCGGCGCTGCCATCGCTGCTACCAGCGCTACCGGCGGTGCCACCACCCGGCATCTCCTCGTACGCCTTCAGGTTCGCCGACTCCTGCGAGAATTCATGTCCCACGCTCACCAGCTCGTTCAGGTTGTCCAGGCGCGCCCCATCCTGCGGGTCGTTGGACTTCTCTAGCAGCTCCTTGTAGCCGGTCATGTCCAGCACCGCAGAGATCACCCGCCCCAGGTCGGGCAATCCCAGTCCGGACCCGTCCGAGGCCGTCATCTCCATAGACTCCGTCTCCGCCCGCAACGCGTTCATCATTTCCAGGAACTTGCCAATGGAATTGCGGCCGCGTGCGGAAAGGCCGGCTACTTTCCCCGCGGCGGCGTCACCAAGAGCAGCCGAAAAACCGATCCCCTGACCCTCCGCGTGCACAGTGACCTGCGCGATGGCCTTGTCCCCGATTCCGCGTCGCGGGGTGTTGATGATGCGCCGCAGCGCCACCGTGTCGTCCGCGTTGTCCAGAACCTTGAGATAAGCCACAATGTCGCGGATCTCGCGGCGCTCGTAGAAGCGCGTGCCACCGACGACCTTGTACGGCATTCCGGAGCGCACCAGCACGTCCTCGATCGCACGAGAGGCGTTATTGGTGCGGTACATGATCGAGATGTCGCCGTAGGAGTAGCCCTCGTTGTCCACCAGGTCGTCGATCTGCTCGACGATGAAGTTCGCCTCGTCGTGCTCGTTGTCCGCAACGTAGCCGCCGATCAGCTCGCCATCACCCAGATCCGTCCACAGCTTCTTCGGGCGGCGCCCCTGGTTCCGGTCGATCACCGCGTTCGCTGCGGACAGGATCTTCTGGGTGGAGCGGTAGTTCTGCTCCAGCAGGATCGTGTGGGCATCCGGGTAGTCGCGCTCGAACTCCTCGATGTTGCGGATCGTCGCGCCGCGGAAAGCGTAGATCGACTGGTCGGCATCGCCCACCACGCACAGCTCGCACTCGGCCTTGCCCTTGCCCGCGAGAGACGCCACCAGCTCGTATTGTGCGTGGTTCGTGTCCTGGTACTCGTCGACCATGATGTGACGGAAACGGCGCCGGTAGTGCTCGCGCACGTCCGGGTTGTTGTTCAGGATCGCCACGACCTCACCGATCAGATCGTCAAAGTCCACCGCGTTCGCCGCCCGCAGGCGGTTCTGATACGTCTTGTACAGCGTGGCGATCTGGGCGGTGTGGGGGTTGGAATCGCGCTGTGCTTCCTCCAGCGCCCCGGCAGGGCCGACCAGTTCGTTCTTCCAATTGGAGATCACATTCAGCACCCCACGCGGCGAGAACTCCTTCAAGTCCAGCGAGGCATCCTTGATGATCATCGTCATCAGGCGCTTGGAATCGTCCGAGTCGTAGATGCTGAAGTTCGTGTTCAGCCCCGGTGCGAGGTGTGCATTGGCACGCAGCACGCGCACACAAAAGGAGTGGAAAGTGGAGACCCACATGCGCTCCGCCTGCGAGCCGACCATATCCACCACGCGCTCGCGCATCTCCGCTGCGGCCTTGTTAGTGAAGGTGATCGCCAGGATCTGCCACGGCGCCACCCCATTTGCCAGCAGGTATGCAATCCGGCGCGTCAGCACACTCGTCTTGCCGGAGCCCGCGCCCGCCACGATCAGCAGCGGGCTGCCCATGTGCTCCACCGCCTGCCGCTGCTGTGGGTTGAGGCCTTCGAGGAACCTTTCTTTTTGACGCCCCGTCTCCCCCGCAATCGTCCCAGCATCCCTGTGCGGCTGCGCCGGTGTCTGTTCCGTCCGCTTCCCTGCCCGTTGCGGCTGCGGAGCGTACTCCGGGCTGTCGGAGTGCATGTTCGCCAGCACGCTTTCGTACCCCTCCGGCGGCAGCTCGTCCGCCGGCGGCGGAACCTCGTCGTCGAAAAGCGTTGGTTCTTCAGGCAGCGGCAGGTCGGCAAACGGATCGTGCTGGTTGTTCATGTCTCCCTTTGTGCTCCCTCAAAAAATTACCCGAAATTCGCCGGTGCATGTGCCCCGGGGCTCTTTCGGATCTCGGCTTCCGGACTAGCGGTAGAATACAACGCATGAGCGACAACGATTCTGCGGCTTCGTCGAAGCCCAACGAGTTCACCGTCCGCATGCCCTCGGGCACGGACGATCCCTTGTCGGATTCAGAAATTCAATCCTACCGCGAGGAGATCAACCGCCTCGACCGCGTCATCATCGACGCAATCCACCGTCGCAGCGAGGTATCGAAGGCGATCGGTAAAACGCGCTTGGGCTCCGGCGGAACGAAGCTGGTCTACACCCGCGAGGTCGCCATCATTAACCAATTCCGCGCAGAGTTTGGCCCCGAGGGCGTAGAAATAGCAAAGGCCCTGCTGCAACTGGGCAGAGGGCGCTTGGGCTAAGTAAAACTAGGCCAGACGGAATCCGGCTCCCACCCCGCCGGCCGCATTAAGATCCGCGGCGATCACGTTCCACGCTGCACCCGCCGTCGGCGCGTGCAGCGGCCCCTGCAGCGGGGTGGTGCAGGAAGGCAGGTTGGCCACGCCACCGTTGACGATGCCGACCAACCGGTTGCCGACGTAAATCGGGGCTCCCGAATCTCCCATAGAGCCGCACAGGTGGGAAACCAGGAACGGCCCGGAGATCGCCAGCATGGGGCCGCAGGAAACTCCGGTGGCCACACCGGTCTTGCACATCTGCTGCAGGCTCGCCGGGGTGGAGCCGCCGAGGGCGTTGAGGTGAACGTTATTGTAGCCGCGGGTCAGGCGCACCTTGTTGTTGAATTTGATCACGGCGTAGTCCGGGTACCCGTTGCGGACGACGGTGCCGATTTGGCCGGCTCCCTCGGCGTCCATAGAAACGACCGGAGCACCGGGCCCACCGCAGTGGCCTGCGGTGATGCCCACCTTGTTTCCGGCCTTGTCGTAGCCAACCACACCCAGGGTGCAGATGTTGTTGCCAACGTAGATCGGCATGGAAGGCCCAGCCAGAACGCTGGGCGCCGCGGCACGCTGAGCCTTCGGAATACCCGGAGAGGTGAAGTAGTGGCCCGGAACGCGGTGCGGGCCGGGTTGGCCGGTAGCTTGCAAGAATGCATCTGCGGAACCAGCGGGCGCGGCGGCGGCATCTGGCGCGGTGAAGGCCGAGCCGAAAACGGCGGAGATGGCCAGCGCCACGCCTGCCATCAGGGCGCCGAGGCGACGGCGGATGGCGCTACGAAAGGAGCGCCCAGCTGGGGTTTGAGTGGATACAGATGCGGCTTCCATAAACCTAACCCTAGCGCAGAAGCGGGGATTCACATGCGTCACAGAGGTAACAATTTGGACAAGGTTACCCCTGCTCCCCCGCCTCCCTTTTTGCGCTGCCGCCTAGCTGACGATTAGCCGCCAGCTAGCCAGCAATTAGCGAAGAACGGTGACGCTGCCGTCGCCGTTTACCTTGACCTTTGCGGCAAATGCGGCAGCCATGTTCAGGCGCTGCCAGGAGCCGCGCGGGCCCTGATCGTCCAGCGGGGAACCGGACGGGATGGCGGTCTGGCGCAGGATGGAGGCGCGCTGGTTGTAGCTCAGCTTCGGGAACTTCGGCAGCAGCAGATCCGGCGCAGCCTGCGGCACGATCATCGGCGCATCCTTGCGGTAGATCTTCGGGAAGCCGTAGGTCATGCGGTCGGTGTACTCGCGCACAGCCTGATCGGTGGAGCGGTATGGCTTGTCCTTCTTGATGACCTCCGCGATCGGGCGACCCGCGCGCCACTCCAGCTCCGCGCGCAGCTCCTTGCCCGCCTGCTGGACTGCGTCGCGCATCTTCGGATCGTTCCAGCGGTCAGCGGCAGCGGCGGTGCCGGACATGCGGCCACCCATGACGTCCAGCGGGTAGTGCACGCCCATGACAACGCGGTTGTTGCCAGCCTCGGAACCGCGAGCCAGGATCTGCGGAGCCAGCTCCGGCAGGGTAAGAGCCAGCAGAGTGGTGGACCACACGGCCTGGTTGGTGTGACCAGACGGGTAGGACTTGGAGGTGCCGTAGTACTTGTTCTGGCCATCCTCGTACTTCTTGATGCGCTCCGGAGCGACCACGAACGGACGGTCGTAACCAAACACCATCTTCTCCACGAAGGTGGAGGAAGCCACTCCGCCCGCACGTGCCAGGTAGCCGTTGCCCAGCAGGTACTGGGTCTTCGGCAGGCGGTTCTCACGCAGGGCAGCACGGAAGTGGCGGCCAAGTTCGTCGCCCAGCGAGTCGGAGAACGCATCCATCACGCCCGCCTTGTCCGCGCGGGCGTCCTTCTGCGCACGCTGGATAGCGCCCGGGTTGTTCTGCGCAGCGTTGTTGATCTTCACAACCTTGTCCAGGTTCTGCTGCATGATTGCCGGGTGGTTGGCGCGCACATCGTTGAAGCCATCGACGACGTCCAGGTACACGCCGTAGCCGTGGGAGCTGATGTCAGAGATGTAGCCGCCCAGGTACTCCGGGCCGAAAGGCTGCGGGGTTGGGGCGCCCGGGTGCTGCACCGGATGCGGGTAACCCGGTACTCCCTCGGAACCCGCGATCGTCGGCACGGTCGGCACTGCAACCGCCGGCGCCACATTCACTGCGGAAAGGGACATTGTCGTAGCCATCACAGTGGCCATCGTGATCTTGAGGCTCTTGTTCTTGGTCACTTTTCTCTCACCCTTGAAGTCTCGTCCTGCAATTCTTTTTGACGCCAAGCTTCCAGGCCCGCCCGGCGACTATTGCAATAGTTTTATAAACTCCTGCGGATACTAACCCAGGTTTCTGAACGTCAGGTTAATTTGAGGTTAGGCGCGGGTGACGCTGTGGGCGTCAAAAAAGAAGACAGGAAGAAAAAACACTAAACAATAAAGCCTTGCCAGCGCGCGGCTTGCAGCGAGTCATCGTTGCTGTCACGGGTGAAGGGGAAGTTCTTCAAGACCTGGTTGGTGAAGCTATCCACGCGCTGGTTGGCGTTGCGTAGGTCATAGTAGGTCCGCATCTCCGCATCGTAATCCGCCAGGTCGGCGGTCAGGTTCTCGCTGGTCTGGTAGCCGTTTTCCATCACACGGAACCTGCGCGACATGCGAGGCTTCAGCTGCGGATCCTGGTTCGGCCAGCCCAGGGTAAGCCCCACCACCGGGAAGGTGTAGCGCGGCAGCTGAAGCAGCTCAATCACCCCGGCAGTGTCGTTGTGAATATTGCCCAGATAATTGGCGCCCAGGCCAAAGGACTCGGCGGCGTTCACCACATTCTGCGCCATCAGGCAGGCGTCGGTGAAGGCCTCCACGAAAGCCTTCGTGCGTCCGGCGGCCCGCGGGTCGCCCCCGTTTTCCCGCAAGATCTGCGCATTCCGCGCCGTATCCGCCAGGAACAACAGGTACACCGGCGCGCGGCGGACGTACTCCTGGTTGCCGATCTCCGCCAGGCGTTCCCGCAGCTGCGTATCCGTCACGCGAATGATGCTGGCCTGCTGCATCCCGCGGGAAGATGCCGTGCGCATGGCTACGTCATAGATGGTTTCCAGAGTCTGGTCATCCACCGGCTGATCCGTGAACTCCCTGATCGTGCGGTGGGAAAGCTGACGTTCGACCATCGGGTTTGAGTTTGTAGGCATGCCCCCACCCTAGCCAGCCTTAGCAAGAAAAATTTTTCGACTTCCCCGCCTGCGCCGGGAACAAACGTTGGCGATAATACATTCCAATACTGTTAGCCTGTGCGGGTCGCTACCGAACCGCCATGCGCCGAGATTTTCTAGATACGTACGTTCAAGAGTTTTTTAGGGAAGTTTTGCTTACATGATCATCGCAGTTGTCATCCTCGCCATCCTCGTAGTCCTCGCCATCATCTGGTTCGCCATGTACAACAGCCTCGTCAAGAAGCGGAACACGGTTAACGAGGCTTACGCCCAGATCGATACCCAGCTGCAGCGCCGCGGCGACCTGATCCCCAACCTGGTGGCCACCGTCAAGGGTTACGCCAACCACGAAGCCAAGGTGTTCCACGACATCGCCGAGCTGCGCACCGCCACCGAACGCGCGCAGGCAACCGGCAACGTGCAGGATGCCTCCCAGGCAGACGCCGTGTTCGGTCGCACCATGGCTACCCTGCGCGCCACCGCCGAGGCGTACCCGGAGCTGCAGGCCTCCCGCAATTTCCAGCAGCTGCAGGAAGAGCTCGCCTCCACCGAGAACAAGGTGGGCTTCGCCCGCCAGTACTACAACTCCTCCACGAACGCCTACAACACCGCAATCCAGTCCGTGCCGACCAACATCGTCGCTTCCGTGCACGGCTTCCAGCCCTTCGGGTTCTTCCAGGTGGAAGAGTCCAAGCGCCAGGCTCCGGACGTTTCTTTCTAGCTTTCTTGCCCTGCCCCGCCCCCTCAATGCCACTTCCGCTTCTTAAGCGTCGCACCTAGCGGGCAGGACTCGTGAGCACTGAAAGTGCTGAAAGGACGGATAACGGACAATGTCCAACCAGCCAAGAACCTTTGACGAATCGCTTTCGCAGCTACGCAAAGGCGTCGCCGTCGCGTGGATTGCGAACGTGCTGGTGCTGCAGCTTTCCATCGTGGCCTGCGCCTGCGCAGCCTACGTCGGCATCCAGGGCGGAGACCTGGACTACAACACCCTGGGCAAGGTCATCCTGATCTCCGCCGGGGTCGCCATCCCAGTTGCCGCGCTGATCCTGCTGTATTCGTACTTCTTTTCCACCAAGACCGTGATCTCCGCCATCGGCGGCGAGAAGCGCAAGGTGGAAAAGGGCATGGTCTACAACATCGTGGAAGAGATGTCGATCGCCGCAGGCCTGCCCTCCCCGCCGAAGGTTTATGTGCTCATCGGCACCGGCGTGCCCAACGCCTACGCCCTGGGAGGCAAGCGCAACAAGCCCCACACCGGCACCATCGTCGTTACCGAAGAGCTTGGGTACCTGCTGAACCGCGAGCAGATGCAGGCCGTCATCGCCCACGAGATGAGCCACCTGACCGCCGACGATAATCGCGTGATGACGCAGCTGGTGGCCATCGCATCTGTTATTTCCATCTTGCAGTCGGTGTTTATCTACGGCAGCTTCAGCAACAACAACCGGAGCCGCTCTAGCTCCAACTCGAACGGCGGCGGAAACGCTATCGCCGCCATCGTGATCTTGCTGATCTCCTTCTGTGTAATCCTCGCCGCCCCTGCGCTGGCCAATATCGCCAGAGCCTACATGTCTCGCCACCGCGAGCAACAGGCCGATAGCCACGGGGTCTCCCTGTGTCGTAACCCCACCGCACTGGCGCAAGCCCTGATCACTATCCGCGCGTTCCACCAGGCGAACCCTTCAACCGTGCAGAACTCCATGTACGGCACACCTGGCTCCCTGGCGCTGTACGCGCCGGAGCAGGACATCATCCAGGGCTTCCACAATTCCGACGCAGGCAAGAAGGGGTCCGTCTTCAAGCGCGCCATGACGAAGAAACGGAATTTTTCCGCTACCCACCCGCCGATCTGGGAAAGGGTCAACGCGCTGATTGCCATGGGTGCCTACGTGCAGGGTTTCGTCCCTTACGTCCCAGAGCACGCACAGATCGCCGGGCACATCCAGTAGCCTGGGTTTCCCATGACTCCCCTCTCCTACACCTCGACCGACGGCTTCCCGGAGCTGCACATGTCGCGGGTCATCGACGCGGACTTTGATGCCGCTTCCGACCGGCTTTTCCGCTGGGGTGTGCAGCGCAGCGGTCTCTTCCGCGTGCGCCCCACCCACGAGGTTGTAGAGACTGGCGCCGAGGTCGCACTCGGCTTCGGGCCGTGGACGTTCCGCTGCCGGGTGGTCGACGCTTTCTCCGCGCCCGGCCGCTGCGGCTTTACTTATGGCACCCTCCCCGGCCACGCCGAACGGGGCGAGGAGACCTTCACCCTCGAGCGGTTGCAGGATGGAAGGGTTCTTTTTCTTATTGACGCCAAGTCTCAGCCAGCCCGTTTCCCCGTGCTGCGCCCAGTCCTCGACCTGCCGCGGCGTGCTCTTATCCGCCGCTTCTACCTGCGCGCCCTGGACGATAGCTAGCAGCGCTTTCTGTCGAGTATGCATTTTTTTCATTACGATGGTTTCTGAGAGCTCACAAAGTTGCCTCCAAAGTGAGGTAGGTCATAAGTGGGCTCGTCGCATATTCTGACCTTTCCCACCTACAGAATGTATGGAGAATTTAAGTGGATCTATACGAGTACCAAGCTCGAGATCTTTTCGAAAACTACGACGTACCTGTCCTGCAGGGCATCGTTGCCACATCATCTGCGGAAGCTGAACGGGCTGCGGAGAAGCTAGGCGGCACCGTAATCGTAAAGGCCCAGGTGAAGGTTGGCGGCCGAGGCAAGGCCGGGGGTGTAAAACTGGCCCACTCGCCAGCCGAAGCAGCCGCGGCGGGGAAGGACATTCTGGGGCTGGATATTAAGGGGCACACCGTGCGCAAGGTCATGGTTGCCGAGGGGGCGGATATCGCCGAGGAGTACTACTTCTCCATCATGCTGGACCGCACGCAGCGCCAGTACCTTGCCATGCTGTCTCGCGAGGGTGGCATGGACATCGAAAAGCTGGCCAAGGAGCGGCCGGAGGCGCTCGTCCGCCGCAATTTCTCCCCGCTGGAGGGGCTGACGGACTCCATTGCCCGCGAAATTGCAGAAGATGCCGGCTTCCCCGCAGACGATGTGGAGAAGCTGGTACCCGTTCTGCAGAAGCTCTACGAGACCTACGTTGGCGAAGATGCCACGCTGGTTGAGGTCAACCCGCTGGTCAAGACCAATTCCGGGGAGCTGCTGGCGATCGACGGCAAGATGACCTTGGACGACAACGCAGACTTCCGCCACCCGGAGCATTCCGAGCTAGCAGATCACAACACCACCGATCCGCTGGAGTTGAAGGCCCAGACGATGGGCTTGAACTACGTGAAGTTGGACGGCTCGGTGGGCGTAATCGGCAACGGTGCCGGTCTGGTGATGTCCACCCTGGATGTGGTCGCCTACGCCGGCGAGGAATTCCCCGGCGCCCCGAAGCCCGCCAACTTCCTGGATATCGGAGGTGGTGCCGATGCTGAGATCATGGCCAATGGCTTGGAAGTAATCCTTGCAGATGAACAGGTCAGGTCGATATTGGTCAACGTTTTCGGTGGAATCACCGCATGCGATGAGGTTGCTAACGGAATCATTCAGGCTTACAAGATCCTGGCCGCTGAAGGAATCGAGCCGAAGCCCCTAGTTGTCCGCCTGGATGGCAACAATGCAGAAGAGGGTCGGAAGCTCTTGGACGATGCCAACCTGCCGAATCTGCAGCGGGAAGACACGATGGACGGCGCCGCGCGCAGAGCCGCGGAGCTAGCTTCCCAGGCTGATCAGAACAAATAAGCACCACGGATTCCAACAGGTAGAGGACTAAAAACTATGGCTATTTTTCTAGATCGCGATTCCAAGATCATCGTCCAAGGAATGACCGGCTCGGAGGGCATGAAGCACTCCCAACGCATGCTGGACTCCGGATCCAACATCGTCGGCGGCGTGAACCCCTCCAAGGGCGGACAGACGGTCACCTTTGAAGGCGGCAAGCAGGTACCTGTTTTCGCTTCCGTTACTGAGGCAATGGAAGAAACTGGCGCGAATGTCTCGGTTATCTTCGTCCCGGCGAAGTTCACCAAGGCTGCGGCAGAAGAGGCAATCAAGGCAGAGATGCCGCTGGTTGTGCTCATTACCGAAGGCGTGCCGGTCAACGACACAGCGAGCTTCTTTGCCCTGGCGAAGAACTCCAAGACCCGCATCATCGGGCCGAACTGCCCTGGCATCATTTCTCCCGGGCAGTCCAATGCGGGCATTATCCCCTCTGATTCCGCCGGTGAGGCTGGCAAGATCGGTCTGGTATCCAAGTCCGGCACTCTGACGTACCAGGTGATGCACGAGCTCTCCGACGTGGGGTTCACCAGCTGCATTGGCATCGGTGGCGATCCGATTATCGGCACCACCCACATCGATGCGATTGAGGCCTTCCAAAATGATCCAGAGACCAAGGCGATCATCATGATCGGCGAGATTGGTGGCGATGCTGAAGAGCGCGCCGCCGAGTACATCGCGAAGAACGTCACTAAGCCCGTGGTGGGCTACGTCGCAGGTTTCACTGCTCCGGAGGGCAAGACCATGGGGCATGCCGGAGCTATCGTCAGCGGTTCCTCGGGCACGGCCGAGGCAAAGAAGGTCGCGCTGGAGGAAGCTGGTGTGCGGGTGGGTAAGACTCCCACCCAGGCAGCGGAACTGATGCGGGAGGTTCTTGCAGAGATCGGCGAAGCCTAAAGCTAGATAGGGCAAACAACAGGAAGGAAGGGCATGGCCACAGAAGCTCAGAAAGATTCACGGAAGGACTGGGCCGGCGATGCCCAAAATGCCTCTACCGACGGCGAGTTCAAACGGGATACCAATTACATCGGCGACCGCATCGTCGCTTCCGTTACCGGCGAGGAGCCGCAGCCTGCAAGTGGAGATGGCAACAGTGGAAGCACTGCTGACGCGCTGCACTGGCCAGTGCAGCCGAACCGCTACCGGCTGGTCGCCGCACGCGCCTGCCCGTGGGCGCACCGCGCGGTCATCGTGCGGCGCCTGCTGGGGCTGGAAAATGTGATCTCCCTGGGGTTGGCGGGTCCTACCCACGACAAGCGTTCCTGGACTTTCGATCTGGATCCGGGTGGCGTCGACCCCGTACTGCAGATCCCCCGCCTGCAGGATGCGTACTTTAAGCGCTTCCCGGGCTACCCGCGGGGCATCACCGTGCCGGCGTTGGTGGAAGAAGCCAGCGGCAAGGTCGTGACCAACGATTTCAATTCGATCGTCCGCGACTTTCAAACTGAATGGACCGAGTACCAGCGGGCCGGTGCTCCCAACCTGCTTCCACCAGGAGAACAGCGGGAAGAGATGGAGGAGATCAATGACTTCATCTTCCGAAAGTTCAATAACGGCGTGTACAGGGCTGGGTTTTCGGCGTCACAAGAAGCTTATGAGCAAGCTTATGAGGATGTATTCGAGGTCCTCGATTGGTTGGAGGAGCGCCTGGCAAACCGGCGATTCATCATGGGTGAGCACATCACAGAGACCGACATCCGGGCATATGCCACCCTGATCCGCTTCGATGCTGTCTACCACGGGCACTTCAAGACGAACCGGAACAAGATCAGCGAGATGCCGAACGTCTACGGCTACCTGCGCGAGTTGTTCCAGATCCCTGGGTTCGGCGATACCACCGACTTCAAGGAGATCAAGCAGCACTATTACATCGTCCACCGCGAAGTGAATCCCACGCAGGTCGTCCCGGCCGGCCCGGATCTCTCGGGCCTGGCGCAGCCTCATGGCCGCGACCACCTGCCGGGTGCGCCGTTTGCGGAGGGCACCACCCTGCCAGGTAAGTTGCCGGACGCCGAGCGGCTGAAGAACCCCACGCAATTCCAGCGGGAGCTATTTGGCCTGGACTAGAGGGTTAATA